>SKKD01000183.1 GCA_007121655.1 Desulfonatronovibrio sp. | reverse complement strand
TTTTTCATAGGTTTCCCTGGTAAGGGTGCTGTAGGTTTTCCAGTCCTTGGCAAAAAGTTCCGCGGAAACATAAGATTTGGCGACAGTTTCGGTCACGCCTTGAGAATCCTGGGCTGAAGCTGACTTGTAGGACTTAAGAAACATGACGTGCAGATCCCGGGGAAGATGTGACGGATACAGAACTCTTTCCATGGGTGCCGAGGCAACCAGAGCCTTCAGGGTGTTTACCAGCTCCCTCACATTTCCCGGCCAGTGGTACTCTGAAAAAAGCTCCAGTAGTTCCGGCGAGGCACTCATGCCCGGAAGCCCGGCTTTCCTGGATATCTCCTTGAGATGATAGCTCACAAGATCCTCGATATCCTCCATGCGTTTTCTGAGGGGGGGGATGTTGATAGCCACAGTTTGAATTCTGAACAGAAGATCCTCTCGAAATAGTCCCTTGCGTGACATGGCATGTAAATCCCGGTTGCTGGCGCAAATAAGCCGAAAATTGCTGCTCGACTCGTGAGTTTGACCAAGAGGGCGGTAAGATTGGCTTTCCAGAACCCGAAGAAAGGTTTTTTGCAAGGAAAGTGGCAACTCGCTGACCTCATCCAGGAACAGGGTGCCCTTGTTGGCCCGGAGAATCAGGCCTGGCTTGTCTGAATTCGCCCCGGTAAAAGCACCCCGGCGATATCCGAAAAGTTCGCTGCCGGCTATGGTTTCTGTCAAAGAGGCGCAATCCACAATCACCAGTTCGTTTTCCCTGCGTGGGCTGTTGGCGTGCAGAGCCCTGGCAAACACTTCCTTGCCGGTACCTGTTTCGCCCAGCAAAAGAACCTCGGCATTACTTCTGGCCGCTTTTGCCGTTACTTCCAGGCATTGCATCAGTGCCTGACTTTTGCCGATGATTCCTTCACGCTTTACCGGCTGAAGAGCCAGCCTCTTACTCCGGTACTCCAATGCTCTTTCACATGAAAGTTTCATCTCCAGCTGGCTGCTTGCCTTCTTGATGAAATCCCAGGCACCTTTGCGGATGGCTGTCTCAGCATTCTGCTCATCCAGTGAACTGGTGATGACTATGATTTCCGGTGAAACAGGCAGGGATTTGAGCTTGGGAAGAATATCCATTCCGCTTCCTTCGGGAAATTGCAAATCAAGGAAAACTATATCCATCTCCCGCGATTGGGCGAGCCTGAATCCTTCCTTCAGCGTAGGAGCGGAAATAATGCGGTGCCCTCTGCCGGCAAGAGCATCTGAAAGTCCGAGGCTGAACAGTTCGTCGTCGTCGATGATTAGAATATTAGCCATAGATATTTACCTGAATGGGAATTCAAAGTTCAATTGAAATCCAGGAGTCCGGACCTGCACGAAATCATTGCCGTACAGGCAGGTGAAGTAAAACACCGAATCTTCCGGGCGGCATTTCGCCCTTGCGGAACATCAGATTGATCATAGACTTGTCCGGGAAGACATGCAAGCTCTCAGGAACCATATATACCTGAAGAGTTATCATTTAAGATTTACCCGTCTCTTTTCCGTGAATCCTCTTTCATAACCGTTGATATGATTTAGCTTATCCACATGTGTATGTAATTATTATCCAAAAACCATGAAAACATCTCCGCCTGAACTGGACCGTTTGATTAACTGAAGGCAGAAAAAAAACCTGAAAAAAATAAATCTTAGTAGTCTGTTCAACAGGAAAGTAATTAGTGACGCGGCAAAAAACATATAATCCGGGGAATCAGAGGAATATAAGGATGGCAGAAATGATCGCGGGACATGGAAAACCTGGTTGTGCAGCATACTGATTCCCCGTTCAAAGCAGTAAGACTTTAAGTATTTTTAACTGCAGATAAGGAACGTATAATTCATACTTGGCCGTTCATACAGGACACTTAACACCAGCCAGAGTAAAAACAAGAATCCACCTGATTAAAAAAATCCTTCGTTTCAACAACTCCTAAGTAACTTGAACCGTAGGTGAGGCGTAACCAGGACCTTGACTATCAGTTGTCATTGCGAGCGAGTCTTCTTGCCGTGCCTGCCCAGTTGAATCTCTTCCATTCAACCGGGGTTGAATACCACGAAGTTTAGGCGCAGCCATTCAACCGGGACGAGCTCGGCAATCTCACGGGCACACACGGGCACAGAGGAACAGGTCATTTCAAGCTACTAGCAGGGTCGGTCCCGGGTGTGCCCGGGTAGACGCTTACATGTAGTTTTGCAAAAAAACAGCAATGGCAACCATTCAGGGAGATCACTTCTTTTTATCAACCACTATGGGTGGAGCTGAAGCGGCAGGTGTCATTATTACGCATTCACAGATCTCTACAACTTCATTCTCTGTTTTCCCTGCAGCTCCCAGGCTGGAAATTTTAAACTCAGGGGGCACGGGCTTTAATTCCCCGTCATGGGGCCAGCTGAGTTCGATTTCAAGGGTTTCCTTTTCTTTTTTTGATTTGGCTTTTATTTTGATTTCAACGGCGGGACCAGGCTTTAAAGACAATGACCTTCCTTCACCTTCCAAAATCACCATACCTTGTTTAAAGGCGGAAACAAGGTCCTCGAGGCAGGAAACTGCCCCGTCCATGTCAATGACACCTTTTATTTTGAGCTCTTCTTTGCTCACCATTTCTCTCCTTTTAATAAATTAAGGCAGGTATAAAATAATTGTCAGTTTTATCTAAATCTGACGGAAGCCTGACCGGAAATAAACCGGACGAAGCGTCTAATGGTCATCGCCCATGACAATCCGGGACTGATTCATTGCGGGACAATAATTAGGTAGATGCTTTCGGTTTCCGGCCCGGCGCAAGCTTAACTTAATCATGAGGCAGGCCCTGTCAAAAAGAACCAACTGAAAATTTGAAAATATTTCAATATGCCTCTTGTATGCCGGTTGTTTAAACCATGGACAATATTGCCTCAGAGAGCAACTCTTTATCAAGATAGGGCTCTTGATCTTTATGGGTTAAGGGCATTTCCAGGGTTTCCACTCCAAGGTTTGTAATCCTTTGAATGTCAACCCCGCCCTGATAAACAGAATGGTCTCTGTCAATAACTACAAAATTAAGAAGTTTGCTCACCGGTTCAGATCCTGCACAACTTTTCCGGAGATGCCTGATAAGAATCTCAACCCTCTCTTCCAGTTTGGTACCCGTTTGTTCAGGATCATATCCCGTATTGGGAATGTACACCTTGGAACAGTCATTGGCGGCAATGGCCGAGCCAACCCCTTCAGGCAGAATATTTGCGATTATGCTGGAATAAAAGCTGCCCATGGGATAACATATCAATTCAGCACCCAGAATCAGATCTTTAATCTCATTCTTGATCCGGGGATAAAATGGAGCCGGATCCTCCAGGCTTTTACTAAGATAAATATCCTCAATCCGTGCTTCAATAGGACGGGATTCCTTACCAGTGATCATATGCTGACCCTTGACCACGGTACCATCTTCCAGACGGGCTATTAAGTGCAAAAAAATGTTCATTATGGGTCGTACAGTTCCACGAACTCCGGCAAGTTTGGAAAAAACAGCAATTACCGGATCGATATGCCTGTCATTGGCAAGATAGCCCGAAGCCAGAATGAGATTGCCGATACTGGCCCCCCTGAGGTCAAAATCAGAAGGCATTTTTCTGATGAAAAAGTCCAGGTGACTGCAAATGATCCTGCGGATCGGGTCATGAACCCTTGCAACAAGGAAGTGATCCCCCGCGGCCATTGATTCCAGTTTGCTCCTTAGTTCCATGTTATTCTTGTCCGTAGGCAGACGATAAGTGAACAGCTTATAGACCTCTAGATTACCCTTGACTGTCTGATCTGCCAGAGCCATGAGCCTGCTGCGCATATCGCCGAAGGCCGGCATATCGAATGCCTGCCGGAGTTTGGCGGAACTGCCTCCGGAATCAAAGGGAGTAATCAGATGGATGGAGTTGTGGGTATATTGAACCAGGGCTTTACTCAGGGGGTTGAGAGCTGTACCTCCGCTGAAAAAGAGTATTTTCGGCCCCAGTTCAGGGGCTTTAACATGCCTGGCCAATTGAAGCTGGTCCGGTACGGGGTCGCTTTTGAGATGTCTTATCTCTGCCTGCCCTCCTTTCTCATTAATCATGCTTCCAACTTCCTGATTACATGTTCAGCATAGAGTTTGGCGGCATCTATGTCGCAGGCTTCCATCAGCCCCCTGAATCCTCCGAAGGCGGAAACCTCAAATACCATTGGGCCGGTTTCGGTTTCTACAACATCCACGCATGTGAATTCCAAACCAAAAAGTGATTGAGCTTTGTGCGCCAATTCGATTGTTTCGGGGCCGGGCTCATATTCTTCGTATCGACCTCCCGAGGAGGTGCAGGTATTCCAGGAAAAGCCCTGACGCCTGGCATATGTTCCTATGTATTCACCGCCAAGAAACACAACTCCCAAATCTTTTCCCGGGATATCGATCATTTTTTGAATGTACATGGTGGTATTGCCTGCGGCCTGAAAATTTTCAATATTTAACCGGCAGTGCTTGTCATCCTCCACCACCACCATCCCCCTGGCCTTGCTGGAATACAAGGGTTTGAAAACAGCCTTGCCGAAACGTGCGACCACTTTCACGGCCTGATCAATATCTTCGGTAATAAACGTACTTGGCATTGCAATATCGCCTTTTTGCAGGGTAACTGTACAGCTGAGCCTGTTTAGGGCGGCCATGATTCTTTCCGGCCTGGAATATACCGGAATACCAATTTTACAGAAAAATCTTAATACCTCCAGTCTGTTGAACATGTCAGATGAATATTCCGGCCCGATCTTCTTGATGACCAGACCGTCCAGTGAAGCCAGGTCAACATCCCCCAAAAGAAGGGATCTGTTGTCAAAATCCATACTGGATGCGGACATCTCAACAACGCACCTGAAGCCGGTATTTTCCTCCAGCGCGTCTGCCAGTCTTTCGGTGGACCAGCTTCCAGGGTTTCCTATGACCGCAATCTTCAGTTTACTCATGTTATAGCCTGCTTACTTAAAATTCATAAATATTTAAAACTTGGTATACTTGAAAACATCTGTTGGAAAATCAAATTCTTCCCATGGCCTGTCAACATGAGAAATGAGTTTCTCAGCCAGATATATAGCTCTTTGATACATACTCCCGGCAAACTCTCTGTCCAGTTCAAACCTGGTGGAGGTGAAAAATGACCTGACCAGGCCCAGGGCCAGCCTTGTCTTAAAAAACTTATCGCCTTTTTCCTGTGCAAAATCCTGAACAAAATTAAAAAAAACCTGATTCAGTCTGTTGATATTGGCCCGGAACCCGGGCTCAAAATCAGGCTGCCGGAAATTGGATATCAGAAAAACCGAAACATCCTGAATATAATCATTATAGCATGACCTGTGCAGATCAATAAAGTATATCTGCTGATCCTTCTGGTTATATATGATGTTGCTGGAATTAAAATCGCCGTGAATAAATACTGAAAAAGGGGCATCAACGCCTCGCTCTATTTCAGCAAGAACTTCAATCACCCTGTCCAGTGAAAGAGAAGGCGAGACATCGATGTCTATCTGGGAAAAATCAAAATCAGAATGAATCATCAAAACATCTTCCACCCTGGATCCCAGCTGAGAGATGAACCCGGCGTTTACGGGTTCCTGACGGCACGTTTTTTCCCAGATCAGACCAAGGGTTTCCTTTAATAAAAAGAAGGAATTTTCCTGGATATCCTTATCATTAAGCCCAAGGGTTTCCTGGAATGAACACCCCTGGAGAAACTCCAGAAGCATGGAGGCGTTTTCTCCTGAACGGTTGTAGCTGAATATTTTCGGCACCAGGCTGGGAAATATTTCCCGCCATGTCTCAATATTCTCCTTTTCCCGGGCGATCTTCTCCAACCTGCCCTCTTTGAAAAGAACTCCTTTCCCTCCACTCATTATGGGGTCCATTATTTTCCCTATACGGCATCCGGAACGTGATTCCCATATTGACTCAAAATCAACGGAATCAATCGGAATTTCCGTATCAATGGAATCCAGGCTTTCCCTGAGGGCCTGATACTGATGGATTTTAAGTTTTTCGCCCAGCACTGAAAAAATAATGGCTTCCCCGATATTCAACAGAGAGTCCCCCATTCTCTCCAAATACCGGAAGATGAAAAGACACGTGACCAGGTCACGCTTGTTGGCTTTTTCTTCCAATTCTTCAATAATGACATCAAAGCAGTCTTTGTAGAGCTTGTCTATCACAAACTCTGATTTGCAGATCTTCAGGGCCAGGTTGAGGTCCTTCCTGAAAAGGGCGGGGTTGAGGATTTCCAGAGAATCAAGCATCTGCTGAAAAAAAGGCCTGCAATTATAATTTCTGATTGCTTTCGAATCTTCAAGATAGCCCAGCTGACCAACTATGTTAACCGCAAAGTCGCTGATTCGTTCGAGATTGTTGCTGATTATGTTTACCGCCCTTATAAAATCCACCCTCTGTTTATGAAGGTTTTCATGTCCGTGGATACGCGAAAAACAGATATTTTCTATGATCGCCTTGTAGTTGTCTATATGATCATCTCTGGACTTGACCTTGTCCGCCAGCCTTGACTGTGGATCCAGTATGATTTTCAGGGTGTTTTCCAGCTGCCTGGTCACTTCCAGGACCATGAAATGGATCTTTTCTTCCAGATCTTTGAAATTCTGCATGTGTATAATCCTGAGGAAATAAGAATTTTTATCCGTTCAGACGGTCTCTGTAATGTTTAATCATCTTCTCCGGGCTGAAGTCGCCCATAATCAGTGACTGTTTTATGGACAAATCCTCCCAGGCGGGCTGAACTCCGATATCCCGGTAATATTTGGATGCTTCGATGTGGGTTGGATCTTTGATCTTTTCCGACAGGTGAGTGTCGTCACCCATAAAAAGAAGGAGCTTTTTGTTCCCGAATCTCATGGATTTGTTCTGACGGTTGATGACGTTGATCAGAAACTCGGTGTACTCCTGAGACTGAGGGTTCCAGACCTCATATCCGTCCACGTCATAATCACACAGGAGTATGGGCCAGAACTGCTCGGGATGAGGCACGACTATGCCGCCTCCAAGACTCCTGGCTTCTTCAATGACCTCTGACGTGCGGTAAAAGTAGTTCAGGCTGAAATTATCCTTAACGATCTTTTTTACATGCTTTACGAACACCTGAACCTTGTTGATAAAATTATCAGGAAAAAGTGCTCTTTGAGCCTCAATGTAATCGCTTACCAGCCTGTTTTTTATTATCTCGGCACTGACTGCCGACTGGTTCTGCCTGAGCTGTTCACGAAGCTTTCCGGCATGAATTCTGGCAAAGTTGACCACTTTTTCATTCACGCCCGTGCCTTCTGCAGCAAGCTGAAGATAATCATCCCACTTGGGATTGATAAGGGTTTCCATTAACTCAAAAACCTGGCTGGATCTGTATTTAAAGGTGTGATTCAGAATTAATTTCAGGGTATCTGCCCTTTCTAGCTTATCTGTTTTGAAATGCAGGAGCAGCTGTACCTTGCGCTTGAAACCCCGGGAATAGCAATCAACTTCCACTCCGGAATATTGCCCGTCATAACTCATCAAGCGGTTGTGCTGGGTGGGAATGATCAGTTCATCCTGTTTTCCTGGAAAGGTATTGTCGATCCTCTGCCTGATGATTTCCATTGGAATATGTTCAGGATGCCAGTGCACAGCCATAACAAATTTCTGGCTGGGAAATACCCTGGTTGGTGTGGCCACCCTCGCTTTCTGTTGGGTAGTGATTGCCAGGTCGGTAATTTCTTTAAAAATCCGGACGTCAAGTTCGGTGATCTCTTTGCCGGGATTACCAGGATCAAGTTTTTCCATTTTTTCATCAGACCCAGTCGGCTGGGAATTGGATGTCATCAGTGTCATACGGACTATTTGTGGAGATGGTGACAATCTTTCATAAGCCTTGTCAGCCTGCTTACAGCATGCCTCAACTGCAGCATATCCTTTTGGTTGTAAGCCGAGGTCATTTCCCGCACATTCTCCAGAAAGCCGGGATATTTTTCATCGCCATAACCCTTGAACCCGGTCATGAGGGCACAGTCACCGGCAAAAATATTCATCACCTGCTCATCGGGAAATTGATCGTTTACCATGCTGTAATGAATGTCCCTGAATGACCTTTTCATTCTCTTCTTCAGTTTTTTGTAGTCAGGGGGGATGTCGTCAGCAGAACCGGGATCTATGTCTTCTTCCTCAAAATCCATTTCCAGGTCCATAGAGGTTTCACCTTTCAGTTTTGTCTTGACCAAGAGCTGACTTTCCTGGTTCTTAAAAGAGATTTTAATCTTTTCTATTTCCGCCCAGTCATAGGTCTCTTCTTCCAGTTCGAGCTTTCCGCTTTCAATCCCTGAAGCCAGGCTTCTTAAAAAATCAGCTGTCTGCCGGTTGGTCATGGTCTCGATAAATTTTTTCCTGATTTTTTCCATATAATATTCCGTATTGTGACTTTGGTTATGTTTGAAACGAGGTAACTATTCCACATTTTGCACTTCAGCAAAGCCTGCATCCTGGTTAATTATCGCCATTGCTGCCTGTTTGACCGGACGTAAGCCCTTTAGTCAAAACATGAACAAGAACTGTCTTCTGAACACTTGAACAAGTTAATGGTTTTGACTTACTGGCTCACGCCGGGAGTTTGCAGCAACATAAAACCAATCAGATTACAGGCAGCCCTCATAGTTTTTCAGTTTTAGAATAATCCGGATAAAACATGATATTAAAACTGGTCAGTCCATCTCGCACAGAGAGCAGGCAGAATTCTCAATTCTTTTTATTAATCATATTCAGGGGGTTTTGCAATAAACATTAAATCCG
>SKKD01000030.1 GCA_007121655.1 Desulfonatronovibrio sp. | reverse complement strand
GAACGTCTACATAACGGTGATCCTTAAAAGCCTCACGGGCCTTTGTGGTAAAGGGTCAACTGCTTTTACCGTAAATGGTCGTCTTGGTCATAACATCTCCTGGCAAGCTTTAGATCTGCCGGAATCCAGAGGAGGAACCGGTGCTGATCCAGTACATGACAATCAGTTTTTTGCTCTTCCACGTTTCGTGTGAATTTTGATTCTTTCAAACTATATATGCTGAACATGCTGCTAACCGCATTTTGCCCCTAATAGCGACTGGCAATCACTCCGGAAAAAAATATCTCACACCCGGCCTGAAGCAGGCCTAGAGCTCGCAGAGGAAAACAGGAGGAAGAGATAAATATCAATATCCCCCGAGCCGGGGTCTATGGATAAGTTGCTCCCCGCCTGGGGCGGAAGACCTTTTTCATTGCCCCGGCTCAGGGCAAGGAAAAAATGCTTTTCTCTGTGATCTCTGTGCCCTCAAGCGAGTCTTCGAGCAGCCTGCCCGGCACCTATCTCATGACAAAGTTGTGAGACGCTTGAAAACACGCTGAAGCTAATTATTTTCAAAACAGCAATAACTGCCTTGAAGATAGGTGCCGGGGGGGAGAGATAAAAAAATCTTCAATGATCAAGAATTAGTTTTTTGTCACCAACTTGATTGCCGGGTTTTTGTGACCAGTAAATCCATATCAAATGTCTAGGAACCAATTTTTTTTTGCCGGAATATCCATCAGGCTGATCACCTGACAACCTCTGTTCCTATTCCGCCTTTAGTGAAGATCTCCAGGACAATGGAGTTCTCAACCCTTCCGTCGATAATATGAGCCTTTTGCACGCCTTCCTCGATTGCTTCAATGCAGCATTTGAGTTTGGGAATCATCCCGCCGGAAGCGATGCCTGACTCAATGATGTCCACAGCCTCTCTCCGGGTCAGGGAAGAAATCACCTCCCCTGACCCGGCCTTTACTCCGCTTACATCCGTCAGAAGAATCAATTTTTGGGCCTTGAGGGCAGCGGCCACTGCTCCGGCCACAAAATCAGCGTTGATATTATATGTTTCCCCCATGTCATCCACCCCGACCGGAGCGATTATGGGAATAAAACCCTGATCCTGCACAGCCTTTATCAGCCCGGTGTTTATCTCCTGAACCTCGCCCACCTTGCCCAGATCAATGATTTCAGGCGGGGCGTTCTCCTTGTCGATAAACATTTCCATCTTGCGGGCCATAATTGTCTGACCGTCTTTGCCGGATAAGCCCACGGCCCTGCCTCCGTTAAGATTGATCAGGTTGACTATTTCCTTGTTGATCTTTCCTGCCAGAACCATTTCCACCACATCCATGGTGGCCTCATCCGTGACCCTCAGTCCCTGACGGAACTGGCAGGCGATGCCGAGCTGTTCAAGCATCCGGCCTATCTGCGGCCCTCCACCGTGCACTATCACCGGATTGATCCCGATATATTTGAGCAAAATCACGTTGAGGGCGAAGCTCTTTTTCAGGGCCTGGTCAATCATGGCATGCCCGCCGTACTTGATAACAACTGTCCGGCCGTAGAATTCCCTGATGTAGGGCATTGCCTCCAGAAGAATACGGGCCTTGTACGGGGCGCTTTCTGTATCAATATCCGTCATGGTTTTCCTTGCTAGTTGAAAAATCTTTCATGTCCTCAGCTATCGCTCCCTCGCCCACTCACCCACTCGCTCTTGCCCTCTGCCCTTTGCCACACTGTTCATTCAACAAGAAACTGGATACCGGCGTTCGCCGGTATGACGAGAGGTGATGAGCCCCCGCCACCTGTCAAGACAGCTCTGCCTTTCACCCAACAGATTGCTTCAGTCGCTTCGCTCCTTCGCAATGACAGGTAAGAGCGACGCTCTTCCCGGAACCACTTCACTTCACGGTCTGAAAGAAAGATGTCATTGCGAGCGAGTCTCCGAGCGCGGCAATCCTTACGCGCAACCGGGGACCTCTGCTCTTAGCCCTCTGTCCTCAGTCCTCAGTCCTCTGTCCTCTGCCTTATCGCTCCCTCGCCAAGTCACCAAGTCGCCCACTCGCTCTCTAACCCATGCCCCTTACAATATATACCTGGATAAATCCTTGTCTTCCAGGACATCCTTGAGTTTATCCAGAACGTATTCCTTATCGGACACCACCTTCTGGCCGCCCATTTCCGGAGCCTTGAAGGACAGGTCCTGCAAAAGCTTTTCCATTATGGTATAAAGCCTTCTGGCCCCGATATTTTCGTTTTCTTCGTTGACCTTCTGGGCGAAGCTGGAAATTTCATGCAAAGATTCATCAGTGAACTCCAGGTTAACGCCTTCGGTACCAAGCAGGGCTTTGTACTGCTTGGTCAGAGCGTTCTGGGGCTCGGTAAGGATGCGGTAGAAATCCTTGCTGGTAAGGGCTGACAACTCCACCCGCAGGGGGAACCTGCCCTGAAGCTCAGGCACAAGGTCTGACGGTTTGGAGTAGTGAAAAGCTCCGGCAGCGATAAACAGAATATGATCCGTACGGATCATGCCGTACTTGGTATTTACAACGCAGCCTTCAACCACGGGAAGCAGGTCCCTTTGAACACCTTCTCTGGATACCTCCGCCCTGGAGGATTTGTCCCCGCCGCATACCTTGTCGATCTCGTCAATAAAAATAATCCCTGCCTGCTCGACCCGCTCCCTGGCTATTTCAGTGACCTTGTCCATATCCACCAGCTTTTCGGTCTCGTCCTGCAAAAGTATCTTATAGGCGTGTTTAACTTTGACCTTCTGGCTTTTTGTTTTTTTTGGAAAAACCCTGCTGAACATATCCCGGAACTGTAATTCCATGTCCTCCAGTCCGGGCATGGACATTATTTCCACATTTGTCCCTGTCTTGACATCAACCTCAACAATACGGTCGTCCAGGCGGCCGTCCCTCCATAGTTTTCTCAATTTTTCCCTGGTCTTGGCCTGCTGTTCACTGGTGGATTCAGCTTCCCGGGCCGAAACCTGCTGTTCAGGCAGCTGTTGCCGGGCATGCTGGGAACCACTCTGACCCGGCGGAGGGTAAGATTTCTGTGGAGGGAGCAACAGATCCAGCAGTTTTTCCTCTGCATTGGCTTCAGCCCTGACCTGAACCTTTTTCTTTTCCTCATCGCGAACCATATTGATGCCGATTTCCATGAGATCGCGCACCATTGACTCCACATCCCGGCCCACATAACCGACTTCGGTGAATTTGGAGGCTTCAACCTTGAAAAAGGGAGAGCCCGCCAGCTTGGCCAGACGTCTGGCGATTTCCGTCTTTCCCACACCCGTAGGACCGATCATTATGATGTTTTTGGGAGCGATCTCCTCTCTAAGATCCGGATCAAGCTGCTGCCTGCGCCACCTGTTGCGAAGGGCAATGGCCACCATTTTCTTTGCGTCGTCCTGCCCGATAATAAACTTGTCCAGTTCTGATACGATCTCTCTGGGAGTCAGTGTGCTGCTCATTAAAACCTTTCCTTTCAGCCGATTATTTCCAGTGTGATGTTGTTGTTGGTATAAACACATATGCCGGACGCTATGTTCATGGATTTTTCCACTATATCACCGGCCTGCATCTGGGTATTCTGGACCATGGCCCTGGCCGCGGCCAGGGCGTAAGCTCCGCCTGATCCTATGGCTGCTATGCCGTCGTCAGGTTCTATCACGTCACCATTGCCGCTGATGATCAGAATATTGTCCTTGTCCGCCACGATCAGCATGGCCTCAAGTCTTCGCAGATACTTATCCATCCGCCATTCCTTGGCCAGCTCCACGCTGGCCCGCAGAAGATTGCCGCTATATTCCTCAAGCCTGGCTTCAAATCGTTCAAACAGGGTAAAGGCATCGGCGGTTGCTCCTGCAAACCCTGCCAATACCAGGTCGTTATACATTCTGCGTACCTTTCTGGCGGTATGCTTCATGACCACTGCCTGGCCGAAGGTAACCTGACCGTCGCCGGCCATGGCCACCTGTTCACTTTTCTTCACCGCCAGGATAGTCGTTCCTTTCAAATCCATAGCCATGTATTCTCCTGTATCTTTTTTGAAGCTTTCAAACATTTGCTTGTCAGACCCGACGGACCCGACATCAAATAATGTGATCATGTAATAAACATTGTCAAGTTGGTCGCCTGCTCATCGCCGCCGGGACATTCCAGCGGGCCGACCGTCTCTGAGTCTTTGTTGAGTCAATGACCGACTGACTCGACGGTTCATTCTCCCTCTTCTGACAGAGCCTGCGGTTCATGGCAAACCGAGATATCGGTCTGAACCGGCCAGGCTTTGATTACGGCCTGAATGACGGTGGCCAGGGGGATGGCGAAGAATATGCCCCAGAAGCCCCACAATCCTCCAAAAACCAGTATTGCCGTTATTACCCCCACCGGATGTATATCAACCACCTCTGCCAGAAGCAGGGGAGCCAGGACGTTTCCGTCAAGTGCCTGGATAATGGCGTAGGCAACCAGGATCCAGATGAATTCGGATCCCAGGCCCCATTGGAAATACGCCACCAGGGCAATGGGGATGGTGGCCACCGCAGCACCGATATAGGGTATCAGTACGGAGAAACCCACAATCAGACCCAAAAGCATCGCGTATTGGAGTTTCAACAGGGTAAAGACTAAAAAGGTCATAACCCAGACAATTATTATTTCCCATGTTTTGCCGCGGATATAGTTGGCTATCTGCATGTTGACATCATCCCACACCTGAGCCGCCAGCGAATGATCCCTGGGGAGAAATCCCGCAAACCAGTTCAGTATGATCTCCTTGTCTTTAAGAAAAAAGAAGACCAGGAGTGGTACAATAATCAGGTACACCAGAAGGGTGATTAGTCCAATCACGGATGCCGCAGAGATGGCAAGGATATTCTGGGCAAGCTTGCCCACCTCCCCCCGGATTACCGAAAATATTTCGTGAACCTGTTCCTCGGAAATAAACCTTGGGTACTCTTCGGGAAGTTGAAGTAAAAGATTCTGAGCCTCGCTTATCATGGTGGGCAACTGCTGTACAAGCTGGGTGACCTGTTTGGTCAGCAGGGGGACAAGCCAGAAAATGCTGAAGAACAAAAGCAGCATGAAAAACATAAAAGAGATGAACACCCCCAGAAATCTGGGCATACCCCGCTTGGTAAACTGCTTGACTACCCCATCCAGGAGATAGGCGATTATCAGTCCGGCAAAGAAAGGAATCAGCATCCGCCCCAGAAAATATACCACTGCGAATGCCGTCAACAGAAGAACCGTCAGGATTACTACCTGAGGGTTGTTGAACTGTCTTTCAAACCAGGCTTTGATTAACTGCATAAAATCATTACCATGTTACCTTATCTGAAAAAAGCCCGAGGCCCATGGACCAGAGGCATTCCAGAGCTTTGGACCATGTTGCGCAGCATGGTCTTGAGAACCAGAACATGCACGCCGTGGGACAAATGCCAATAAACCAGACCCCCCAGTCCCTTTGGCAGAAAACGTACCGTAATTTCTACTTCAACCTGACTTTCAGCCATGTCCTGGATCTTAAATTCCAGCATTGCCTCACCCGGCATTTTCATTTCCGCGAGCAAAAGCAGGCTGTGGGGAGGTTTATGTTCCAGAACACGCCAGAAATCAACCATTTTTCCCATCATAAGGCCGGACTGATCGCAGCCTTCCCGTTGCATACCATAACCCCCTGCCATCCGGTCCAGCATTCCGCGGACACGCCAGAGCACATCGGTGCCGTACCAGCCCTGAGAGCCTCCTATGTTTTGTACCAACGGCCAGAACTCAAGGGCGGTACCCTGAAGAACAGCCTTATAGGAAATTTCCAGGATAGACCCCCTGGCATAATAAATATCGCCGCAGGTAAACCACTCAGGAGGAATGGGACTATTATCCCCCTTCCAGGGCTCCTGAATCCTGTCCCTGCAAAGTATCTGCATGGATTTGACCATGGCCTGCCTGCAGGTCAAAAGCTCCTGAGGTATTATCTCCCTGATTCTGTTGTCCCTGCACACAACTGTGTTGCGCATGCTCTCAATGAGCGGTTTTGATAAAATAGCAGGTACAGGGGTTATCATCGCCGCGCACCTTGCAAGCAGAGCCGGGGTCAAGAAAGGAATCTTGACAACTATACGCTGGGGAAGACCGGTGACTTCCGCGTAAATCCGGAATAACTGCTCATAGCTCAGGAGATCGGGACCACCTATATCGTATATTTCCCCGGCTGTTTCAGTTTTTTCCATGCATCCGACCAGGTAATGCACCACATTGCTTACTGCAACAGGTTGAGACATGGTCCTGACCCAGCCAGGGGTAAGCATGACGGGCATTCTTTCCGTCAAAAATCGAATCAGCTCAAACGATGCGCTCCCTGACCCCAGTATAACCGCCGAACGAAGAATTGTGACAGGCACAGCGCAGGCATTCAGAATTTGTCCCACCTCTGCTCTGGAGCGCAGGTGCTTACTGAGAGCTGGATCGTCGTCACCCAGACCGCTTAGATAAATTATCCTCTCAACATGTTCCTGTTCCGCGATTCCGGCCATATTTGCGGCAGCCTTCCGGTCAGTGGCCGCGTAATCATCGACCCTGGAACTCATGGAGTGCACCAGATAATAAACCACTTTGCAGTCCCGGACAGCCTTGTACAGGGAGGAAGGATCAAGCAGGTCTGCTTCAACTATCTCCAGAGCGGGATGGTTGATCCATGTCTTACACAAAAGTTTGGCCCTGGACCGGACCATTGCCCTTACCGGGTACCCCTTATGGAGAAGAGCGGGTATCAGCCGGCTGCCTATATAACCTGAAGCTCCGGTTACCAGAATTAATTTTTTGCTCACATCCTTTATTCTCCTGGCTGGTTGAAGCTTTATTCGACAAGTATTGCTTCAATCAGTGAATTTACTTCGGACTTTTGAATCATGCCTTAAAATCCCCGGACTTGCAATCACGTGAGTAAGTCATTGTCTCTCGGGCATTGCCTCCCGGTGCTGATTAGGCTAGTTTTCATCAGGAAAGACTTCTTTCCTGATGCTTGAGCTATTGGTTTTCTTTACGGCAAAAAAGCTATCCATCAGCACGGGAAAATCATCCGAAGAGGCTTTTGTAAAGCTGTTAATGAAAATATCACAAACGGAGTCAGAAAAGGCATGGATCGCCACAAAGAAAAACAAGCTGAAAAAAAAATTAAAACAGCAAGCTCTTCAAAAGGATCCCGGAAAAAAGCAGGGCTTATTGTCGGAGGCGGAGGCTTTATCGGCGGGTCCCTGATGCATTATTTCAAAACCATGCAGGGAGATGCCTTTGAAGTTCTGGCTCCCAACAGCAAACGACTGAGCCTCAGGGAACCCGGGGACATAAAATCCTACCTGCGGATCTACAGGCCGGATTTTATTATCAACTGTGCTATTTCCCCCCTGGATAGCGGTCCTCAGCTTTCCTACCAGATTAATTATCTGGGTAGCATTAATCTGGCTAAGGCCTCCATGGCCCTTGGCATACCTTATATTCACTTCAGTTCGGCAGCATTGTTGCCCATGGGGGACAATGTGACTGAAAACGATCATCTTCCCCTTTCAACGGATCTTCACTTTTATCCGCGTTCCAAGCTGATGGCTGAAATGACCCTGAATCATCTGCACGAAAATCATGGCCTGGATTGCACCATCATTCGCCTGGGAGTGGTCTACGGCAAACATGACCATAAGATACAGGGGTTTCAGCGCCTGCTGTTCTCCATTGCCTCTCAGTCCATGATGTTTTTACTCACCCGCCCCGGAATCAGGCACTCTTACACCAATACGGACAGGATACCGTTTTTTGTGCACCATGTCCTGAGACACCGCAGTGAGTTTTCCGGCCAGACCTATCACTTTGTGGACCAGGAGCCTGTGGAACTCGGCGGCTTGATTCTGGCCATTAAAGAGCATCTGCAAGTTAACACACCCAAACAGCTCTATGTTCCCTATCCCTTTGCCAGACTCGGAAGGTCCAGCCTCAAGGTAATTTTGCGCCTCCTGCGGCCATTGGGCTTTGATGGTCGTCTTCCTCAGGAGCTTATGTTTCTGGACAAGTTTTATCAAAGCCAAATCCTTTCAGTGGACAAGCTGAAACGCTCCACCTTCGGAATTACTGACGGCGGTTCCTGCGTGTTTACCGAGCTGCATGATATCATCAATTATTACATTTCAAGGTGGCAGCTGTTAAATCTGATTCCTCTCGTCAAAAAAGATCTCCTGCAGACTTCTCCAGGTACGAATGCATTTCAAAATAATCCCGAGGATCTTTTGTCCGGTCTGCACGACGGCAAACACGAATACCTCAGCGATTACGATTCTCTAAACAGGTGAGAGCAGTAATGGTTACAAGTGACATATGTCTGAAAAACGGACATGCCCCCAAGCGTGAGCAGATTTTTTCATATTGGCTCTGAATCACATTGTGATTTTTTTTACAATATTTTCTTGACAGCGTGACCAAGGAATGCTCTTTATAACCCCAGTTTGTGGATGCTTAGTGGAGGTTAAATATCTCCATCCGGAAGGTCTTTCTTTCAGGATGGAGGCTGCCGGTTTTCAATCCCAAAACGAGGCATTTTTTCTTTCAGTAAAAATCAATCAATTATAGCAAGGCGCGTCTCCATACGTCGACACGTAATTGTGCAGAACCTTTCCGCGTGCGGGCATGCGCATGCAGGTTCAGCTGAAAGGTGATACTTTCCGTTATGGTTGAAAACTAAGCAAAGTGCTGCCAACATTGTTTTTTTCCAAGGAGGTGCTTTTTTTATGAACCGGAGAAAATTTCTCGGCGCCATGGGGGCCGCCGGTTTAGGCGTTGTTGGAGTTCAAAAGACTGCT
>SKKD01000103.1 GCA_007121655.1 Desulfonatronovibrio sp. | reverse complement strand
ATACGAGGCCCTATGGGCTGCAAGCTGATCTACGCTGATAAGAGAGATATTAATGCTGTTCCTGGACACTAATGAGTGGACTTGAACAAAATCCACGGCTAACGTCGAAGAGCCATAATTTATCAGAGTTCACGTTTTTACTGATGTAGATTTTACCAGCCTGTGATGTAGTTCTTTTTTCGTGACGAACCGCAAATATTCCTTACAGCTAATAAAATCGCAGTCACTAAATGAATTAATCAGGCTTTCCAGTCTGGGGAGAGTTTTATTCAGATTGATATAGTGTTTGAATTTTGAAGTCATGGATGCTTGATTCTGTCTTGGCTGTCCCGGATCAGTCTCCCAGGGATGGATATAAAAATGATACGCGTCTTCTTTTTTGAAAATTTCACGCACTGCAATTTTAAATATCGCTGAGGGCAGCAGACGAAAATATCCTCCACCGCTGAAGGGAAGCTGTTTCCCCAGGACATTCAGGTTGGTCAGGGGAAGTTCATAAAAACCATTGCCTATATCAAGAGCAATGCCTTTTCTTTTATACTTTTCCGGACTCAACCGGCCATAGCGGGTGTTCAGACTGAATGAATTATAGCTGGCATCATAGGTATGGCCCGCAGACCTGATAATATCCAGAATTCTTTCAGAAATTGAAAAGCTGGGAGCTCTGTATCCGCAAACCTCATGCCCGGAAATATCTTCCAGAAGTTTTTTGCTCTTTTCAAGATCGTTGCGCAGATTTTTTTCAGACTGATCAAGGCATAACCGATGGTTATATCCATGAGAAGCGATTTCATGGCCTGAGGACATGATTTCTCTGACCAGGTGGGGCATTCTTTTCGCGATCCAGGCAAGGATAAAAAAAGTCGCCCTGACCGGCTTGCCTCTTTTGGATGAGATTTCCGTCAGGAGACGCAGTATATTTCTGGTGGAGTGTTCAACCCGAACCTGCTGGGATGACCAGGTATCCATTGGAAACCATGGTCTGAGGTTTTCAACCTGAAACCAGTCTTCCACATCTATGGTCAACAGAAAATGTTTCAAGCGTTTCTCCGGTGTCCGGCCAGTGAGTCCCGGTGATTAAAACAGCTCAAGATTCCTGCTCCGGGCGTTTATGTCCGGCTTTCTAAATCCTTATTACTACTGTCCCACCTGGTAAAAAGACTTTGCAGCAGTATCAGAGCCATCAGTCCAAAGACAAAGAGCAGCCATCCGGAAAAATCATGAATAAAACCTTCAGCCACTACAGGACCATAGTGTCTGGCCAATATGGCTGTTCCTATAAGCCGGACAATATTGCCGGCAATGGCGATGGGTACCGCTGACAGGAATAACGCAATTTTAAATAACCGGTTTAAAGGGCTTAAATAAGCCACCAGAGCGCTCAGGGCAAACATGGTGGTCAGGGAACGTAACCCTGAACAGGCTTCTTCCACCTGAAGGGTCACGTTGGGAAGGAAGAGAATGTTTCCCTCCCTCAAAATCGGCATGCCAAGAAAATTTATAAAATCAGCAGATATTTTGGAAGCCATCAGGGATAATGGAAAGGCAATCTGATCCCAGATAATGGCCGGCAAAGGTATCATGAATACCAGATATAGAATGGGTATGGCCAGTTTCCAGGTAACTGCCCTGCCCCAGAAAAAAAGGCTGATCCCCAGAAGTACCGGAATCATGGAACCAGCCTGTAAAAAATATTCACTGCCAACCCAGGCCACCATAAGCTGAAGCAGCCCGGCTGATAAGAGAACAGCCCCCCAAAAAGGAGCGGGGATGGCCGGAGCATCGAAGATTTCTTTTCTTCTGGCCCAGATCATAAATCCGGCCAGAAAAGGAATGAAATAGCCATGGGAATAATTCGGATTCCCATCCCAGGTTGCCATCAATTTATCGATCACCTGATAGTAGAGAAGGAGAAAGGAAATGACTATCGGAAGACTATAGGCGATTACTTTTTTGTACCTGGAGATAAAATTTCTCATGGAAGGCTGGATATTAAGTATTTCAGTATTCATAAGCTTTAATTACCCTAACATCTCAAATGCCGGGAAAATGCTCCTCCAGCAGAGGTATCACCTGCCCCGCAAATTTGTTTAACTCTTCCTGAACTTCCACATCCCCGTCCGATCCGGTGACTATCAGTCTGATAAAGGCGCCGTCAGTCCTGCTGTAGCGGATTGAATCCAAAACCCTGTAGATCCTTTCCCAATACTCCGAGGCTATAATCCGTGACCTGCACTGATACCAGTAAAAACTCATCTGGTATTGTGAGCCGCGCTGTAGAAGCATCTTTCTGACCTGAACTTCGTTCCCGTCAGGCAGCAAAACATCCACGGTCTCGGTTGATGTCACACTCCAGCCTGATCCGGGCATGCAGTTAAGGGGCGAATGGAAACCCTTATTTCTGTTGTTGGCGGTAAAATAACTTGCATAGAAATTAATAGTCGTGCCTTCAGGAGAGCGATAATCCCTGAAAGCATAGTCATCCACTCCCAGTATCGCGGCAACACTATCCAGAAGGTCCATATCGTTTTGGGCTTTCCATTTTCCTATTTCGTGGGGAAAATGGCTCAGGGGAATTTTAATGTCCGTCTCGGCCTCTGAGTCAAATGAATGGACAAAACCAGCCGCGCCAAGGAGAAGGAGACAGAGAATTCCCACCTTCCATAGAGTGAATCCATTCTGGTTATGATTATTCTGTTTTTGTTTCATGCTCGCCTACTCTTTACCTGTACTTTGATTACAGTGATTCTGTCGGTAACGGTATGGTCAGGTCAGGAATCGCAGATGCGGATGACTGCTACAGCCTCCTGGCCTGGGGGCGCCAGTTAAGACGCAAGGTTATCCGGTTTTCCGTGTATTCCTCTGTCCTGATATTGGAATCCACCTGTCTGTAATTATAGTCCAAACCAAGCCGGACCTGTCTGGTCAGCTGATAATTTAACCCTGTGCCGGCTGCATAGATATTGTCTGTCCTGTCCGGATCCCTGTCCTCATATATGTTTCTGCGGTACTGTCCTGAAAGGTTCCAATCCAGATTTTTGCGTACAGCATAAGAATATAACGCCGTGGCATGGTAATAAATGATGAATCCCTGATCTCCAGTATCGAAATAAGCCTGGGTAAATCCGCTTCTGCCCCTCAGGGTAAATGCTGAACGTCTCCAATCCCAGGTTTTATTGATATCGGCATTTAGAATTGGTCCTGATTCCGTTCCTGACCTTTCTTCATCCCTGAAATAATAGCCGAGACCGACACTGGCATGGCCGTCACTGGCAAAACGATACAAGACACCAATGGATGGCTCGTACAGGTCATATCCCTCTCTGTCGCCTGAATAACGGACATAGTTGTGTCTATACTGGATGAAGCCGTCAATAAATTTGGTAAAGTTGCGCATCAGTCTCGCTCTTCCTTCCCAGCTGTCCAGATTCTCTGATTCATCGAACCATCCATGAACATACCTTGTGCTTACATCCAGTCCGTATCTTGGAGTAAACCAGTACTGCACTCCCATGGACGGAGAGTGGCGTACACTGTCTTCTTCACCTGGGTTTTTATTCCAGTGATGATACATATGATACTCTGCATATGCCCTGTCTCTTGGACCAAACTGGTAATCGAGCCTGGCCCGGGCACTGTTTCTGGTTCGGGGTTCACGTCCACGGCGTAAACTTTCATCGGTAAATTCCTCGTCAATATGCTCTTCGTCAATTACCACCCGCTCATCCGGAGGACGGTATCCCCTGGCAGGGTCATACGGCTGCTCACTGTATTGAAAATGATCGATGAAAGAAAAACGAAGATTTTTCTGCAAATCCTTCCGGAATCGCAGGTTTGCGTTATGCCTTAAAGTGTTGAACTCGTCATGCGTGTTATAAATTGAATAGCTGGGTTGATAACCAAGCGTCAGTTCCTGGGTTCTTTTGACACCCCGCAATTCCAGTCCCGCTCCAATAACCGTTATCCAATCTGACCTGGTATTGTCTCTGGTTCGAAATAAATTATCGTTGTATTGCTGCTGAACATGCGCCTCCGGAGTAATGGTCCACAAGGTACCTGCCATGGCTTCCTGAAAAAAGGCAGTTGCCAGCAAAATGAGCATTCCCGGAATGATGATAAATTTTCGCATACTAACCTCAATTGGTTTGGATTCTTAATGAGAAACATACTGAAAGTCTTCCGCGCTCTTTTATAGAATCAACAAAATTTTTAAGTAGAAGGGTAAACTCGCGCCAGTATAAAATACGCACAAGTGGTATGGAGGCACTGGAAATTCCGAGGGGAAAAAACAATATTTTTTCATTATTCCGGATACGAGCTTTCAAAATGATCCGGCAGGTATGAGGACGGATTCTTTTCTCCCGGGGAGATGGGCATACTTTTGCTTTGGATATAACGTGCGTCATGGCCGTTGATCTTCTTCTCTATTTGAGCCGGAGACTCAGAAGAGTCTCCGGGCAGCCTGGGCAATTCTAAAGACTCGTATCCTGCGAAACACAAATATCACTAAGGAACAACCAGGGTATCCCCGGGCATGATCCTCACGTTCTGAGCCGGATCATCACCCCTGACGATATCCCTGTAATTGATATTGATCCTCTGCTCTCCATCGTGGTTCCGGCGGAGGATGAAAATGTTTCTCTCGCTGGCCCAATCTGTAAGACCCTGGGATTTGGCCAGGGCCTGAAGAACAGTAATTTCCTTTTCAATGGGAAATTCGCCCTGCTGGGAAACTTCACCCAGAACATAGTAAGATTTGCTTACCTGATTATTAACTATCACTGTTACTTCAGGTTCTTCGATAAATTGGGCCATATGTCCGGTCAGCACGTCCTTAAGCTCGACAGGCGTCATTCCCGCGGCCATGACATCATCCACCAGAGGCATGCTTATTCTGCCATCAAGCCTGACTTTTACCTGGCTGCTCACATCAGGTTCTCTCCAGACAGTAATGTTTAAAACATCTCCCTTTCCGATGATGTAATGTTCATCGAGGGTCATTGATTGATAATCCTGCGCGGCCTGAACATGCGATGTCCACAAGAATAATGCGAATATGCAGAAAAACAGCTTACCACCAGTACCAAACCTTGTTCTGATCATTTTGAACCTCCTTAATTTGCGGAATAATTCGATATGTTAAATCAACACTATAATATTTTCCGGAGTTATTTTGTTATGTTCATGCACATATCCAGCGAAAAAAATCTATCAGCCTGTCCCAAGACTCTCTCAGCAATACAAGGCAGGTCGAAAAAATCAAAAAGGGATGATGATTTTTTTCTACCGCACCAGGACAACCCGATATATCCGCGTCACTGCTATCTCGCTCCACTACCGACAATAACTGTCTTGACAGTTTTGAGTACTATATAAAGGTCAAAGACTAAAGACAAGTGTTTAATATAAAAAAGGTCGTATTCCAGTTTTCGCAATGCATCCTCTTCAGAGGCTCCGTAAGGATAGTTAACTTGAGCCCAGCCGGTTATTCCGGGTTTAACGGAATGACGTTCTCCGTAATAAGGCAACATGCTTCTCAACTCTTCCACAAATACAGGTCTTTCAGGTCTTGGTCCTACAAAACTCATGTCTCCCTTAATTACGTTCCAGAATTGAGGCAGTTCATCTATTCTTAATTTTCTAAAGATTTTGCCAACGTATGTGATCCTTGGGTCATCCTCTTCAGCCCAGACAGCCCCGCTCTGAGCCTCGGCATCCTGACGCATGGTTCTGAATTTAATAACCTTAAATTTTTTACCCATCTGCCCCACCCTGGTTTGCTTATAAAAAACAGGACCTGGCGAGGTTGCCTTCACGAGAATAGCGGCAATTACCTGCAAGGGCGCGCTTAAAATAATGCCGATAATTGAAAAGCTTAAATCCAGACCCCGCTTGATCATAATTTTCATGCTGGTTCTGTGAAATCCATCTGAAAAAACAAGCCAGCTCGGAGGAACGCTGCCGACAAGGATCTTGCCCGCAATCTGTTCATAAAAAGAAATCCCGTCCAGAATCTTTACGCCGTGCATTTTACAGTTGAGCAGGGATTTTACCGGAGAATGTCCGCGTTTTTCATCAAGGGCCACGATTACTTTGGAAACATTGTTGGCCAGAGAATATTCGCACAGCCGGTCATAGTCATCCACCCTGTCAACATTCAGGTCATCGGCAAGTCCAGACTTGCCCGGATTGGAAAAAACCGCACTGATTGTATAACCTGAATCCAGGTTGGATTGTATTTCCTCTCCAATCATTTTTGCCAGTTCTCCATCGCCTACAAAAAGAATCTTTTCATTCCAGAGCTGTTTCTGACTGGCCAGCTGATATAAAAGCCTCCATGAAACCAGAAAAAGGATTACAATAAAAATTCCAATAAAAAAAATGCCCTGTTCCAGTATTAAAAAAGGGAAGATATAATAAAGTCCGGCCAGGAATATGCACGATATCCCGATGGACTGGATTATGTTAAGACTTAATTCCGCCATCCCGACCTTATGCTTGAATTCATACAGGTCGTGATAATACAAGCTGATTTGAATAACCAGGTTAATAAGGAATATCCTGGCCCAGACGTTGATTTTTTGGGGATCTCGCGGGATCTCGCCTGAATAAATCACAAGTACCACGATCCATATGCTTAGAAAAATCAACCCTCCTTCTACCAGAAAGAAGAGAAGGTTCCTCACCGGATAATATTTATGAAACAGCTTAAGCATAAGCTCCTCTGATCAGTAGCAAAGCGACAAGGAAAAAGAAGTGAGGAGAGGTCATTCAGACCATGGTGCTCTATTATTTTATTTTTCGCTCTGAATCTTTAATCTTATTTGTTGCATGCCTTCCGGGGCTCTTTCACTGCGCTTTCTTAATGTCTCCGTATCCATACCCGTAAGAGTAAGACCTGGCAGTTGTTATCCGGGGATCATGGTTGAATATCACTCCTTTAACCTTATCTCTTTTAAAATGCTCAAGATTTGATTTGGCTGTGTCTCGTGGCGTTTTACTCCACAAAATCACAAAAAATATAGCGTCGACTTCATTGGCGATAACCATGCTTTCGGGAGCAAGGCTGATGGGAGGACTATCGAATATTGTCACCCTGTCGGGATAGCGGTCCCTTACTTCGGAAATAAATGAGTGCATCTTTTGTGAAGACAAAAGCTCGGAAGGATTTTCCGTTTCCTGTCCAGCGGGCAAAATGGTAAGCTTATTAATGGATGTTTTCCTGAGTAAACCGGATAAAGGCTCGTTACGCTGAAGATGCGTTGCCAGCCCGCATTCAGTACGCTCTTGACCAAAATAACTATGAACCCTGGGATCCCTTAAATCGGCATCAACAAGCAGAACGTGCTCATCCAGTCCCTGGGCGATGGTCACCGCCAGATTGCAGGCCGCGAATGTTTTACCCTCGCCCTGAAGAGAACTGGTAATCAGAATTGTTTTAGGAGGCTTTCCTTTCGCGGGCCTGACTATTTTCGACCGCAAAAAACGGAACTGTTCTGCGGCCACTGATCCCGGTCTGCTCAATGCAACAAGCTTTTCAGAAAGATCACCAACAATATCAACCTCGCCGGGAAGACCTGAACTTTCCGGTTGTGGACCGGTTTTTTCAAGTTCGACTTTTTGCAATGCTTCAAATATTTTACTCATAGTTACCGCCGGAGAATCTGTTTCTGTTGTTCTTGATTTTTTTTACCAGAGGAATGCTGATCAATAAGTCGGGCTTGAGAGTTTCCTCAACTTCCTCGGAAGTATAAAAAGCGGGATCAATGCCTTCACGTATAAAGGCCATGCCGCCTCCCAAGCCCAGGCCAAAGACCAGAGCCAAAAGCCAGCCCCTGTTCATATCGGGTTTGAAAGGACTGTCCGGAGCAATGGCCCGGTCTACAACCCTGAATTGTTCACCCTGCTGCCTGCGTTCCATTTGTTCGGCAAGTTCCGCGTCAAGTTTGCGTCTCAGCAGAATCTGGAAACGATCATTAACCGCTGCGTAATCGCGTTCAAGATTTTTAAGCTCGAGTTCGACTTCTGATGTCTGCTCCACCCTGTCTTCATAAATCTGGATCTGTCTTCTTAAATCAGCCAATCTTTTTTCCTGATCACTTAGACGGGCTCTAACCAGATCAGTTTTTGAACTTTGCAGGTTGTCGGAAAGGGTTGATTCCCCGGCTGTGGAAGGTTCTTCTTCGCTCATAAGACGTTCAACCCTTCTTTTCACTGCCTGAACTTCGGGGTGTTGTTCGGTATACCTGTTCCTTAGTTCTCGCAGAGATTTTTGTAGCGAAACCAGCTCGGGTTCCCCATCAACCGCGTCAAGATCAAATTGAAGCTGCTGTCTGACCTGGTTGATGTGTTCTTCAGTCCTGCTTAATTCGTCTTTAAGCTGACTCAATATATTCAGATTGGATTGAAGTTGACTGGGAAGTCGCCCCATGTTTCTCCGTTTGAATTGTTCCAGGGCGATTTCTCTTTTCTCCAGGTCTCCCTGCAGCCTTGCCACCTCAAAATCCAAAAATCTTGTGGTGCCCATGGCCATTTCTTCCCTGACTCTCAGATTCTGGTCAATAAACTGGGAAGCAATGGCATTGGCTACGTTGGCGGCGACCTGGGGATCATGCCAGTTAAAAGCGATTTCAAAAACCTGATTGTTCGCGCGCAATGAAATTTCTATCCTGCTTCTTATACTCTGAACCCTTTGCTGCATCGAAGTTCCGGGTAATTGCTGCGCGGACGCCTGGCCAAAACCAGCCAGTTCTTCCACCTTGTTCCGGGCTCTTTGCAGTAATCCGGGAGACAATTCTTCCGGCGGAGTATATAGCTCAAAGCGCTCAACAATGCTTTCCAGATTGGTTCTGCTGTGTATCTGCTGTGAAATGGTCT
>SKKD01000075.1 GCA_007121655.1 Desulfonatronovibrio sp. | reverse complement strand
TCTGCTGTTGCAAGTGCCGGAGCATCATTAACCCCGTCTCCCACCATTGCAACCCGGTTTCCTTCTTTCTGCAGTTCCTGAATTTTCTTTGCCTTGTCTTCAGGAAGCACTTCAGCAAAAACCGTGTCAATGCCAAGCTCTTGCGCGACACCATCCGCCACCGACCTTGAATCACCGGTCAGCATGGCAACCTTAATATTAATCTCGTGCAGGCTTTTGACTGCCTCTTGAGACTCGGGCCTGACTGCATCAGCAAGAGCAAATGCTGCCTCGACTTTGTTTTCGCGGATAAGATAAACTACAGCCTGTCCTTTTTTTTCAAAGTTGCCGGTTGCTTTTTGAATTTCATCCGGAAGTTCGATATCAAGCTTTTTCAGCAATGCAGGGCCGCCTACTTTAAGAGTGCTATTCTCTACTTGAGCCTGCACTCCATGACCTGGAACCGATTCAAAATCCCGGGATTCGGGCAGGCTTATATCCATTTCCCTGGCGCTCTCAAGCAGAGCACGGGCAATGGGATGTTCAGAGTCATGCTCCACTGCCGCGGCCAGTCTCAGTGCTTCCTTTTTATCAATTTCTCCCGTGACGGCAGTTTCAACCACCCGGTGTTCACCCAGAGTCAGTGTTCCGGTCTTGTCAAAGACCACATAGTCCAGTTTTCTTGCTTCCTCCAGGCCAATCCGGTCGCGTACCAGGAGACCGTTCTGCGCGCCAAGGCTGGTGGAGATGGCGATTACAAGGGGCACAGCCAGGCCGAGGGCGTGAGGACAGGCAATTACAAGCACGGTGACCATCCGGGTGATGGTAAAATCAAGGGAGGCTCCAAACAACAACCAGGCAGTAAAAGTCAGGACGCCGGATCCGATAGCAGCTAAAGTGAGGTAAAAAGCTGCCCGGTCTGCAAGGCTCTGAGCCCGTGAACGTGAGCTCTGAGCCTGTTCCACCATCTTCATGATTCCTGCCAGGGCTGTTTTATCACCAACACCTTCCACTTTTACCCGCAATGAACCGTCACCGTTCACCGTGCCGGCGACCACCCTGTCACCAGACTTTTTCCCCACCGGATTGGATTCTCCGGTTACCATGGCTTCGTTCAGAGAGCTTTTTCCGCTTTCCACGATACCATCGGCAGGAATGCCGGCCCCGGGCCGGATCAGAATGAGATCACCCTCCTTGAGTTCATTTACTGGCACCTCTTCGGTCTGATCATTATCAAGCAGTTTTACTGCCTTGTCAGGCAACATTTTAGCCAGTTCTTTCAAAGAGCCCTGTGCCTGGGAAATGGAGCGCATTTCAATCCAGTGTCCCAACAGCATTATCGTAACCAGGGTTGCCAATTCCCACCACAAAGCATGTCCTTCAAAGCCGAAGGTGACGGCAAGACTATAGATAAACGCCACACTGATCGCCAGAGCGATAAGTGTCATCATCCCGGGAAGACGGTCTTTCAGTTCTCGGGCTGCTCCTTTCAGAAATATCAATCCACCGTAAAAAAAGACGATTGTTCCGAAAAAAGCAGGTATCAGATCAGATCCGGGAAATGTTGGAGCAGTATATCCGAACCAATCCTGAAGCATCGGCTCCCAGATGAGCGCGGGTACTGTCAGTGCCAGGCATACCCAGAATCTGACGCGAAACATTTCAACGCTGTGTCCGGCATGTTTATCATGGCCTGTGTGTTCAGAGTCATGGTCATGGGTATCATCGGACTTGGCCGCGCTGTGTGTATCTTCGATTTTGCCATGGTCATCTGATTTTTTTGGTGGGTGCTGATGATTTTCGCCGGTATTTTTATTGTTTTTTGATTTCATTTTCACTTCCTGATAGCTATGGAAAACTTGGCTCTTCGACGTTAGCCGTGGATTTTGTTCAAAAAAATCGCTCGATTTTAAAATATGTAATTTCCGTCTTCCAAACTGTCAAAGTGAAAAAGGTAAAAAAGTAAAGATCACAGCATATTAAGAGATACATTAAATTGAACCCGGCACTTAACATGAACTGTAAATAAAAACACGTGACGAAATTATCACCACGGGTCAGGTGCTGGACGCCGCCGAAATTTCAACATTTTACAGCTCTTTTCTTCCCCGTTTTGACATGTCCCTCCTTGAGTTTAACATAAAATAACCTTGTGCCGTTATAATTATTAAAAGCCTGATACAGCAAAAAATCTTACGTGCAGGCTATGCCATGGGTGGAAAAAGTTTGAACTCGGAAATAATTCAAACGGAGTGTTTATATGTCAAAGAGGGTTCTGGTCATCGGAGCTGTGGCTCTGGGACCCAAGGCGGCTTGCAGGTTTAAGAGGCTCGAGCCAGAATCGAGCGTGACAATGATAGATGAGGCGGATCTTATTTCATACGGCGGATGCGGTATTCCTTATTATATATCCGGAGACGTGAGTGACGCAAGGGAACTTCAGTCAACCACCTTTCATATGATACGGGATCCTGAATTTTTCCGGGAAGCCAAGGGGGTGGACGTACTGACCAGGACCAGGGCCCTGAAGATAGAACGTTCTTCCAGAAAAGTACTGGTAAAGAACATGATTTCCAGAGAGGAATACCATATTGAATACGATAAGCTGGTCCTGGCCACCGGAAGCAGACCCAGGAGGATATCATTGCCGGGCGAAGAACTTGGCAATGTTTTTACCGTATCCGGCCTTGAAGAAGCCATCAGAATCAGGGATGAGCTGAATAAAGGTTCGGTCAGCAGGGCCGTGGTCATCGGCGCCGGGTTCATCGGTCTGGAAATGGCGGAAGGCCTTACGGACCTGTGGGGCATTGAAACCACGGTTATTGAGATTGCCCCCCAGATCATGCCTGGTTTTGTAAGTTCCGTGATGGCCAGGACGGCAAGACGGATCATGGAGAAAAACGGGATAAAATTTCTTACCGGAGAAAAGGTTCTGGGAATAGCGGGTCAAAACCGGGTAAGCAAAGTCAGAACCGACAAGCGGGAAATTGAAACGGACCTGGTTATCATGGCCGTTGGTGTTCAACCCAATTCCGAACTTGCCCGGGAGGCGGGCCTGAAGGTATCTGAAACCGGGGCGGTTATGGTGGACAAGTATCTGCGCACTTCAGACCCGGATATATATTCAGGTGGAGACTGCGTTGAAATTGAAAACCTGGTTACCGGCAAACCCGGCTTTTTTCCCCTGGGATCCCTGGCCAACAGGCAGGGCAGGGTGATTGGAACCAACCTTGCCGGAGGCATGGATACCTTTCCCGGGTCAGTGGGCTCCTTTGTAGTCAAAGTTTTTGACCACGGTGTAGCCGGGACGGGACTGAGCCTTGAATCAGCGAGAAAAAACGGCTTTGACGCCATGAACACCTTTGTTGTTCAGCATGACAAATCCCATTTTTATCCTGAAAAAGATCTGATAATCATGGAACTTGTTTTCGAGAACAAGACAGGCCGTGTTCTTGGCCTCCAAGGAATAAGCACCAACGGAGACAGTCTCAAGGGCAGGATCGACTCCCTGGCGACCATGCTGCCCCGAAAGCCCACCACCAAAGAACTCAGCAATCTGGAGCTTGCCTATTCTCCCCCGTTCAGCTCCGCCATGGATGCCCTGAATAATCTTGGGAATATTGCTGAAAATATTCTTTCAGGCAGGAATCAGGGCATCGGTCCTGAAGAATTTGCCCGGCTCTGGGAGGACAGACATAATCAGGATGTGGTTTTTCTGGATTGCCGGGATGCAGAGAACGTTGCTGACCTGCTGGAAAAATATCCCGATAAATGGCAAAATATTGCCAATGAATCTCTGGAGGCCAATCTGCGGAAGGTGCCCAAGGCCGAAACCATTGTTCTGGTATGCAATACAGGCGGACGTTCATATGAAGCCCAGCTTAAGCTCAGAAGGCACGGACTTGAGAACACCCTGAATACTTACGGCGGAATGCGGTTGCTTAAAAAATGGGGTCTGGATATTTAGTAAACGACCTCCCGACCGGCCTTTTCACACTGCCGATGGGGAATGTTTCAACCCGGGGTTAAGTTCAACCAGCTTTTCGACGACCAATTCAATATTGTCTTCCAGCTCAACATAAGATCTGCCTTCGTTTTTAAGTTCTTCAAGAGCGGTTATTATCACTTCCATGCCGGGTTTCTTGATTAAATAGACTTCTTTCAGCGCCTCCTGATCCCAGAGCTGACGGACAATATTTTCTATGCTGTCCCAATGATCGACCCTTGGATCATCTTTTTCCTCCAAAGCCGGGAGGCGTTCTGAAATCAACTGATCAGCCAGGCCGGAGGAAGCTCCTTCAGGCAATTTTATTCCGAAAAATACGGCCTTTTCCTTCTGCAATTCTGAGGCAGGGCGCTGGTTCCAGGCTTCCCGTTTTTCCGGATATTTAAAAAGAAGAGAGATTTCATGTAGAGCCCTTGTATGGTTGATATCCCCGGGCAACCGCACCCTGAAAAACTTTAGAATTTCCAGTTGTGCATCACCTGGCGGATGGTTCAGGTCGATCAAATCCGATGCCTGTCCTTTGGTGAGAGGTTGAGTTACCGGAATATTCTCCTTTTCAAGCCATTCCTGCTGCAACTTTGTCATTTCGTCAAAATACCAGTCCGGAAATATGCTTCTGTCACCGGTATTCCGGTGTTCTTCAGCCATTTTCCAGCGTTGTTTCAGCCACTCATGATCTTCGGTTAACATGTCAATCCGGATGCTCGACAAAGGAGCCTTTTGCAGGGGAGGAGCGGATTGCTTGGGGATGGCGGCTTTTTTTGCAGCTGTCCTTTTCTTATGGGGTGATCTCCTGATTAAATAAAAAAAGGCTGCGATCAAAGCCGCCAGAATGATCAGTATGACAAAAGCCATGGGATTCTCCGTTTTTTTTATGGGGCAAGGTATGCTGCTCGTTTTCCAAAGGAAAATCAATAGCTCCGGCATCCGGAAAGAAAAGCCCTTCAGGATTGAAACTTATCAACAATTAAAGAAAAAATCGCTCAATTTTGACGGAAGCATGAGGAAGGCTGATTAATGACGCTGTCGGCGTTACCAGTTGAGTTTGAAAATGTTCGCCTCTTCCTGGTAGGGTTGGACATAGCTTTCCAACTCAGCCAGTCTGGCTGCGGAAAAAGGCTTAAAATTTCTGGCGATGTCCACGTTTTCCTCCACCTGACCCACATTGCTGATCCCCACTATGGCCGTGCTCACGGGAAAACTGAGGCAATACCCCAAGGCCTCCCGCATGGAAGTTATTCCTTCGTCCCGGAAAATACGGTTCACCGCCGTTACTTTCATGGCGATAACCCCCATATTCTTGTCCAGGGCTTTTTGCAGAAGCTCTGTCTGGAAGGGTTTATAATGAATATCTCCGGCGTTGAGACTTAAAAGGATGGTGTCGAAATCGAATTCTTCAATACCCCTGATCAATACCTCTGGGTCCTTATGCCCGGTAATGCCGATATGCCTGATGACTTTTTCCGATTTCAGACTTTCCATGGCTTCCAAAGCGCCGCCTTTGTCCAGGGCCCTATTCAGGTCATCGTCTACCCTGACATTATGCATTTGATAAAGGTCGAGGTAATCAGTCTGAAGCCTTTTAAGACTTTCTTCCAGCAGGCGCATGGTTCCGTCATAAGTCCTGTAGTGGGACTTGGAGGCCAGAAAGACTTCATGCCTTCTGCCGGCCATTACCCGGCCGATGTTAATTTCGCTTCCGCCTCTTCCATACTGGGGTGAGGTGTCGATATAGTTGACTCCCAGATCCAGAGCGCGCTCAATTATGGTCACGGCCTCGTCCCGCATGGAGGATTTTTCCACAGTGGATTCTCCCCCGAGGCTGAAAAGAGAAACCTTATGCCCTGTTCGCCCCAGTTTTCTCGCGGGCATGTTGCCCGGTTCGGTTTCAGCGGCCAGAAGGCTTGTCTGCTCCAGGTATCCCGCCAGGCCGGCTAAACCTAAACAGGCGGTGGTTCCGGCGGTAGTGCGGATGAATTCCCTGCGGTTCATTTTATTTCGCATTGTTTATTTCCTTCATAAACATAAAATCAAGCAACATTGAACAATTCATGAAGATAATTTTTCAACGAAAGTCGAAAAGGCTGACGACAACAGCTCTTATATTGAAACAGTATAATATCATTTATCCCGGCGTCTAATCGGTATTTTTCAGAAAACACCCAAGATCCTGATATACGGGTTAATTTATATTTTTGATTGTTTGATCAGGTGGTTTGGAAGATCAGACTTTCAAGCAGGAGAGAAGTACCCGGTAAAGACTGAATTGGGGTCCAAGCAGGGTCTGGTCTGAATCGAATCTTCAAATTTTCAGTGGCAGGGAGGTTCGCAACGGGCAGGGCGCATTGATGTCGGAAATGAGTTCTTTTTTCTCAGTCATTCCGGCGAATGCCGAGATCCGGAAAGTAAAGACCTGGATCCCGGATCTACTCCGGGATGACGTGCTGAACCCCTGATCAGGTTCGGTGGTGACGGAACAGAGTACGGTTCAACCGATGAACTTTGCCTATCTGTTCCTGATTTCCTGCTTCTTATTGTTCCTGGCGTGTTCGCGAAGCGTCATTTCAAGGCATACCTTCAAGTCGTACATCGATACAGGCTTGATCAGATAGCCGTATGGACTGGTCAATACGGCCCGTTCCAGCATCCCTTCATCGGAATGCCCGGTCATGTAGATGACAGGGATATTTGAGAAGGAATGAATATTCCCGGCCGCGGTAATTCCATCCATCTCACCCGCCAGCTGGATGTCCATGAGCACAAGATCGGGCTGCTCATTCTTCGCCACAGTGACGGCCTCCTCGCCAGAGGCCACGGGATCGAGGGCCGCATATCCGAATTCATTCACCATGCTTTCCAGTGCCAGGGCCAGAACCCCTTCATCCTCAACAATCAGTATCCGCATCCTGTTCATGAAACCTCCCTGTGCCTTGTTTGAAAAGGAAAGTCTATCCGTACAATCGTCGTGATAATAAAATCATGGATTTTTTCTCTGGCATGAAACTATGTAAATTTATTATCAAATTTTTTTTAAGTCAACCCTAATTTTGTATGTCACTGGATATTTTATTAAAAAGGACAAAACTTATAAAAATAACTTAAAGTTGAGTGTTATCTCTCTTTTGAGGGGGGAGGATTCGAACTGTTTGGAATATTTAATTAAAAGTTAAGTTTCCGGAAAGTTGAATGATGACAAGCCAGAGAATAACTGCCAGAAAGAGATTGCCCAATAAAAGGAACAACAGGGTTTGAGCTACGGAAAAAGCACCGCTCAGGATAAACAAAATTCCAATCACGCCATTCCCCAGCAGCCATGCACCCAGGATGATGACACTTAGAAATACGCCGAATATGAACATGGCTGTTAAAGTACGGGCGGCAAGCCGGGCATCGGCTGCAAGGTGACCGGGAAACTGATTAAGGTTGCCGGAACCGGCCGGGGAAGCCTGTTCAAAAGAGAAGTCTCCCGGCTTTTTCGTGCCGTGTGCCGTTCTTCCTTCCTGCTGTTCCTGAACCATATGTTTCATTCTCCCCGAGGGGTTTGAGCCACGTCGCTTTGCACTGTCTGGTTCAATGACCTCAGGTTGAGAGCTGTTAATCTAAATTGCAGAACATCAGCCTGGTGGAATGCCTAAAGGGCGGGCCCCAAAATGTGACTCGCCCTGAATTCCTGATTAAACGTCTTTTGCCCAGTCATCCACTTGCTTTTCAGCTTCTTCGCGGGCGATACCATATTTTTCCTGAATCTTGCCGATGATTTTGTCACGCTCGCCACCGACTTGTGTAAGCTCGTCGTCAGTTAACTCGCCCCATTTTGATTTTGCGGAACCCTTCATCTGCGTCCAGTTTCCCTTGATCTTATCCCAATTCATACGGACCTCCATTGATTAAAATGATTTCGTTGAGCCAGTTGTTAAATTACACCGAGAAGCCAGAGAATAATAACCAGTGTAAGAGGAACGCCCAGCAGCCATAATATAATAGGCATGATTATCTCCTTTTTGGTTTTAAAGATTTACGGGTTGCTACTAACATGTATCCATAAAAACATTCAGGTAATATATGCAGGCAGCCTCTGATGCCGGTACTCTTATTGCCCCGAAAAGAAGACTGATGATCAGCAGAATAAGAAATATTACAAATATTACCTGAGCAATCCATGCAGCTGCTCCCGCAATGCCTGAAAATCCAAGAACACCAGCAATGATTGCAATAATTAAGAAAACCAAAGCCCAGCTTATCATCGGATACTCCTTTCTATACAAGAAATACACAACTGTCTGTTATCTGCAGACGTTGTAACCTGCTGAATGAGAAATTTTCAGCATGTGAAAATGCTGAAGTGCCACATTCAGTGCAACATGGCGAGGCACAGCGGGTTCATTAAACATAAGCAGAAGCAGGCATAAGCAGAAGCCGGGCCATGCCTCGGAAGGGGTGCCGATTATTGCACTTTAATCAGGTTGTTAACCTGACGTACTCCATCTACCGAGCGAGCCAGTTCACCTGCTCTTTGCCGTTGCTGTTCAGTTTCAACTCCTCCGGTTAATGTAACCTCTCCTTCAAATGTTTTAACAGATATTGCAAAGCCGCTGACCTGGTCATCATCAAAGAGAAGTGCTTTTACTTTTGTGCTGATTGTCGCGTCATCAACAACCTCTCCACCGGTTCTTCCGGCAGGAGTTTGACACGCAAAAAGTGAAAAAAGCATGAGCATAACAAAACTTAAAGTGATCATTTTTTTTACATTCAACATAATAACAGCCTCCTTTAATATGCTTTAATTAATTGAAAAATAAACTTAGAAGTGCTCCACCCGGGCGTCCCGGGACAAAACAGATAAGTAACCTGAAATGACCTATAGTTATAGATTACTTCGCTTTGCTCGCAACAGGGATTGCCGCACTCGAAGACTCGCTCGCAATGACACCTGAGCTGTCACAGATGTAGTTACGCAAACCTGTCATTGCGAGGGAGCGCAGCGACCGAAGCAATCTGTATGGCAAACCTTTAAGCTACTGAAT
>SKKD01000216.1 GCA_007121655.1 Desulfonatronovibrio sp. | reverse complement strand
TGATGGTTCCGTTTTTTTAAACTGATCTTTCTGCTGTAGATAATCAGTATTAAAGCCATCCAGAAGGCCGTAACCTGTTGCCAGGCAGGACGGTAAGTAACAATGGGATGGAGTAAATCTTTTTGATTAAGATAATCAAGGAAGCTTACGAAGTAGCTGAGGGTAAAGCCTGTTAAGGCAAGAAAAAAATTTCCAAGCCATTCAAAACCGGGAATCAAAGATATGATAATGCCGGTGAAACCGGCGGGCAGGACTAAAAATCCCAACACCGGAATCCAGAGCAGATTGAGATAAATATGGGGGCTTATATAATTGAATGTCCAGGCCTGAACAGGAAGTAAGGCCAGGTTGGCTGCAATGGTTACGCCGACAAGTCCGAGAAAATATTTAATAATCTTGGATTCCCATGTAATTTTGAACCTTTTGAGCCCTGTTTCCAGAGTCGGAAGGACCAGGGCAATGCCGGCCACGGCAGCAAGAGAGAGCTGAAGTCTAAGATCAAAAACAGACCAGGGATCATACAGGGTAATAACTGCTGCGGCAATAAAAAGGCCGTCAAGGAGGACCCTTTTTTGATTCATGAATAACAACAGGCCCCAGCTTGCAAGCATAATCGCCGACCGAACCAGGGTGGGCGGAGCCTGGCCCATCCAGATGTACACGATGCACAGAGGCGCGGCCATTAAAATGCCCAGCTTCAGAAATGGAAGAAAAAGATAAACCCGGGGATAAGTAAATCCCGCTATTGCGGCCAGGATAAATCCCATACCAGCCACTATGCCCAGATGCAGACCGGAAAGGGCCAGAGTATGGGCCAGAGAAGCCAGCCGGATGGAATCTACCAGGGAGGGATCAAGAAGATAGCGATCCCCGAAAAACAGCGCCAGACCAAGCCCCTGAACCTGAGTCCTTCTATCATCCGGCATTCCGGTGAGATCCATTCCGGACAGGGTTCGTTCTTTAAGAACTCTTCTAAGGTTTGACGACCATCCAGGTTCTTCTTCCAGTCTGTACCAGAAATGTTCACCTTTGGTATAGCTTCGCCATAAAACATTCTGGGTTCTCCAGAAAAACTCACTGTTCCAGACCCCGAAATTAGCCATGCCATGAATGGGGCGCACGTTCAGATGGGCCTGGATCTCCTGGCCCGGATAAAGCGGATCAGAAAAATCCTGCCAGTTCCAGACAAGTTTTCCGGGCAGGGTTCTGGCAGTTTCATCCCTCCCCAGCAGCAGATCGTCAAGGATGATTCTTTGCTTTCGGCCAGGCAGCAATGAGACGGAGCTCACCTTTCCCGTTACAAGGATTCTTTCGCCGGAAACTACTTCTTCAGGTATCTGCGCTGGAATGTCAGGAAGTCTGAACCAGGCCAGGATAAAGCTCAGCAAAAAGATTCCCAGTACAAGAATGTTTCTGGGCCATGTTTTAAAGGGAATGAAGATAAATAAAAAGATAAGAACGGTCAGCCCCGACCAGGGATATTTCAGGGTCCAGATTCCCAGGACATAAGCCAGGACAAGTTTTTCCCAGGGAAGAATTCCTTTTGGAAGACAAGCATCTGAAAAGTGGCGCACGGCGTCTCAGTATTTTAGAGGTCACAGAAAACGCAGAGAAACCTTGAATCGAAAGCGGTCAGGAATATGTACGCATGATTATTATTTCTTCAAAACTTGTCTTGGCCTGCTTCCGTCGGAAGGACCAAGGATGCCGTCCTTTTCCATCTGCTCGATAAAAAGGGCCGCCTTATTGTAGCCTATGCGAAATCGTCTCTGGATAAGTGAGATGGAGCCTTTGCCCTGATCCAGAATGAAATCCACGGCCTGGGCATACTTGGGATCATCAATAATGGCGTCATTTCCCCCGTTTCCAGCTGCACTATTTGATTCATTTTTTTTCCAGTCGGCGAAATCAAGTTCAAATTCAGGGTTAGCCTTGCTTTTCCAGAATTCTACCACTCTGGAGATTTCATCTTCATCAACAAACGGGCCATGAGTACGCTGCAGCTGTCCGCCGCTGCTTTTAAACAGCATGTCTCCATGTCCCAGAAGATATTCAGCGCCAATCGTATCCAGGATAGTCCTGGAGTCATGCTTGGAACTGACCTGGAAGGCTATCCTGGAAGGGAAGTTAGCCTTGATGATGCCGGTTACAACATCAACAGACGGCCTCTGGGTGGCCAGAATAATATGAATTCCCGATGCCCTGGCCAACTGGGCCAGGCGGACGATGTCCACCTCCACCTCCTTGCCGGCCGTCAACATCAAATCGGCCATCTCATCAATGATAAGCACCAGATAGGGCATCGGCTCAAGGCCTTCAAGCCCTTCGGGCCTTTCATCCCCCATTGCAGCCAGTTTCTGATTAAACCCTTCAATATTGCGAACACTCATTCTGGCCATGCGGTCATAGCGGTTTTCCATTTCAAATACTGCCCAGTCCAGGGCGTTCTTGGCCAGATTCATATCCGTTACCACCGGATGAACCAGATGAGGGAGATCATTATAAATTGCCAGTTCAATGCGTTTGGGATCAATGAGCAAAAGTTTGAGCGTTTCCGGGGGAAATTTGATAATGAGACTCAGGATAAGCGAGTTCAGGCAGACACTTTTTCCCGCACCGGTAGCCCCGGCCACCAGTAGATGAGGCATTCGCGTCAGATCCTCAATCCTTGGATTGCCCTGGATATCTTTTCCCAGTGCCAGGGGAAGCTTATATTTTGATTTGGAAAAAACAGGGGATTCAAGAATTTCACGCAGATAAACCATCTGTCTATGTTCATTGGGAATTTCCACTCCGATGGTGTCTTTTCCCGGGAGAGGAGCCACGATTCTGACTGCGGAAGCTTTCAGGGCTAAAGCCAGGTCGTCATTCAAATTGGCTATTCTGCTGATCTTGATGCCCGGAGCAGGCTTAAACTCAAACATGGTTACCACAGGACCCGGCATAACATTCTGCACTTCTCCCTGCACTGAAAAATCTTCCAGGCAGGCCTTTAAGACCTGAGACATCTCTTTGAGACGGTTCTGGTCAACCCTGAAACCGTCTGTTTGAACCAGAGAAAGCAGTTCCAGCGGAGGCAGGGAGTGTTTTAAAAAAAAATCTTTTTCCATATCTTTTCCGGGATCGGCCTGAATTTTCCCGGCTGCAGGCTTGGTGGAGGCAGAACTGGGCGGTTTGGCCTTCTTTTCCCTGGGATTTTTTTTCCCGGTTCCATTTAAAAGAGTATTTTTCAGATTTCGCGCTGAACCGGATATATCAGAATTCAGGGTAGCCTCACCCGCCCTGGAAAACAAAAAGGCCCAGGAAAATCCTGTGGCAATCTGGAGGCCCAGAAGTGTCAGCAGTGAATTAGTGATCAATGTTCCCCAAAAATTCAGGACAGCGAAAGCCTGTGAAAAAATCATCCAGCCAAAAAAGCCTCCCCCGGATATTCCAAGAATGGACATATTGCCCTTGAAAAAAGGAAACTCAGCCCAGGCCAGAAAAGACACATAAAGAAGAACAAATCCCGTCCAGCGCCACCATTTCACTTTCGAAGAAGGCCTGAAAATGCCCAGGGAGATGTAGCCTAGAACAAAGGGCCAGATAATGGAACCAATTCCGAACAGTTCAGCGAAAGTTCCCGCAGTATAGGCTCCGGCAGATCCTGCAGGATTCAGGACCTGATGCCCTGTGGCGGTCTGGTGATTAAAGGTTGGATCCAGGGAAGAAAATCCAGCAATACTAACGCCCAGGAAGATCGCTGCGAAAAATATTACCAGGGCGGGAATTTCTCTGAATAATCTGCTTCCGTCCATTATAACAACTATCCCATGTTAACAGGTTAAAAAGAATTTAAAATAGGGAGGTTAGGACGATTCCCTGCCGAGATATTCTTTGGAGCGGGTATCCACCTTGATAAGATCGTTCTCGTTGATAAACAGGGGGACGTTGACCACCACTCCGGTCTCAAGGGTTGCCGGCTTGGAAGCTCCCGATACGGTATCACCCTTGATTCCCGGCTCGGTTTGCTGCACCTTGAGCAGGACCGCGGCAGGCAGTTCAATATCCAGGGGCTGGCCATTGTAAAAAAGAGTCTTCACCGTCTGGCCGTCTTTCAGAAATCCGCCCTTATCTCCCATGTTTTCATCCTGAATGATAATTTGTTCGTAGTTGCTCATATCCATGAAAACATATCCGCTCCCGTCATGATACAGATATTGCATTTCCCTGGTTTCCATATCAGGCTTGCCCACCTTTTCACCGGAGCGAAAGGTCTGGTCAATTGCTCCTCCGGTAAGCAGGTTTCGCAGTTTGGTTCTGACAAACGCTCCTCCCTTGCCGGGCTTCACATGCAAAAATTCGATGATTTCATAAGGCGTATGGTCTATCTCAATCTTGAGACCACGACGGAAATCAGTTGTTGAAAGCATTATTTATCCTCCCGGGTATTGCTGCTTTTATCCAGAAAATCCACAAGTGCTTGTAATCCATAAACATAGCTCATTATGCCAAATCCGGCAATTATTCCAATGCTGTGAACAGCGGTGAGACTTTGATGTCTGATTTTATTCCTGCTCCATACATTGCTCAGGTGCACTTCAACAAAAGGAACAGCTATCCAGCCAAGGCAATCAGCCAGAGCCAGGCTTGTGTGGGTGTATGCACCGGGATTTATGACCATACCGGAGATACCGCTTTGCCAGGCCTTTTCCAGTCTGTCGATGATTTCTCCTTCTCCATTGGCCTGGAAGAAATCGAGGTTTATCCGGGATGACAGGTTCTTGTTGTTCTTATAAAGAATATCAGGAATATCAACAATTTTTCCATCACCGTAAACCTTTGTATCCCGTTGACCAACAAACCTGAGGTTCGGCCCATTGACCACAATGATCTGATATACGGAAAACGTGTTCATGGTTATTTCATCTCCGATGGAGCCGTTTCCTGCTCTCTGACTTTCGGCCTTACCCATATTTCATCTTCAGTTTCAGTTGGAGCGGAGGAAATGTCCGGGGTCTCCTTCGCTGTTTCTATTGTCCTCACATCCATTCTGGCAAGGAAAATAAGGTCTTCTTTGGCGACTTCATGATTGGCCTCCATTATAATTCCCTGGGCCAGGGTTTGATTCCGGTATAAATTGTCTTCTCCATGGCTTGTTTTACCCACTATCTGGACTATCCTTCCAGATCCGAATATGCTGATCAGATTAACACCCTGAGGGGAGGTCTTGCGGCCGATAACAAAATAAGCAGGCATTTCGTCCGGATAGCCTTCAAAAAGCGTGAGGGTGACTCTGTGTCCCCTGGCGACCATGGTTCTTTGTTCTTCCAGTGCAACTATTTCACCTGCCTGGCTGAAATAAGGATAGATATGCAGAGAACATTGGAAATCCTGGACCAGGTCATCAGTCAATGTAGCCCTGGCAGGGTTGATTTGCCCTTTAAGTTCAAAAAATCCGGCATCCTGATGAGCAACAGGGGCAACAAGGCTGCCCTTCAACAAGGGCTGAAGTTCAAGAACCTGTCTGGCAGTATGAACAAAACACTTTTCCATGGCTTTTTTCCGGAAAACTGATTCAGGCCTGGTAGTTCGCTCAAGATCAGCAGATGTTAATCTGACAGTGAAAACCGCTTTTTTTTCGACGCCTGCATAAGAATTTTCAGGATAAAACATGTCTTCAGTCTCCAGCGTCTTGCATGAGCTTACCAGTAAAGCCAGGGCCATAATAACAAACAAGTTTCTCATAACCACCCCTTATCCTCATTGGCTGTTTACAAAAAGAACCAAGTAAATTAGGTATCCAGTACCTTGTGAGCGCTCCACCCGGGCGGCCCGGGACCAAACCTGCAAGTAACTTGATTGACCTGAACTTATAGAGATTGCCGCGCTCGCCCCGGTTGAATGGCTGCGCCTGCACTTCGTGTATTCAACAGGGCAGGAAGACTCGCTCGCAATGACAATTGATAGTCACAGCCTTGATTACGCTTCACCTGTCATTGCGAGGGAGCGAATCGACCGAAGCAATCTGCATGGCAAAAATATAATACACTGAATTAATTATTAATACGCTTCAAGTTACTTAAAAGGGTAATCAGATGTACAAAATCATACTAGAAAAAACCGCATATACCCCGGGCCAGTTGTCAGGACCGGATTTGCCTCAGATTGCCATGGCCGGCCGGTCAAATGTTGGTAAATCATCACTTATTAATGTCCTCGGAGGCCGCAAGAAACTGGCTAAAACCAGCTCCACCCCGGGCAAGACCAGGAGTGTAAATTTTTATCTGGTCGAACCCGTGCAATTTTATCTGGTCGACCTGCCCGGATATGGATATGCCAGATGCTCTAAAGCTGAACGGGAAAAATGGGGCCTGCTTATCCAAAAGTTTCTTGAAGATAATGCACACCTCAAAGCTGTGGTCCTTTTGCTCGACTCACGTCTTGAGCCACAGGTTTTAGATCTTGATCTGGCCCAGTATGTCAAATCCTTGAATCTGGATTTGATAGCAGTCCTGACCAAAGCCGACAAATGCAAACAAAAACACTTAAGCGAAATCCGCAAGACCTGGACCCAAATTCTTGGCTTGGCCGAGCATCCTATTGTTTGTTCTTCTAAAACAGGGCTGGGTAAAGAACAGTTATGGGCCAGGATGGTGGAAAAAATCAGCAGCTATTAGTGACTGCTCTCTGGCACCCTGCAATCAACTTCTATCCGCCCACAGTATCTGAGCCATTCCCAGAGTGCCGAACAGAATATTGGCCAGCCAGGCTCCCCAGAATGGGGCTATTATCCCTTCTTCAGCATAGCTTACTCCAAACACATAAACCGTGTAGTACAAAAACACAATGACCAGACTTAAGGTCACCAGGGCATAAATATTCTTAATAACCGTAGCCAGTGCCAGGCCCAGAATGGTCATAATCACCAGGGCAAAGGCGTATGCTATTTTGCTGTGCCAGGCTGTTGCCAGCTTTTCCACATTTGATCCGCTTTCCTTAAGCTGTGTGATGAGACTGCCCAGAGTAAAAATGGATAAAGCATCTAACGGCAATCTCGAATCTCTGATTGTAAATGATGAAAGTTCTGTTTTGATGGGGAATTCCAGCTGATCCACGGCAGTCTTTTGAAACTCGTGGGTTTGCAAAATGACCGGATCACTCAGAATCCACTTGTCCGGCCGGGTCACAAAAGTATCCGCCCGGATTATTCTTTTAATGGTGTCCGCCCCTTCCAGGTCGTATATGGCTATGTCTTTTCCCCTTCCCTGTTCGGGCCAGGCCTTGCCCACAAAGATGATTTTTTGTTCTTCTTTGAACCAGAGATCGTTTATTTCCTTCTCTTCAACCTGTCTTTGCCGGATATCAACGTTCCAGATATGTTCTGTTTTCTGGTATCCCGTGACTCCGATGGTTTCTGAGAAAGCCAGAAGGATCAGGAAAAAGACAAAAGCGTATGTAATGAAAAAGAACACCGGCCTGGAAAAAGAAATGGAATTTGTTTCCAGGGCAAGCATCTCGTTGTTGTAAAACATGACGGCCACCTGGATGATCACTGACAACATGAAAATGGCCGGAAATATCTGGGCGATTATCAAGGGGATCTTATAGGCAAAATACTTCAGTGCGATGGCGAATCCCACTTCAGAGTCAACGATGTTATTGATCCGCTCCAGAAGGTCAACAACCAGGTAAATGCTTATCCCTGAGAGAAGTATGATAAACATTATAAAAAGGTTCTGCCGAAGAAGATATCTATTCAGAATGGAGAGCATCTTTATCTTTTCTCAGGTATTTGGTGATGAAATTTTTTAGATTAAACTCTCTGCCCTGGCCATAAAAATAGAAACCGGCAACAGCCAATGCCAAAAAAAGTAAGTTTGGTATCCAAAGAGCAATAAAAAGAGGGATCACTCCCACTTCTCCAAGGCTGTATCCGGCAGTAAACATGCTGTAATAAATAAGAAAACACATGATGGCCAGAAAAAGTCCCCAGTTTCTTCCGACTCCCTGGAGCGTCATGCCAAGGGGTACGGCAAAAAAACCCAGGATAAGACAAGCCAGAGGCAGGGCAAATCTTTTATGCTGCTCCAGGATGATAAGACGATATGCCCTGCTCTCCGGATCTTTCCCGGTTTTGGCTCTTGCAAGTTCCGCCCAGGACATTTCTTCCGGATCCTTATCCCCGAGCTCAATATTTCCAATAAGACCGAACAGATCCAGTCTGATCCGGTATTCTCCGAATGAAACCACGATGTTTTCTTTCTGGTCATCCTGGTAAATTCGTCCCTGCTCCAGAATGAAAAAGATTTCACCCTGTTCGGTATCGGTAATGATTCGTCCATGAGGAGCAATAATGGTCAATGGACTTTCCTTCCGGGTTTCATCCCTGATGAATATTTCCTGCAGACTTCTGGTTTCGAGATCGGTCTGCTGGGCGAAAATAGCCATGCCGGGCAAAAACTGATTAAACACCCCAGGCTGAATTGAGAGCTCTGTCTGGGATTTGATCATCTCCAGGGCTGTTTTTCGAAAGTTATCAATGCCCCAGGCTACGAGATGCATGGAAACATATAAAGTAACGACGAATGCGGCCAGTGAAAAAATCAGAGGAGAAAACACAAGATTCTTTATGGATATTCCACTAACCTGCAGAGCCGTCAGCTCCCTGTCGCTGGCCATTCGGAGAAAACACAGGAAAATACTCAGCATGCAGGCAATGGGAATCACCAGGCTTAAGAATGAAGGACTCAGGAAAAAGAAAGCTTTTAGGACATCCAGAATGGCGATATTCTGACCTACAAAGATGTCCTTCAGGTCAATCATTCTCCCGATGACGATGAGTGAGATCATCGAGGACAGTGTCACCCCGAAAATCAGGGTAACCTCCTTAATAATCTGTCTGTGCAATATTTTCATTCAGATTTGGTCAGCTTATCCGGGTCCTTGAAAAATTTTATTACAAATTGCTCTTGAGTGGGACTCAGGTTGAACCTCATGCCGGCTTCAGCTATCAGCTTATCCAGCTTTTTGCCTTCCTGCAGTTCCTCTCCAATCCATTTAACGGCTCTACGGGCGTTTTTATCTTCAGGCATTATCGTGGTCATAATTACTCCTTTTGCGAATACAAATTATTTTCAGCCAGTCAGGGGTCACAGGTTTGATTCCTTTTCAGATGCTACCGGGCCGGAGTAGTTTTAACCGACACACCTGGCTACTGAGGGTTTCTTATCTTCTTTTTCCAGCACTTCTGCGTCTCCCAGGAAAAACCACCCTGTACACAGGGCCAGATGGAGTTATTTTGAAAGAGTGGTTCATCCAGGGCATACCCGGAAACTTCCACGGCTTTTTTAAACAACGGTGTTCCAGGGATCGGAGAATAATAGTTAAGTTCCGGTCTGATGCCCATTTTCAGGCATTCTCTCAATGTGGCTTCAACTTCTTCTTCAGTCTGGCCGGGTAAACCTGTCAGAACATACACCACGATATCGCGTCTGACAAATCCGGCCTGCAACAGATTAAAGATACCATCGCGCCATTCTTCAAAGAGAAGTTTTGCGTCCCGGCGATTTTTGAAGTCAGTTGTTTCCAGTCCAAGCCTGATGGTGCTCAGCCCGGCTTGTTTTAAAAGCGTGCAGATCCGGGGAGTCAGATATTTGATGTGCAGGGCATTGGGAGCATGGAGTCTCAGATTGTAATTATGTTCAATAATAAAGTTCAGGACAGGATAGAGCAGGTTTTCAGGGTTTACCAGGAGCGCGTCATCATAAAAACAAAAATCCCTGGTTCCGCGTTCATACTCAGCCTTTATATGAGCAATCACAATATCAGGATCAGACTGGCGAAATCCGGGATAAAGCATTGAAGAGGCACAATAAGGGCATTTGAAGGGACATCCTCTGGAGCACATTAAGATTGAGAAATCAGGCTCCTGATAATAAGATGTATCAGGAATCATCCCGGCATGTTCCGGCAAGGGAGGGGATTTTTTCCCCATCAATTCCCAAACCCGGAGCCAATTGTCAGGACGTTCGAGAGGGCCTGAAACAACCATGTCTGCATCAAGTCCGCGGGCATGATCAGTGCAGAGAGTAGCGTATATGCCCCCCAGACAGACTTTGACCCCGGGCATAATTTCCCTGATCATGCCTATGACGGAGATTATTCCGGCATACCAATAGGTCATAAGAGAAGTCACAAGGATCAGGTCGGGTTTCGGATCAAGCTCTGAAAAAGCCTCGACAGCTCTTTGTCGCGGCAGACCATATCTGCTGAATTGACGGGGAACATCTTTAAGGACAAAGGGCTTGGGCAATGCAACCTTGGGATAAGGTCCTTTGCCCGTTTTTTTATGGTCAGTCCATTTCAAGTCAGACAGGTCCTGGTCCATGAGGTCGATAAGGGCGGTGTCACATCCTGACCGGGCAAACATGTCCAGGCAGGTGAGCAGACCTGCCGGCCTTGACCAGACATTATAGGCGGCAAAATCATAAATCCAGGGATTGACGCCAAGTATCCTTAAAGAGTTTGCCTTACCGGAGGACTTCCAGGTAATGAGCGGCTGTTTTAGCCTCATCAGATACAGAGTCCTGTTCAATTATTTGCAAAAACCATTTTCTGGCGTCATGAACACGTCCAACCCTTATAAATTCCTCGGCCAGCATCAACCTAAGATGCATACTGTCAGGCCTGGCAAGGACCCCTTTCTCAAGAACCTGTACCGCTTCCTCGGATCTGCCGGTTCTTCGCAGCAGCTCGGCTTTTTGCAGATAAAGGGGAATATAACGCCTGTTTTTCTCAATTCCCAGTTGGGAATAAGCCAGGGCCTGATCAAATTTACCCTGTTCAGCCAGAAGAGATGCCATGTTGTAGGCTGCAAACTCAGGGGTCATGTATCCGTCCAGGGCCAATGCCTGTTCATATGCCCTGCGGGAGCCTTCCAAATCTCCCGAGGCCTGCCTGGCCTGCCCAAGATTGTTCCATGCATCGCCATAAGCGGGATCGAGAGTTACGGATTTTTCGTATGCCCTGACTGATCTTTCATGATCATTGAGAAGCTTGTAGGTAACTCCAAGAAAAAAATGCAGTTGGGGATTATTTCTTGCCTCATGTTCGATAAGCCTCAGTTCCTCGAGAGCCACCCTGGGTTCAGCTTCCATAAGATACATTTTCGCCAGATTAAGGCGGCTTTCAACTTCTTTTGGCGAAATGCGCGATTCCTGCCGGGGAATGTGAGCGCATCCGGCGACAAGGAGCAATATTATGAAAAGAGGCAATATTTTTATCATAAACCAGTGCTTATATGACCTTATTCAATGAGTACTCGATAATAGCCTCAGCACCTCTTGACTGAAGCAACGGAATCAGATCCCTGACCTGATCCTCCTCAACCACAATTTCCACTGACAGCCAGTCCGTATTATACAGATTGGCCACTGTCGGAGCAGTCATGCTGGGCAAAAGATCCATAACCTCATCCATTCTGTCCTGAGGGACGTTCATTTTCAGTCCAACCAGCAGGTCAGCCCGCAGAGCGCCGTGCAGAAGAGTATTGATAGTCTCAATCTTCTTCCTTTTCCAGGGATCCTGCCATGCTTTTTTGTTCGCTATGAACTGGGTGTTGGTCTGGAGCATATCCGCAATGATCCGAAGCCCGTGAGCCTTGATGGTAGTGCCGGTTTCGGTCACTTCAACGATGGCGTCGGCCAGCCCTTCCACAACTTTGGCCTCTGTGGCCCCCCAGGAAAATTCAACTTCTACAGGAATTCCGGCATTTTTAAAATAGTTGTGGGTAAAGTTCTTCAGCTCTGTGGCGATTTTTTTTCCGGCCAGGTCTTCCGGTCTTTTGAACGGGGAGTCTCCTGCCACTGCCAAAACCCATCTGGCCGGCCGGTTGCTGACTTTCGAATAAATCAGGTCTGAAACCAACACAACATCGGATTCATTTTCCATGATCCAGTCTTTGCCCGTCAGGCCGGCATCCATGGTTCCGTTTTCCACATATCTTGATATTTCCTGCGCCCGGCAAAGAGAGCAGGTCAGTTCCCTGTCGTTAACCTCGGGAAAGTAGTTCCGGTGATGAGGCCTGATCTTCCATCCGGCCCTGGCAAAAAGACGCATGGTTGCATCTTCCAATGAACCTTTGGGAATCCCAAGCTTTAACATGTTGTCATTATTCATTTATTATAGACCTCCTTGGGATCGAAAACCATGTTTTCGCAAATTTCAAATTTCTGATCCTCAACCCGGGTAAAAAAACAGCTTTTGTATCCCTTATGGCAGGCTGCACCCCCAATCTGTTCTACTTTGTAAAGAATGGCATCAAAATCACAGTCCACCCTGATTTCCTTAATCTTCTGTACATGGCCTGATGTCCCGCCCTTGTGCCAGATAGCCTTTCTGCTCCTGCTGAAGTAGTGGGCTTCCCTTGTTTCCAGAGTCCTGGCCCAGGCTTCCTGATTGACATAAGCCAGCATCAACACCTCGCCGGTTTCATATTCCTGGACTATGGCAGGCAGCAGTCCATCTCCTTTATCAAAATCAGGTTTCAAAACAATACTCCTTTTGGCATACCAGTTAACCCCTGTCGAAAAATAATTGTAACCATCCTTGTTTCCCGTGCCAATGCAGTAAGATTACTCAAGGGGCACAGCTCATTTTGTTCAATTGTCCGCGTACCTGGCCTTAAGCTGTCCGCAGGCAGCATCAATATCCGCTCCCATGCTCTTGCGCAGCATAACCGTAAACCCCCTGGACCGCAAAAAATCCTGAAAAGCCCCGATGGTTTCATGATCAGAAGATTCAAAGCCAGGTTCATGTCCGGGGTTGTACTTTATGAGATTGATTTTGCATTTGACCCTGGACAGGATTCTGACCATATCCCGGGCATGGGAAAGGGAATCATTGATTCCCTTGAGCATGACATACTCAATGGTTATTCTTTCCCTCGGGGCAAGGGGAAGATTTTCCAGGCAGGCAATAAGCTCATCAAGTTCATAGACTGCTGCTGCGGGCATAAGCCTTTTTCTGAGACTTTGCTCCGGGGCGTGCAGGGATACTGCGGTGAGGGCCAGTTTTGAATCGCCGAATTCAGTCAGTTTATCCCGGACTCCAACTGTGGACAAGGTTACTTTTCGCCTGGAAAAATTCAAGGCATCAGCGGCCCGGATTATTTCAAGGGCCTTTTTTACCTGTGTCCAATTGAGAAGCGGCTCTCCCATACCCATAAAGACCAGATTGCTTACAGGCAGAGGATCATTTTTACCAATAAGATAATGTCTGGCTGCTATAATCTGGCTGGAGATCTCCCCGCTGGTCAGATTTCTTTCAAATCCCATTTTGCCGGTGCTGCAAAACACGCAGCCCATAGGGCAACCCACCTGAGTGGACAGACATTGAGTATAGTGATCACCAGCCGGGATAATGACGCTCTCAATTACCCTGCCGTCAGCCAGTCTCAGTAAAAACTTTGTTGTCCCGTCAACGCTGGTCTCAGCCTGTTTGACCAAAGGCCATAAAACCTGAAAATCATTATTAAGCTTTGCCCGAAGGTTTTTGGTGATATTGGTCATCAAATCAAAGTCACCGATTCCCTGCCCCCATATCCACTTCATCACCTGCCCGGCCCTGTATGCCGGCTCCCCCATGGACTCCAGGATCTGACCGGCCTGTTCAAAATCCAGATCAAGAAAATTGTTTATTGAATCTGCTCCTTTTTCTGGTAACGCATAATGAATTCTATGGCCTCCGGCACTGAGGTTACATCGCCTGAAACCTGGGCTTCAAGCAGGGCGTCCCGGATAATGCCCACAGCCGGTCCCGGCTTGATATCGGTAAAATCCATTATCTCGTGGCCATTGAGCAAGGGCTCAAGCATCTCCTGGGAGAGGTCCGCCCGGTCAAGCATCTTCATATTATGGTTGAATTCTTTGTAGCTGCCGTTTCGGGCCTTTATATCCGCCCTGGCCATTTCTATCAGTCTTGAATATTCAGCCAGGCTCTTGAACCTTCTGATTCCCCTGTCGGTAAGCATGAAGTGAAAGCGCATGTGATGACGGACAAGATGGCTGATAAGGTCAACCTCATCAGTATTGAACCTGAGCCTTTTAAGTATCTTCCTGGTTACTTTGGCCCCTATCCGGTGGTGCTGATAGAAATTAATCCGGTTTTCAAAGTATTCTCCGGCAAAAAGCTTGCCCACGTCATGAAAAAGGCAGGCCAAAGTTCCGTACCAGTCATAGGGAAGTTCTTCAGGATAGCGGCGCATGGTTTCAACGGTATGGTTCCAGAGGGGCTCCTCTCCGTTTTCAGGGTTTTTGATCTGCTTTACCCTGCTTAAGGATGTCAGCTCCGGCACAAGTCCGTGCAGGATCATGCTGTCATACAAAAGTTCGACAAACCGGTACATATTTTCAGCTTCAACCTTGCGCCACTCATCCATAAAATCGGTCACTGAAACATAATCCAGGACTCTGCGGCATGCCCTGAGAATTGCCAGCCAGGTATTGCCCTCAATCGGCAGGTGATAATTGGCGGAAAAGCGCAAAGCCTTGACAGCCCGAAGATAGTCTTTTTTCAGGGTTTCATCAGGTATCCCTTCCAGACAGATATGTCCTGAGTCAAGCTTTTCAAAGCCGTCGAAAGCCTCCCGTACCCTTGGAATATACGGGCAGGCCCATGAAAGCGGCAGCTCTCCCATGGCCTCGAGGTTTTTCACCAGTCTTGGGGTAAGCCTGGCAATGGTCCCGTCGGTATATGAGCTTTCAATAATATCAGCCGGAAAAAAATTAAACCTGATATCGTCCTGAATCAAACTCCCGGAAAAATCAGGAGCCAGGGATTCTTCAAAACCGGAAAAAAGTTTGGCCAGTCCTTCAGAATCAAGCTCAGTGCAGATATCGACTTCGGGATTAAAGCTGTCCATTGCTTTCTGCTGCAAGGGAGCATTTATGACATATGCGTCATAGCCGTTGCGCATTATGATCTTGCACAGGGCAACGGCTTCTTTTAACGGCTGGGGCATTCTTATCTCCTTATGGGCATGCGAAATAGCTTTCAATAGCAATGATTTGATAATTTTTATATATGTAAATCTATATTTCCTCAAGTCCCCGGAAACAGTGTGACCAGAAAAATAAAGGTGTTAAATGGTATTAACGGCGGGCCTTCAATGATTCTTTAATACAGCGCTCAAGCGGGTATGGAAGCGGGTTTTGAACACCCTGCCTGGTAGGGTCTTTTTCAACAAGCTGATATAGGGAACTTTTGCGGCAGACAGCAGCAAAGGAGCTCTTAATTCTTGTTGTTACGTCTCGAGGCTTCCCCGGAACCGGGCCCAGTCCTCAATCTCCAGTTGGGTTACCAGCTCCCTGAGTTCATTCACAAGTGTGAAAACCTTGTCCGGACGGGTGAAAGTGGCGGTGCCTATCTGAACAGCGCTGGCCCCGACCAGGATAAATTCCAGGATATCTCGGGCACTGGTAATTCCGCCAAGGCCGATCACCGGGATTTTAACCGTACTGCAAACTTCGTAAACCATCTTCAGGGCGACGGGCTTTATGGCCGGACCTGAAAGACCTCCAAATGCATTGGCCAGACATGGTTTCCTGGTCCGGATATCCACGGCCATTCCCCCAATGGTGTTAATCAGGGAAATAATATCCGCACCAGCAGATTCCACAGCCCCTGCAATTACTTTTATATCCGCAACATTGGGACTGAGCTTGACGATGACCGGTTTTTGGCCGGCATTTTTTTTCACCATCTCCACTACCCTTACAGCGGCATCCGGGTTCTGACCAAACTGCAGACCGCCCTGCCGGACATTAGGGCAGGAGATATTTACCTCCAGAGCTCCCACGCCTGGCTCGGATCCCAACACAGCGGCTAAATCTGCAAATTCTTCAGCTTTCTGGGCGTAGAGATTGACTACCACGGGGGTTTCTTTCCAGGGAAGACGGGGCAGTTTTTCCTGTAAAAACTTTTCAACCCCGATATTCTGAAGACCTATGGCGTTAAGCATTCCGCAGGGCGTCTCTGCGATTCGGGGCATGGGATTGCCTTTTCTGGGCTGTAAGGAAAGACCCTTGACCACTATCGCCCCTAATTCTTCCAGCCGGCCGTAGGACGTAAATTCCAGGCCATACCCGAATGTCCCGGAAGCGGTCATTATCGGGTTTTTAAGTCTCAATGCTCCAAGCGTCACGCCAAGATCCATGATTGCCTTCAACTATAAATGTGGTTTTGCTGATAATAACCGGTCATCTTCTTCAAAAACAACCTCGTCCGCCCTGAAAACAGGTCCGTGTGTGCAGGTCTGGAGGTATTCTCCAGTGGTTGTTCCAGTCACACAGCCAAGACAGGCACCCACTCCGCAGGCCATTCTATTTTCCAGGGATATCCATGTGTCCGCCCCGGACTCTATGGAATATTTCCGGACCACCTTCAGGAAAGGCGACGGTCCGCAGGCCAGAATCCTTCCTCTACCGGAAAAATCACGGATTCTCTTTTCCAAGACTTTTTGGAAAGACACAATATCGCCGGCGGTTTGCTGATTCAGATGTGTTTTATTAACCTTTTGCGGCAATTCTGCAAATGGATAGCATTCAATGCCCATGCGATGTCCGAAAAGAAAGTTTATCCGTCCGGGATGGGGGTGTCTTTTACAAAGTCCTATAAAAGGAGCAATGCCCATGCCTCCTGCCAGAATCAGCAATGGAACGTCAGGATCAAAGCTAAATCCGTTGCCCAGTGGTCCCCACATATCCAGGGTGCTGCCTGGCTGCAGCCGGCTGATCAGACTCGTACCCCTGCCCACAACCTGAATGAACAGCCTCAGGCTGTCCGAAGTTTTTTCGCATATGGAAAAAGGCCTTGGCCAGACAGGGTCATTGCCCCATTCCCCGGGCCTGACCATCACAAACTGACCGGGCCTGTATCCCCAGGCTGGGGGTTGCATATAGAGATGGACAAAATCTCCGGAACCGGCATAAGTAATTGCCTGGATTTCGGGTTTAAGGCAGGAAGGTTTAATATTAGTTTCAAGCATTATTTCTCAGCTCCGCCACCAGTTCAAGGCCCTGGTCTCCGCCGACCATTCTGGCCAGTTCCTGTTTTGATTCCTGCCCGCTTAACCCGGCGCATAAGGTATACGTCTCACCCCCGACAACATTTTTCTGAACCAGAAAATGCTTCTCTGCCATGCAGGCCAGTTGAGCCCAGTGGGTGATCAGAATTACCTGGCGTTTTCCTGCCAGATCTTTGATGCGCCGTCCCACCTGGTTAAGGATGGTTCCGCCAATACCCGCGTCCACTTCATCAAACAAAAGGGTGGGCAGATTCTGTTCTGATTTAAGGCCGACCAGGGCAAGCAAAAACCTGGAAAGTTCGCCTCCGGAGGCAATCTTGTCCAGGGGCTGGGCAGGATGTCCAGGGTTGGGCACCCATAAAAGCCTTAGTTTGTTTTCAAAAATTCCGGGGTATATTTCATTAGGGCTGAACTCGAAGTCAATCCTGATATGTTCGGAAAAGCCCAGAAAACGCAGTTCATGTTCAAGCCTGCCCTTGAGAATACCGGCGTTTACTTTTCGCATTTCGTCCAATTCTTTGATAATAGCTGAAAGTTCTTTTACAAGTTTTTCTTCCTGTTTTTTCAGCTGCATCAAATCAAGCTTTCCCTGGTCCAGAAAAGATATATTTTCATTGATCTCTCGTTCCAGGCAAAGAATCTGCTCAAGGCTGCGATTCAGTTTTCTTTTGAGTTGAGCCAGTTCCCAGAGCCTGGACTCCAGTGATTCAAGCTCCATGGTGTCGGCCCGGGTATTGGCTGACCTCAGGGTCTGGTTGATATCTTCTAAAAGTGCCTGAACATTTTCAAGCTCTTCCGCCTGGTTTGAAAACAGCGGATCTTTCTCAGCTAGGTATACTAATATTTTTTTCAATTCAAAAAATGAATCCAGCAGGCTTTTTTCAGGAGTATGCAGGATATCCATGGCCTTCTGGACTGACTGGGCAAGTTCCGCTCCTGTCTTTATCCGCTCCCTTTTTGAAATCAGCTCTTCTTCTTCCCCTTTTTTGGGTTTGACTTTTTCAATCTGGGATCGTTGAAATTCAAGGTATTCCCGTTTTTCGGACAGATTTGATAGTTTAGCTTCATGAGCCGCGATTTCTGAAGAAACCTTCTGTAATTCTCCTAGGGTCTGGATGCGTTTGGACAGATGTGTTTTATCGGGCAGAAACAAATCAAGAATATAACCGTGAAAACCTGGTTTGAGAAGTTTTTGCTGGCCATGCTGGCTGGTATGAATCAGCATCTTGTCCCTCAGGGACTGAATCCTTTCCTGGGAGCTTAGGGAATCGTTCAGGAAAAAGCGGCTTCTGCCGGTTTCATTCACCAGTTCTCTTCTTAAAATAAGCTCCTGGCCATCCACGGTAAACAAGGCCTCAACCAGGGCTTTTTCCGAGCCCGGCCTGACCATTGAAGCCTGGATCTTTTCTCCCATGATAAAGTCCAGGGCTCTCAGGATAAATGACTTGCCGGCACCGGATTCTCCGGTAAGTACATTGAGCCCCGGATGGAATTCAAGTTCCATATCCTCAATCAGGGCCAGATTTTTTATACGCAGTATTTCAAGCATGTCATAATTCCGGTTGTTGTCTGATTCTACGGGTTGTAAAGCAGGCTTCTCTGCCTGTGAGAAGTATTCATAGACCAGAAAGTCGCGGGTTGCAAAGATTTAAACAAAAGACGCTTTTGGGCAAGCTGCCGGGCAGAGGGTTTTTCAGCATGCTGTTCAGGGGCACGCATCCGTGAATATGGCAGAGTTTTACCACAAGCGGTCACCGGATTAATAAACCAGAGCGCTCAGTTCCGCTTCAGCCTCGGATCCAGCAGGTCCCTGACGCTTTCCCCCAAAAGGTTGTATCCCAGGACCGTAATCAGGATGCTTAACCCGGGAAATATGGACAACCAGTAAGCTACTCCCATGACATCCTTGCCCTCCATCAGGATGTTGCCCCAGCTTGGAGTGGGAGGCTGAACTCCCAGGCCCAGAAAGCTGAGGGCGGATTCAGTCAGAATTGCAGCTGCCACTCCGAGGGTGGCTGAAACCAGGACCGGAGGCATGGCATTGGGCAGGATATGTATCAGGAGCAGCCGCCAGGTCCCTGCTCCGCCAAGCCTGGCGGCGTGCACAAACTCCCTTTCCCTGAGGGTCAGTGTTTCCGCCCGGACCAGCCTGGCCACTCCCATCCATGAAGTAAGGCCGATAACGATCATGATGTTGGTCAGGCTCGGTTCTAAAAAAGCGATTACGGCCAGGATAAGAAAAAATGAAGGAAAGCAGAGCATGACATCCACAAAGCGCATGATCACCTCGTCAACCAGCCTTCCGAAATAACCGGCAATAAGACCCAGCAGTATGCCGATGGCCAGAGATATGCCAACGGCAACGAACCCAACCCACAAAGAAATCCTTGCTCCGTATACCAGCCTTGAAAATACATCCCGCCCCAGATTGTCCGTGCCCAGAAGATAGGTGGAGGAAGGGGGATGAAGAACGGCTTCAACATTGATCTGCGTGGGATGATACGGGGCGATGAACGGCGCAAATATTGCCACCAGGCTCATGGTCCCAACAATAAACAGACCCAGAGACAGAAGTATGTATCTTGACGAAAAGATACTGAGCAGGAACCGGTAAACCATGCCCTATTGCCTCCCTGCCCCAAGACGTATTCTTGGATCAGCCAGGGCGTAACCAAGGTCGGCCAGAAGATTTCCGGCCAGAGTCAGTACTGAAACCAGGACCAGATTGCCCATGATCAGGGGATAATCCCTGGCCAGAACCGAATGATAAAAAAGTTGGCCCAGGCCCGGCAAAGAAAAAATGGATTCGACAATAACGCTCCCGCCTATCAGGGTGGGCACCGACAATCCCAGGATGGTTATTACCGGCATGAGGGCATTGCGCAGGCCGTGTTTGAAGACCACCACCCTTGTAGGCAGCCCTTTGGCCCTGGCGGTGAGAATATAATCCTGGCGCAATACCTCCAGCATGGAGGTCCTCATGAATCTGGACATTCCTGCCAGGCCGGTAATGGTAAAGACAAACACAGGCAGGGTCAGATGCCTGGCCAGATCCAACGCCTTGCCCCAGAAGCTTAAATATTCAAAATCAAGGGAAGTGACTCCTGAAATGGGAAATACAGGCCAGTATATGCCCAGAGCCATCATCAGCAGCAGAGCCAGCCAGAAACTGGGCATGGCAAAGCCAATGAACACGAAGATGGTCATGGACCTGTCAAATAAGCCCCCCTGGTAAAGGGCTGAAAAAATGCCGATGGGAATGCTTATCCCCAGAATCAGTACAAGAGAAATGATATTCAGGCTCAGGGTCAGCGGGATACGCTCTTTGATTTTATCCCAGACCGGACGGTGGTCGCCGCTTAACGAGGTGCCGAAATCAAGCTTGACCACTCTCTGGACCCAGTTCAGGTATTGGATATGGATGGGCTGATCAAGTCCGTATATCTTTTCCAGGCGTTCCCTGGCCTCTGCTCCGGCGGTGGGGCTCAGGGTAGTCTGCATGTCGGTTGGTGAGCCCGGGGCAAGATGAATGATCCAGAAGCTGAGCAGGGTTATCCCCAGAAGAACTATGCCCAGCCACAATAATTTGGCTAATGCGAGTTTGACTAAATGCACCTGGGAAAGATCCGGTTATTGTTCAATTTTCAGCTCTCTGGTCATAAGCTCCTCAACAGCCGATCTGGGATCCTTATTCTCAAAAAGAACACTATAGACCTGTTCGGTAATCGGCATTTCCACGCCCAGCTTTTGACTTAACCTGTAAACAGACTCCGTGGTCTTAACTCCCTCGGCAACTGTTTTACTTTCAGCCAGGATATCAGCCAGGGTCTTTCCCCGGCCCAGGGCAAGACCGACCTGGCGGTTGCGGCTCAGATCCCCGGTACAGGTAAGTACAAGGTCGCCCATTCCCGAAAGTCCCATAAATGTTCTTTCCCTGCCTCCCAGGGCGACTCCGAAACGGCTCATTTCCACCAGCCCCCTGGTAATAAGGGCTGCTCTGGCGTCAAGGCCAAACTCCAGACCATCGGAAATGCCGGCGGCAACAGCCATAATATTTTTCAGCGCCCCGCCAAGTTCGACACCCCGGTAATCCGGGTTTGCATAGACCCGGAAAAAATCCGTACTCATAATGTCCTGCAATAACCTGCCCAGATCAATATCCTCACATCCAAGACTGACGGCCGTTGGAAGCCTCCTGCTCACCTCACCGGCAAAGGATGGGCCTGATAATACTGCGTACCTCGGATTTTTGCCGGCCAGGGCTTCATTGATTACGCTGGATTGAGGTTTGAGGGTCGCAAGCTCCACCCCTTTGCTGGCACAGATGGTAACCGGATTTTGAGGAAAAATATCGCGCAGGGACTCCAGAACACCGCGCATAAACTGACAGGGAATCACCACCAGGATATAATCACTGCCTTTTAAAACCTGACCGGCTTCACTACTGACAAAAAGCCGATCAGAAAGTTTTATTCCGGGAAGATACCAGGTGTTTTCTCTTTTGACGGAAATTTCTTTGACCAGCTCTTTTTCCCGAACCCAGAGTCCGACTTCAAAACCTTTCCGGCAAAGCATATCAGCCAGGGTCGTACCCCAGCTTCCGCCACCCAGCACCGCAATTCTGATCATTTGAGAATAACTCCGTAAAGAGAGAGTTCAAGTTGAAAAAAGTCGGGCCGACAGATCGTCAGCTGTCACTAAAAAGCAGCCTTCACCTGCGGAACTCTTTTCATTGCCACCTGTTTTGAACATATCGAAATATTTCAGTAACCTTGCGGTAATGTACCGGGCTGAATGGACCTTCAACAACACTTATACTGCATCCGCCGTTACTTTCATATATGATTTCCGTATATCGTAAAACTCCGATATACGGCGTCATTCCCGAGTTGGTCTTTTTGACTTCGACAGTAACGGACGCGGGTTCGACCTTATGGTAACGGGCTACAAAAAAGGGGTCCCGGGGTTCAACAAAGATATTGTCCGGATTGTGCATAAAATTGCGGTTTAGAATCTGGATCCGGGAAAAGGAAAAATCAAGAAATTGAGCGTGCAGAGCGTGATCCTTTTCCAGAACAATTGAAGCATTGCGCGCTTGCGCTTGATGATGGTTCAAGGACAGAAAGACCATGATCAACAAAATGAAACCCAGTTTTTTTTTCATAACAGCTCTTTGATGGCTATAATTCAAACACGGGAAAAAATTAAAACCCGGCTCCTGCCTGAAAAGTCGTTTCTGCCGCATGGACAGGATTGACATCCAGGCAGGTGCCGGGTTTAAGGAGTTACTGCAGGCTCATCTCAACCCTGCGGTTGAGTGATCTGCCTTCAATCGTGTCGTTGTCAAATCTGGGCTGGGTCAGGCCGTGACCTACTGTTTCCAGGCGATCCTCACTGACTCCTTCCTCTTCAAGAAAATCAGCCACGGACTGGGCCCTTCTCTCGGACAGTCCCTGGTTGTAATCTGCCGGACCGATATTGCAGGTATGCCCTTCAACCAGTACGGTTGTATCCGGGCGATCCATGATTATATCGGCAGCTTCCCTGAGGATATCCTCATACTCGGGCCTGATTTCCGCGCTGTCGAAATCAAAGGTAATATTGCTGAAAACAATGACCTCTTCAACCGGCTCGGGTTCCGGCGGAACAATTATAGGTTCGGGCTGGGGCGCAGGCTCTGTAACCACTTCCCGGGTGCTGTAAAAGACCTCTTGAATAAAATCAGCTCTGACAAAGTCTCTGTGCAATTCGTTCGCGTCCGCTTTAACAGTACAGGGGTTGAGACCGGCCAGCTCATCAACAAAAGCCTCTTCATCAGAGACGGTGGTTCCAGCAGGGGGCCTCTGGGCCAGGCTTATGAAGTGAAAGCAGATTCTGTCGCCGTAGGTGTTGTACATGTTCTGCATGACTTCGCGTGGATGTGGTCCGACGTTTGATTCGCCATCGGTCACCACGATCACTGCAACCCGGTCCTGAAGACCTGAAATGGTGTCATTATCGAGTCTCTGAAGATCGGAACCCATGGGTGTCCGGCGTCCAAAGAGATCAAAATAGAGAGGAATGGAGTTGATGGCGTTGGCCATGTCCTGGCGGTGATACCCGGTTACAGGCCTGTATTGCCAGTAAGGCCCGTAGGTATATACGCCAAAATTAGCTTCAAGCTCGGGCAGGTCTTCATTAATAGCCAGAAGCACGTCTCTGGCGACCTCGCTTTTCAAGCCCAGGTCTTCATACTGATGGCCCATGGATCCGGAATTATCAACATAAAAGACAAAGTTCTCGGCCCTTGGTTCAACAACGGTCTCAACTTGTGCCAGACCGGTACTGCCCAGGCCAAGCAAAAAAAACAGACTTACAGCCAGTAAAAAAATCTTCTTTAGTTTCATCATACTTTTTCCTCCTTTAAATAGTAATAAAAATTTAATTGCGATTTACACATGGACATAAATTATTTTAACACACCCGCTCAAGACCGCAAGTGTTATTAATGCCTGAAACTAATAAAAACCAATTATACAATCCGACTGGGCCGCGTTCCTTCTGTCCTATTGCGGTCCCAAGGTACAGTTCCGCCAAAGCCATATATTTATCATCTTCTGTTTTCAACTCCGCTGCGGAATCTTTTGATCCTTTTAAGAACAGATAATCCCCTGTCTTCAATTGTCAAAAATCTCCATTGGCCTCGGTTTCCATGGCACTCACGGGACAGGTCCGGATACACATTCCACATGCGGTGCATTTGGTGCTGTCAAAAAGGATTTTCCTGTTGTCCTGCTCCAGATAAAGAGCCCTGGCAAGGCAAAGAGCGGTGCACAGGCCACAATGTGTACAGGATTCCTCATCCCTGCTGATTGACTGGGCAACATCCCGGATGCTGATTCCGTGTTCCTGGAGATAAGAGATGCCTTTTTTGTAATCTTCCAGCTTTCCGGAAAGCTCCAGAATCATATGTCCTTCTTCCCTGGGGCTGATCCTGGCCTTGAGAATATTAAACGTCAGGTCAAAATGCTTGGCCAGATTATACATCATTGGCCGGCGCACAACTTCAGGTGAAAAATGAAGCGAGATGATTCTTGAATATTCTTTGGATGAAACCATTATTAATCCGTATTATCAATGCAAAAAATTATTGATGGTCCGCCATAAACGATTTGGCTCTGGCGGCTTCGGCCGTGTCAGGGAATTTTCTTATCAGTTCATTTAAAATCAGTTCGCCTGCTTCTTTGCGGCCAAGCCGAAAAAAAGACATTCCCTGTTTGAGCATGCTGGAATTTATTTTATTGCTTTCGGGAAAATTAATTATTACTTCCTGGTAGGCAAGAGCCGCCCGGGCATAATCCTGCAATTGAAAAAAGCTTTCTCCCTGCCAGAAATGCGCATTCGCAGTCAGGACATGGTCTGCAAAATTATCAGTAAACTCTTCCCATAAGGCCTGAGCCCGTTCATAATCCCTTTCGTAAAACGAATCCAGAGCCCGCTGGTAAAGCACCCTGGCTGAGTCAGCCCGGGCAGGGGCAGGTGCCCATTCATCCGCGGGATCCCGGGTGAGGACGTCATCCGCTGGATCCGGGGAAAGGACGGGATCCGGAACTGTTCTAACTTCAGCTTCGGCAATCTCCACTCCCAGCTGACTGGAAATCATCTGCACGGACCTGTCAAGTTCCCTGGTCCTGGCCCTGAGTTCCTGCAGTATCTGATCAGCGTCCCCGCGCTGCTGCCTGGTTTCCAGATATTCTTTTTCCAGGGAATCCAGCCTGCCGGTCAATGTAGCCACCTGGACCTTCATGGACTCGACATCGGCCCAGAGGCCGGCCTGTGTTGTCTGGGCTGTTCCCTCTGTCTCGGAGATCATTTCATCAACCATTTTCAGCTGGGCCTGATAGTCTTCAAGCCTCCGGGTCATATCCTGGCGATCTTGCTGCTGTTGTCTTTCCAGGACCCGCACCTGATAACGCAAAGTATCAATGTCCGACTGGCTGGTAACGCAGGAAGCCAGGAAAAGACACATAATTCCCAGAATGATGGATTTAGCGTTCAGCATCGACTATTATTCTCCTTCTTCCCAGAAAAAGATATACAAGACCGCCGATGACCGGAATAAAAACCGAGACCGCCAGCCAGATCATTTTTTCCTGGGGAGTATCAAAATCATTTTTAAAAATATGGAATATGGCCCACAAATTGGGCAATATGGGCAAAAACGCCAAAAAAATCAAAACAGGATGTTCAAAAAATATGTTATACATTTTGTTATCTCTCTGATGTTATTTTTTTTCGTGCCCGAAGGGCATATGGAAGAGTATCAGACCAACGGCAACCAGCGCAAGACCCAAGGCCTGGTTAATGCCCATAAAGACAAGTTCGGGCTGAACATCGCCACGAAACAGATCCGCGAGCATTCTGAGCAGACTGTACATTATGAGAAACACGCCCGCAAGCTGCCCGCCGGCGGTCAGTTTGTTTTTAAGCTGCAAAAGGACGACAAAGCAGACGAGAGCGGCCAGGATATGATAGATCTGTGAAGGATGCAAAGTCATAAACAAGGGAGCGATAGACCCTGGATGAGTAAAGGTTATGCTCCAGGGAAGATCAGCAGCCCGGCCATATCCGCACCCTGCCGCCAGACATCCAAGCCAGCCCGCAACAAGCCCGAGAGCAACTCCCGGAGCGGCTGCGTCAAGCCACGGCAGGATTTTTTGCTTTTTCATGCGTAGAAAAATAATCATAAAAAGGGCGGCTACAATAGCCCCGCCCATGAAAATCAGTCCACCTTGCCATAATTTGAAGATCCCCAGAGGATCATTCAAAAAAAGATCGGGATTAAAAGCGGCAAACAGAAGCCTGGATCCTAAAAGCCCGCCCAGTAGAACATAAAAACCGATATCCAGAACATAACGTCTG
>SKKD01000095.1 GCA_007121655.1 Desulfonatronovibrio sp. | reverse complement strand
TTCTTAATTCTTTACACGAAAGGGGAGCTTAATTTTCAAAAGTACGCTCCAGCCGGATGAACGGCATGTTATACGCCTTCAGCGGTATTTTGGCGACTCCGGATCAGTCTGATCCGAAGTCGCCGTAAAAGCGAGGCGGTGAAGACATCACTTACTGAATGGTGAAATCTCCGTCAGGGGTAAAGGAAACATCAGCGTCTACATAGTATACGTTTTCCAGATCAGGCCTTTTGTCCTGAAACAGGTAATATCCTTCACCCGCTCTTGCGCCGGTGGCGCAGATAAACACAATAGGCTTCTCGTCGGTAAAGGAGTCGATATTGGCCTCGAGCATGTCGATATCCATTCTCTCGGCAGAAGGTATGTGTCCTGCCTCGTATTCCTGCTGGGTACGAACATCGATCAGCCTGATGCTTTCGGGGTTGTTTTCCATGAGTTCCATAAAGAATTCATTATCAATGGAGCCCTCATAAGGTCCCTCCTTGATTTCCATTACCGTTGCAGGAGCTGGAACAGGGGCTTCCGGCTCTGCCTCGAGTTCGGGAGCCGTCCCCGCCTCTGTTATGTCTTCAATGGTCCAGGAAACGTATCTGCTGTCCCATTCCACATTGCCCCTGGCGTAGACAACCGCGTTGTTATAGCCGAGTTCTTCCGCCTTCCAGGCGGAGTTGTGACTAAGAGGTCAGGCCAGGTTCTGGCAATGGAAAATGAGCAGGGCCGATTTGTTCTCCGGGAGCATATGTACAAGCTCGTCGAACTGGCTGTCCGGCATGCTTACGGCTGTGGGAATATGGCCTCGGTCATAACGGGGACGTTTGGGCCTGGAATCTATAAGCAGCACATCTTCTCTGGGCTCAGCCCGCAACAGGTTTTCGCAGACAAAAGGCTTTACAAAATCAATATCGACAATGGTATGATAAGGGTTAGCCACCTGGGCGGGATCGAACTCTTCCTGTACTGTAGGCACCTGGCCGGGTTCGGGCACTTCCGCAGCCGTCAGTGGCCCACCGGCAATAAATCCAATGAAAAACAAAAGGGCAATGGCTGAAAATAAATGAGTTGAAAAAAGGTTTTTGAATTTAATGTTCATCTCTGTTACTCCTTGAGCTAAAGGTTGATAAGTTGTTCGGATTTTGAATATCCTAAAAGGATAATTCGTGATCAATTACGAATTAGGGCTTGTTCTTTACTTCCTGATACCAGAGTTCATGGTGGTGCCTGGCATAATCCTCGGGTACCGCGCCGGAGAACATAGACTTAAAGGCCGGTCTTTCATCTCTGGAAATGGCGGCCATATAGATATGCACCAGCAGACCGGCTAAGGCCAGTCCGGCCATGAGATAATGGATGGTCCTGGACCAGGCGGCCGGGGTAGGGCTATCCAGAATAATGGTTGAAATGAACATGATTATTCCGGTAACAACCAGGATCAGCCCGGCAATGACCGTCAACTGGGCAAAAATCTTCTGTCCGGCATTATAAAATCCCTGGGGGGGGATCTCGGTGGTCATCCCCATTTTTTTCATGGCTCTGTTGCCCAGAGTGAGCTGAATATTACGCTTGACCATCCATACTGCATCCCTGGCGGGGGAAAGGGTGAAAACCTCCTTTAAAAAGGCCAGGGAGTCCCTGAACCTTACCAGGATATAAATCAGAAAAACCGCGGCCCAGAACAATCCAACATAAATATGGACGTTTATCAGGGTTTCGGCGCTGCCGAAGATGCCGCGCATGAGATCAGGCCACCATGCTCCCACCGGATTGATATGTTCATTGCTGATCAGACCGAGGCCGGTCAGAGTCAGAAATATCCAGCAAAGGGCATTGAACCAGTGAATATAAATGGCGCCTTTGTCATGTCTGTGAATCATTTTATTATTCATGCTAAACTTCCTCCCTGCTGTCATCTTCGGAGGTTTCATCACTGGTGAAGATTTGTTTCAAGAACATGGCAGCCACACCCAGACCTGAAAGGCCTACCGCAATTTTTACCAGGGGGTTCACAAACCCCGTCATTGCCCGGTAAGCTGCCGGATATTCAACCGGACCAGGCCAGTCCAGGGGCATTACTCCGGCCATGTAAAACAGGTTAGGTTCGGTATCCACCGGTTTGCTGACCACTCGAACGGTTTCCCTGTCGCGGAGGAGTCTTGAGACTTCGCTGTCCGGATCATTCATGTCTCCAAAAGTCCGGGCCTTGGTGGGACAGGTATCCACGCAAGCAGGCAGAAGCCCCATGTCCAGACGATCCCTGCAAAAGTCGCATTTGTCCGGAACCCTTTTTTCGGGATGCCTGTATCTGGCGCCGTAAGGACAGGCTACCACGCAATTGCCGCAGCCGATGCACAATCCTTCATTGATGTGAACGATGCCGGTTTCCTCATCCTTGTAGGTAGCCCCGCTGGGGCAGGCATAGACGCAGGTGGGGTTGTCGCATTGCATGCAGTTCCCTGGCTGAAAATGGACAAAGGTATGTTTTCCCATGGTGAAGTCAGGCTCGGTGTGTTTGATCCAGTTACGCCAGCGCCCCCGGGGCACCTTGTGCTGCACCTTGCAGGATACCATGCAGCCCTTGCAGTCTATACATACCGATGAATCAATGACCATACAGTATTTTTTCTTCATCAGGCCACCTTCCTTATGCTTACAAAGGTTTCATGCATGGCCATATTGCCGGATATTTCATCATGATAATCCTCCAGCAGTTCGGAGATGCTTGCGCCCTTATTATGAACCAGGCTCATTTCGGGGGAAAGGGCGCCGAATCCCGTAGCCGTATAAACAGTCTGTTTTTCTATTCCTTCCGTGAACTCCAGGCGCAGCCTTCCCTGGCCGGCTTTGCTTTTTACCTCGACCAGGTCGCCGTCACTCAGGCCCATCCTGGTCGCAGGTTCAGGATGTATGTTCAGGGTGTTTTCTTCCATGAATTCGGTCAGCAGTTCATTGTTGGTGTTGCTGTGGGTAAAAAAAGCCGTTCTGCCCACCACAAGTCTGAACTGGTTTTCAGCGGGCTGCTTTGGCCTCCTGTAAACGGGCATGGGGTCAACTCCGGAAGCTTCATAACGCTGGTTGAAGATTTCCTTGACCCCGGTCAGGGTTTTAAGGGGCGAACCCGCGTAGATGCCGTATGTTTTACTCGGGTTGTAATAGACACCCATGTTCTCCATGGCTTCCATGGCACCCTCGAGGCCGTCAACCTGCTGTCTTCTGTACTCGTCAATGGTGAAGTCAAAGGAATCGGCCAGCCCCATCCGTTTGGAAAGCTCTTTGCAGATCCAGAATGGAGATCTGGATTCAAACATTTCAGGAACTACCGGGTCGCGAAACACCGCGCACGCGCAGGCGGATGATCCCTGAAGCGCTGAAACCGGATCTTTACGTTCAAGGAAACTTGCGCCTGGCAGCACCACGTCGGAATACCAGGCGGTATCGGTCATAGCGATGTCTATATTTACGATGAACTCCAGATGGTCAATCATTTCAATGGTTTTATTTCTGTTGGCAGCGGTCTGCATGAAGTTGGTCTTGAAGTTGAACCAGCCTTTGATGGGGTAGGGTTCACCCGAGATTATGGCTTCACGCATAAGCTGAAATGATCCCTCATGATCAATCAGACCGGGAACAAGACCGGCCTCGACCCGGTCAAAGGGGTTATCGTCATACCAGGGAACATCATAGTAAGGGGTCTTTACGCCTACCTCACGTATGGCCAGAAGTCCTCCGGGCTTGTCGAAATTGTTGAGCAAGGCGTTGGTTATGGCCATGGCTCGTCTGATCTGGGTTGAATCCTCATAGTCGGAAGTACGCCTTCCCGGATACACCATGGCCGCAGGCGCGGCAGCGGCAATCTCCCTGGCTATTCTGGCGATGTCCTGAGCCGGGATTCCACATTCTTTTTCCGCCCACTCTGGAGTGTATTTCCTGATATGCAGGAAAAATTCCTCAAACCCGTATGTATTTACCGGACAGCAACCCTCGGCTTCATAAAGCTCTTCCTTGGCTATAACATGGCACAATGCCAGGAAGAACGCCATGTCCGTCCCGGGTTTGATCTGGTACCATTCATCCGCCATGGCGGCGGTCTTGGTAAATCTGGGATCCAGGACGATAATTTTGCAGCCGTTTTTCCGGGCTTCAAAAAAATCCATTGTATCCGGGGTGATAAACGCTTCAAATGGATTGGCCCCGGCAACGATTATGTATTTGCTGTAATATACGTCAGGGTAGGGCACCTCTCCGATAGTATCCAGGTAAGCCCTGTTCTTGCTCAACAGGCAAAGGGTTTCATGGGATGTGATGTTGTATGATCCGAAAACCTCCGCGAATCTGTTAACAAACTGGGACTGCATGTCGGAACCGGGAATGAACATTACTCCGCACCTGGTATATTTTTCTCCGATTTCCAGAAGCTTTTCAGCGGTATAGTCCAGAGCCTCTTCCCAGCTTATGCGCTCCCATTTCCCCTCGCCGCGCTTGCCGGCACGCCGCAGGGGATATTTGAGCCTGTCCGGGTCATAGATATGTTTTGTGGCCGCATTTCCTCTTGCGCAAAGCATCCCTCTGGATTTGAGGAACGCGGGGTTGGGGTCGATTTTTGTAATAACTCCATTCTGGACCCTGGCGATCATTCCGCAGCGGTTGAAACACATGTCGCAGGCGGTATAGTGAGACGTGATCTGACCAGGGGGTCTGGCTCCCGACGCGTGCGCCCTGGGTACAAGCGATTTAACCAGTGGACTGCCGGCGCCTGCACTGATGGCCGCGGCAGCCAGGCTGGTTTTTAAGAATTTCCTCCTGCTGAGTGGAGGCATTTTATCCTTCATAACTTCTCCTTGGTTTTCCCCTTCCCGGGGCAGGTTAAAGCGGGCGGTGACGCCCGCTTTAAATCAATCCTTCAAATAAAAAACTATACTCTGAACCAGTTTCAGGCGGTGCTTGTTAACAGGTACTTATCCGCATTTTTCAGGAGTGGGAGAGTCTGCCGCTCCACCATGAAGATAAGTGAAGACATCGTTCAGATCATCAGCTGATACGTCTTTCCAGTGTTCAAAGCAGGGAAGCTCTTCTTTGTTTTGAAAAACTTCAGCCCATTCAGCCTGGCGCTTTGCATCAGGACCAAGATAGTGGGCCGGTTCAGGACCAATAGGGTTTTCCATGTGACAGGGCCTGCATTCCTGTCTGAAAATGAAGCGTCCTTTTCTTGGGTTGCCGTCGAACATGGCCAGAGCAATGCCGATTTGAGAAGCGAAAATAACCGCCGCCATTGACATGACAATCATTTTTTTCATTTCATTCCTCCTGGTTAAATTTTATAAAGTAACAGACCTATAATTTTATATATCTCTTTAATTCCTCTTATCAACAATTATTTTTTTAAAAGTAATTGTTTCACTTACAATTTTAAATTTACATTTACTTCAAGCACAAACCGTGCCGTCTTTTAACATTTTGATATCATCTTGTTTTTAAAGGATATTTATTTGTTTTTGGCATGTTGTGTTTAAATGTGATAATGGATATCTATACAGGTGATTAATCACTATAACATGGAATTAAAGAAAATCTGCGTGAACAAAGACAGGATAAGTCTGTTTTTTATAACTATACGAATTCATTATATTGTCAGGAGTATGAATTGAAACCCAAGAGCTTTAATCTTTACTGCAAGGATATTGTTGAGATCATGCAGGAGGGTCTGCTGGTGGTGGCCGAGGACGGGACTATCCAGATGGTCAACAGCGCCCTGGAAGAAATAACCGGGTACAGCAGGGAAGAGCTCATGGACAAGCCCTGCACGATCTTCAAGTGTGACGCATGCAGGCTGATGAGGAACACCGATGCCAATGTCTGGTGTCGTCTTTTCAAGGAAAAAAAAATCCTGAGGCGCAAATGCCATATCGTGCGCAAAGACGGCTCCTATGTCACTGTCCTCAAAACCGCGGCAATTCTCAATGACGACGACGGCCATCCTTTGGGCGCGGTGGAGATAATGACCGATATATCGGAACTGGATATCCTGGATACAAAAGTTCAGCAGCTGTCAAAGATGCTTGATCAGGATACTGTATTTCACGGCATGGTGGGTTATTCCGATAAAATGAAACAGGTTTTTAACCTGATAGATAAAGCGGCCCAGAGTGACTTTCCGGTATTTATCAGCGGCGAATCAGGAACAGGCAAGGAACTGGTGGCCAGGGCCATTCACGAACTGGGACCCCGCCGTGAACGGCCCTATGTGCAGGTCAATTGCGCAGCTCTCAGCGAATCACTGCTCGAGAGTGAACTGTTCGGCCATGTAAAGGGAGCCTTTACAGGTGCGGTCCAGCACCGGAAGGGCAGATTTGAGGTCGCCCATAAAGGCGATATTTTCCTGGACGAGATCGGCGATCTGCCCATGGCTGTTCAGGTTAAGCTGCTCAGGGTACTTGAAAACAAGACCTTTGAAAGGGTAGGAGAGAGTCGTCCATTATCCGTGGACGTGCGGATCATTACCGCCACCAATAAATATCTGCCCTCCCTTATTGAACAGGAGAAGTTCAGGGAAGATCTGTTTTACCGCATAAATGTGATTCCTATTCCCCTTCCCGCGCTTCGGGAGCGTAAGGAGGACATACCCCATCTGGTTGATTTTTTCATAAAAAGACTGTCGGCTGCTTATCAAAGTAACATCAGGGGTTTAAGCCCCCAGGCAATGAAGACATTCATGGATTACCCCTGGCCCGGTAATGTCCGCGAACTTAAGAGCGCATTGGAATACTGCTTTGTGGTGGCTGATTCGGATTTAATCAGGCCGGAACACCTGCCTGCCGGCCTTACTGAAAGTGTCGTATCGCGCACTGTTGTTTCCGGTCCTGACAAGCCCGGTGAAAATGAGCAGAAAAACGAACTTATAGACGCCCTGCGCAAAAGCAGGGGCAACAAATCCGAAGCTGCCAGGATCCTTGGCATAAACCGGGTGACCGTGCTCAACAGAATGCGCAAATACGGCATTGACCTGACAAGAGATATCATTTTCTGATAAAGTGTGCTGTTTGCAAAGCTCATGGAACGGCAAACCGCCATAATTTTCTCGATCAAAAGAAATCAGCTGCTTGCGCTTTTTGTGTGCATCCTTAGTATTTATGGTAATGCTATCCGTAATTGTACTGCTTATCCTGACTATTTATTCCGGTCTGCTGATCCGGCACCGATTAAAATCAATGCCTTCGGGTACGGATTACGAAAGCAGTCTTTATCCTGTTGAGCCTGATGATGTTTTGTTTCTTCACGATCTGCGATTCAAAAATGATGAAGGGAAGACAGTCTTCGAGGAAGGGATATATTCGGAAATATTCCAGGCGATTGAATCTGCCCGGCATAGCGTGCTGGTAGATGTTTTTTTGTACAATTCGGATCATGGAAAGGACAAACAGAGTCCCCAGCACAGGACGATCACCCGGAAACTTACCGATCTGTTATGCGTCAAAGGTGCGCAAGGCCTCGATGTCCTGCTTGTCACCGATGAAATTAATAATTTTTACGGGTCTTATGCTTCGCCGATCCTGAGGAGACTTCAGGCCCATAACGTAAAAACCGTAATCACCCGCCTGGAAAGGCTGCGGGACGCCAACCCTCTGTATTCAGCCTGGTACCGGCTTTTTATCGGCTGGATGCCTACCGGGATCGGAAGTATAATTAAACATCCCTTCGGTCATCCTGAACAAAAAATAACTTTTCCAAGTCTGTTAAGGTCCCTGAACTTTAAGGCTAACCATCGAAAGGTGGTGGTTGTTGACTCCTGTCTGGCTTTTATCACTTCGGCCAACCCTCATGACCCAAGCAGCCTGCATTCCAATATTGCCTTCAGAATCAAGGGAGATATCGTAAAGGAAGTTGAATATGCCGAACATGCCGTGGCAGCCTTTTCAGGATTAAAAACCGGGCGGTTTATGCAGGGTCCTCCCGACCTGCAGCAAACACACCCGAAAAAGTTAAGGTCAGGGGAGGACGGTAAATACCAGGTCAGGCTGCTGACTGAAAAAAAGATCAAGGATCATCTGTTTCGGGAAATCGGAAAAACCGCGAAAGATGAGCTGATCATGATGGCCCTGCTTTATCTGACTGACAGGCAGGTAATGAAAGAGATCAGAGATGCAGCCGCCCGGGGGGTGGAAATTCGAATAATTCTGGATCCCAGCGAACACGCCTTTGGACTGAGAAAGTACGGTATCCCCAACAAACATGCCAGTCTGGATCTTTATTCCGATCCTCATTTTGGTAAAAATCTGAACATTAAATGGTACAAGACCCATGGCGAGCAGTTTCATACCAAGATGGCAGCTTTTCAAAGAAGGGATTCGTTCACGGTCATCGGGGGGTCTGCCAATTTTACCAGTAAGAACCTGGACAACTACAACCTGGAGATGAATCTGCTTGTGTCAACAGAAGCTGATTCAAAGCTCTGCCGTGATGTGGGGACTTATTTCGACAGATTATGGTTCAACAAAAATGGTGAATATACTTTGGATTATGACCTGCTCAAGGATGAGAGCAGACTGAAATACATCCTTTACAGGGTTCAGGAAGGTACGGGAATGTGTACGTACTGAGTTGGTTTTCCCGGATTCAATCTTGAAGCCCGGTAACCCCGTCAAGGGGTACCGGGTGTATACAAGTCAGAAAGAGATCATGGACGGCAAGACCGGGAGGGACCATGACTGTAAATAAGTCTACTGCTCGGCAGCTGTCGTGACAAAAATTAGTGCTGATGACAGCCAAGGCATGTGGTGGGAGCTTCCTCGATTTCCTTGTGGCAGCCCAGCATACACATTTCATGATAGGCATCTTCAAAGTAATAGATGTCGCCCTGCATTCTGGTTCCGGCCATGATAACGTTTTCCACGGGTTCATTTTCCGCCATGTCGTGGCAGCCGAACTCCATGCAGCCCATGAAAGTGTCCCCGGTATGGTGACATTCGTTACAATCAAACTCATAGTGTAAGTCGTGGGAGAAGGGCACTGGATTCAATCTTCTTTCTCCATATTTCTCTTCATACTCTACCGGGGGGTAAAGCATCATGTCATCCGGATAGTTACCCTCATGCTGATAGGTCAACCCCGCATAAAGAGCTGGAATCACCAGAAAACCCAGCACAAAAAAACATAGCGCTCCAACAATCACAGACCTTTTCATCACCGCTTACCTCCTAAT
>SKKD01000082.1 GCA_007121655.1 Desulfonatronovibrio sp. | reverse complement strand
GGAGTAACCAAGTATCAGAGCGGTCAGTCCTATCCATCTTGGAGCCCAGTTCCTGGCCTGCTGAAGGAAATGCTCTTTAAAAAAGATATACCTGCGTATATGAGAAAAAATGAGGAAGGCGATGGTTCCGGCAAACAGCGGGGAGATGATCCATGAGAGCACAACACCTGACAGAATCCACCAGTTGACTACTAGGGGGCCTCCGGCAACGATTCCGAAACCAAGGATGCTTCCCACTATGGAATGAGTTGATGAAACAGGCAGTGCCGTCAGGCTGGCAATAAGCACCCAGAGGGATGCCGCCAGGAGCGCGGAAAACATTCCCAGCATCATTATTCTGGGATCGGCGATATGTTCCGGATTGATAATGCCTCTGGTTATAGTGGCGGTAACGTGAGAGCCTAGAAAGACAGCGCCGACAAATGTCAGGGTTCCTGCTATGATCACGGCCTGACGAATGGTGATGGCCCTGGCGCCTACAGCCGAAGCCATGGAATTGGCCACGTCATTGGCCCCAAGGCTGAAGGCCATTAAAAATCCCGCCGCCATGGACAGATACAGAAAAAGGTCAAAAATATCCACCAGTACCTCTGTTGCAATGTTGTGATCTGGCTGCAAATAAGCCCACTTGTGATGTCCATATATCCTGAATGTTACATTCAGGTCACAATTACATTGAATTGAGATGACAAAAGCTTGATGTAACTACTATATATACCGTAACTGTCCGACCGCAAACAGGACTTTAAAGGTTCGGGTTATGAAGGTCATTTTGTGTCCCGGGCTTTTGCCGGGTAAGCGGGTGGCGGGGTGGCTCCGGGTCAGGGTGAAGGTGGAGTCTGAACCTGAAGCTAAAGGCAGAAAAACAGGATGGGACAGGAAATGCTCCAAATACATTAATTGCCGAAGGATTTTGCCTTTTCTTGACTTCTAAAGCAGGAAGAGAGTTAAAGTGTTTCCTCAAGGGTATCATTTTCCTTGCCGCCAGACTTATACCTCATTCGCCATCATCATGATTGATGAATAAGGAATAAAGTTGCTGGATCAGCTTTCTTGACAACAGCCTGACGCAATCTATCATTTAAAGGTATCATTCTGCTGTCAATCGATAGAGATATCAACAGATCCTTCCTTTAATAACAATGCCCGGGAGAAATCAATGCCTTCAAGTAATGAAGAAAAGAAGAATGGTAATAGATTCGGATGGACAAAATATGTTCTGATCATACTCGTTTTAATCCTGGCAGCCGGGCTGTTTTTTGAATTTGAACATGCATACGTGCCGCCCATGGACAAAGTCATGAATCCCAACAGGATCAATACTGATATAGCTTATGACGTGTGGGGCCGATCCGTCACCAGGGAGGAAGCTGACAGGCTCCTGGAAACGGAAGAAGGAAGGCTTTTGTTATCTCCTTATCATGGCGCTGTGGAGATCAATGATCATGTTCTGGAGCTTGGCAGAGAAGCCTTTTACACCGAAAGCTTCGGAAATGAAGTTTTTGCCACGGATGTTGCCGGTCTGCTGGATGGGCCGCTTTCTCTCTGGTCTTTTGTCCGGGCGATTATCGACAATCGCGGACGCGGGACCGACAATCTTCAGGTCAGGGTTGCCCGGGATGCGATGATCGGCGGACGTTCCTATTCACGGGGCGACATTATCGACACGGGACTGGATATCGTTCCCGGAAGCTATTCCGTCCTGGGGATGAAAGTAAAATATTCACGCGGCAGGATTTATACCGGGGTAACATGCGCCGCATGCCACAGTGCCGTGGATATGAACACCGGACTGGTTGTTGAGGGAGCCCCGAACATCAATCTGAACATCGGGGAAATGATTGCATTGGCATCCAACTCTGCATCTTTTTTCGGAAACGCTGAAATTTCTTCTCTTGAGGAATTCGTCACTGACCCAAACCGGACAGTTATCACTTCTGATGGCCGGCGGGTTGCCCTTCCTGATCCGGATGCCCTGGAGGACGCGGTGGACAGAATCTTTCTGAGCTGGACGCCCGGCAGTTTCGATTCCACCATCGACCTTGTTGCCAACCCTTCCCAGATTCCGGATTCCTTCACGTGGCAGGATCATCCCTATGGATGGACAGGGTTCGCTGCCGCGGGACCATTCATGGGGCTGTCGGTCCTGAATAATAATGTCCATGCATTGAATTCCGACGGTCTTTCACAAGCTGAAGCCTCGGAGGATCTGTTCGGATTCGATAAGGAACTGACCTACGCGATAGTCCTTCAGAACGCATCCCGCGGCCGTTACAGATGGAGTCATGAAAGCAATACCAGGCCTTCGACATTGTTTATCCGCCACAATCCGACCCCCCCGACCATGGGAATGAATGAAATGATCCATACCCCGTCGTTCCCGAAAGGTTCTCTCATATCTCCGGATGGACTTTTCGTCAGTATCGAAGGTTCCAGGGTATGGCTTGAGAACAATGCCATGTCGGCATTTCAAAACACGCTTGCGCCGCCGCCGGCTCCAATAGATTTTGATCCTGAAATGCTCGAACTGGGCGAGGAGGTGTTTCATTCGGCCCAGTGCGCATCGTGTCACAGCGGGCCGGCTTTCACCAATAACCGCATCCTCCCGGCGAGCGAAGTCGGAGCAAGCCCTTCCAGGGCCAGGGCGAATGCCAACAACTGGAACGCAATGATCTTTCCCCCCATGACCTGGTCATGGGATACACCCGTGCCGGTGCCCCTGAACGCGAGGCTTCTGGAAGTGCCCCTGGATAAACTCGACATGGACGAGGTGAGGATGGCTTACGCACAGGATGAAAGGGGGGAAGGCGGATTCAAGGTCAAGGGATTGATCGGGTTATGGTGGACGCCTCCTTATCTTCATGACGGAAGTATTGCAATGGGGCCTGATCCGGATGAGCAGATCGGAATCCCCGGAACTTTCCACATAGGCGTAAGACCGGACCCCGTGAACAGCCTGCGCGCCCTCATTGACAGAAACCTTCGCCGCCGCGTCATCGAGGCGACAGAAAACTCCGAGCCTCTTCAATTGACCAATGTTACCGGAACCGGTCATGAACACTGGGTGGATGAAGATGCCGGATATACAGAGCACCAGCAGAACGCGCTCATCCATTATCTCCTGTCCCTGGAATTCCAAGACCAATAATGATGGGCACTTTAACGGAAGCGAGACATGGAAAAAGAGAAGGCCTTCCGGTCCCGGCTTGAAGAGGCTCCGGCAGCTCATCCGGTAGAACATGAGATATGGAAACCGGCTGCTCATGCTCACGGCTTTAGTACCCGGTGCGGCGATCATCCGGGCTGAACCCCTGGTAAAGATATTATGCTTACAGGTTGAAGAGACAACCACGGGTTATGTCCGCTCCGGAATGCTGCGGAAGGTGATCAGCCTGGGAGTGGGGTTTTTTGCAGCCCTGGGAGTCATGCAGATACTGTCTGGTTTTCCCTTGCATTACATACTTCTTCCGGGGTATCTGCTGGTCCTCGGCATGATGTTCATGTGCAGCCAGCTTTTTATCGGCATAGCCTTTGATTCATGCACCGTAAGCACAGGTCCCATGATCATCACCTTTGTCATGGCCCTGGCTACTGGTCTGGCTGAAGTACTTGAGGAATTTGACCCGCTCATGGACTGATTCGGCCTGATGGCGGTCATTGCGCTGGCTCCGAACTCGGTCATGATGGTTAGGGCACTTATTCACCAGAAAACAAGCAAGGAGGAGTTGAGCAGAATGTCCAATGACATGTATTCTCTGGTAGTGGCCATCGTCAACCATGGCTACAGCGAGGAAGTTGTGGGAATCGCCGAAGAAATGGGTGCCAGCGGAGGGACGATCTTTTTCGGCAGGGGAAGCAGTTCGCGCTCCAAAGTGAGCATCCTGGGCGTTCCGGTGGATCCGCAGAAGGAACTGGTCTATATCGTGGTCAAGCGTGACTTTACCTCGAGAATACTTAGAAAGATCACTGAAGCCTGCAAGCTGGATGATCCCCATGGAGGTCTGGCCTTTTCCATGCCCCTGGATGAGGTTTCCGGACTGCATTAGCCTCCAGCGGGTTTGCCTGGACTTGGGAATTGATATATTGCGGCTTACCGTAACAAGCACAACCAAAGATCCATATCTTTTACGAACAGACAGGTTTTATAGGATCTGGCATTATTGTTCAGGACATAGGAGGCGGATTTGTCATGGATGATTACAAAATGGTCAAAATCATCAATCCGGAATAACTCTTTCATTTCCTTTCCCTTCCTTTATTGATCATGCCGGAGAAAGACCCTGCCGGGCAGCCCCACAGCCTGCAGGGCCAAACAGCAAGACCTCAGGCAGGGCAAAGCGCTGCCTGAGAGCTCTTCATCATTCATGCCGGTCCAGCAGGTTTACAGACCCATTTCAACGCTTAGCATCCTCCGTGGGCCAGAGAAATCGCGCAGTTCACGCCGGCAGCTCCTCAAAAGCGCCTCTGTCGAGGCGATTTTGAGCCTTCTGAACATATTGCTCCACGCCAGCTTGCACTTCCGGAAGCAACACAGCATTGTCGCACAGGCAGCACGCTTACCGTTTTAAAAAACTCAGGGTTGACATCCCAGTGTTATTCGATAGAATGATCCTACCATTTCGGACATAAAACCATCCAAAACACATGATAGCTCATGAAAAATCAGACTTTTAAGAGTGCCGGGTTCTTTAAATCGCAAACGTAAACCCTTGAACCCCTAAAATGGTAGGTCCAATCAGCGAATGCAATGAGTGCTATTGACCTAGGCAGGTGTTTGCGGGCAACAAATATTAACTTAAAGGCCCATAGTAGTTTTTATAATTTATAACTGAGAGGTAAATGTGAGAAATATTTTCAACATTTTCTGGTTATGTATCTTTTTTCTTCTGGTGGGAATAAACCCTGATCAGGCCCAGGCAGCACCCCGGGATGTAAGTGTTAAAACTGGACCAACAGATATTGTTAACGGCACAGCACTTCATGAAGAAGACTTAACTGTATCAAATGAATTTTACAAGATATCCTTTGCTGTAGGTACAACTCCTCCATGGGGGGTTCCGCATGGCTCTATTGTCGATTCGGCAATTTTTGTAAATGGCCAGTGGACTGACAACAGAACAGCCCTTATTGATTTTCTGCCCCACGGCTGGTCAGCCTGGCCCAGCAACTATCAGGAAATAAATATTATCAAGCAGACCAGTGAAAAGGCTGTCATAGAAGTTAAAAGAGATTATGATCAGAACATAGCTCTGGTTACAACCTATATTGTTGAATCAGGAAATAGAAATCTCAAGGTCTCTACCCAGATGACCAATGTAGGTGAAAAAACGTACGAAGATCTGCTGGCAGGCTATTCTCTTTGTACCTTGAGTGGATATATGTTTGGTCCCTGGGGCACAACTGAAAGAGGATATGGTCAGGTTGGCGAAGAGTGGTATGGCGATTATGTGTTGGGCTATGATGAAAACTTTGCCATGGCCCTGCATTATCCTGGTTTCACTGATTTTGCCTGGGGAACAGGATGGCGTGACCTTTACCAGAGTAAAACCATGAAACCTGGGGACAGTGTAACTCTTGATGCCTGGGTTCAATTTGAGGATATTGGAAGCACAGCCCAGGTTATGAAAAACAACCTGAGCATTAAAGACCAAGGTTACGGTAAAGTATCCGGGACTGTCAAAACCACGGATGGAAACATCATTGACAATCCGGTTGTAATCTTTGAAAAAGCCACTCCTCAAGGCAAAGATCTTCTTTATGCCTGGACTGTAGGAGAAAATGGTACCTATGAAATTTTTCTGCCAGCAGGTAAATACAAAGTACATGCTGTAGTCAAAGGCTATTCCCTGACTTCAAATCAGTCAGCTGTTGTTGCACTTAATGAAAACCATGAGCTGAATTTCAGCGATGTTGAAAAAGGCGGAAATGTTACTCTTAAAGTAACTGACAAGGCTGATAAGCCTGTTGACGCCCGGATAGAGGTGACTCAGGGCCCGGAAATACTGGTGGAGTACGTTGGAGCAAGAACTTTTTTTACAGAACTGGACAATCCAGGAGTCGCTGATTTTGTAGTTGCTCCTGGAGAATACGAATTCACAGTTTCTCATGGAGCTGATTTCTTATCCAGGGGTGAAAAACTCAATGTTATTGTTGAGCCCGAGGGCAATCATAGCCATGTACAGCCCGTATCCATTGAGGTTAACCCGACAGAAAGGGGATGGTATTCGACTGATCTTCATCACCATTCAGATATTTTAGACGGTGTAACCCCTTCTGAATACATGGTAAGATCACAGCTTGCCAGTGGACTGGACATTATATTTGTAAGTGATCACGATTCCATAGCTAACAATCAGGAAATTAAGAAGTTGGCTCAGTCAAGAAATGTACCTTTAATTTCGGGAATTGAAGTTTCTCCCAATTGGGGACACATTAATGTTTTCCCCATTCCTCTGGATGATAGCGATGTAAGCATTGATCCCTCAGGAACCGTAAGTGAAATATTTGCCAGAGCCAGAGAAATGGATGCACTGATAATGATTGCACATCCATACATTACATACGGATATTTCCACAGCCTGGAACAGGAAATGGCTCCAGGAGGATGGGATCATGACTTTGACCTGATTGAACTCAATGGTGCTATCTCAGCATCTGATAACCAGAAAGCAGCTCAAAAGGCATGGGATTTCTGGAGCAATGGCCAGAGATATTACCTGGCAGGTGGCAGTGATGTTCATGATGTATGGATATATTCATCAGGAAACCTGAGAACTTATGCAAAAGTTGACGGAGATTTTACCCTGGAAAAATACTATCAGTCCCTTAAAAGTGGACGGTCTTACGCTTCACAGGGGCCACTGGTTTACCCGGAATATGACTTTGGAAACACTGTCGAGTTAAGCGCTGATACCTTTAACCTCAATTTTGAAGCCCTTTCTGTAAACGGCCTGAAGAAAGCCACTGTAGTGTCTGAAGGTTCAGGTTTTAATGAAGATGGTGAAATTGAGGGTTATGTCCTGCAGCAGCAACTGGACGGTAATAAAAGAAAACAGCTGTCATTCGAGCTGAATCCTGAAAAAAATACCTGGTATGCCCTGGTTATTGAAGATAAAGAAGGAAATCAGGCCCTGACCAATCCCATCTGGATTAACAAACTGTAATTACAGCAACTGTTATATTCATCCGGGGGTATATAACTCCCGGGTGAATTACCTGTTTATTCTTTTAAAGCTTATTGAAAAAATCCCACCTGACAAAGTCTTGTGATATTTACTCAGCCTCCACTTATGCCAAGACTCAGATAAAATCTCTTAACTCCCTGGGAAGCGGCAGATCTTTATAAGATGAAATGTGCAGGGAGAGATGGATTTTAGGAGTCGGGCAGGGCACATTTATTTTGAGCTTGAGAATCTGGTCGTTTATAAATGAGTTCAAAACAAGAATTCGGTCTGGAGGATGCAAATAGCAGGCGTTCCTGAGACGCGTCTGGAAATATACCGGCCTCCAGGGTTGGTTCAAACCCCTCCGGATGCAGCGATTATGTCCCTCAGGTACCAGGTGGCAATGCTGAAATAGATGAGCACGCCGCCGATATCCGCGATAGAAGTGACCAAGGGAGCGCTGGCGGATGCAGGGTCCATTTTTAACCTGGTCAGCAGGAAAGGCAGGCTCATACCCACCAGGCTGCCGAAGAGCACAGTCAGGATCATGGTCATAGCCACAACCACAGCCACTTCAGGTCCGGCTCTGAGTATGCCGATCAGTGATACGGCCAGTCCCATGATCATACCGATTCCAATGGCTACGGACACTTCCTTGCCGAGGAGCCCGAACCAGTCCTTGAGTTTGACATCGCCAACGGCAATGGCCCTGATCATGAGGGTGGCTGACTGCGCCCCGGCGTTGCCTCCGCTGCCGATGAGCAGGGGAAGAAAAAATACAAGGGCCACGACCGCCTCGATGGTATCTTCAAAGTAAGCAATACCAGCGCCGGAGAAGATGTTCATGAAAACCAGAATCAGAAGCCAGGGCAACCGCTTCCGGATCATGGTCCAGATTCCGGCCTGTCCCATACTAAGATTCAGGTCGGGAGGTTCATGAATAACGGCTCCGAAACGGTGAAAATCTTCCGTCGCCTCTTCAACGATCACGTCATGGATATCATCATGAGTGATAATGCCCGCCAAGATTTCATCATCATCGGTTACCGGTATGGCCAGCAGGTCGTACTTCTTCATTTTTCCGGCCGCTATTTCCTGGTCATCTTCTACCCTGACCCTGACCGGGTCGAGATGCATAAGCTCACGGACTTTTGTCTCCGTTTTGGCAAGGATGAGTTTGCGCAGGGTTACCGAACCAAAAAGCCGGTGCTCTTTGTCAATTACATATGTGAAATAGATTGTTTCTTTATCCGCGGCTTCAAGACGAATAATATCCATGGCCTCCCGGACAGTGATATCTTCTGAAAAGGCTATGTATTCCGAGGTCATGATGGCCCCGGCAGTGCCTTCACTATGCCTTTCGAGTCTGATTATGTCTTCGCGTTCCGCCCTGGAGAGCATCTGCATAAGCTTTTGCCTGCGCTCATGAGGAATGATGCGAATCAGATCGACCCGGTCGTCTGAAGACATTTCATTGATGATCTCGCTCAAGTCCGCATCTGAAAGTTCAGGCAGGATATTGGCCTGATCTCCAGAACCCATGTGCGAAAGCACCTTGGATGCGCACCTGGGACCAACCTTGTCAAAAAGGCGGACTGTTTCACTGACGGGAACCTTTTCCATTGCGCCTGCGAGATCGGCAGGGTGCAGGGCATCGCAGAACTTCAGGAGGCTCTTGATGTGGCCTTTTTCCAGATGTTTTTTCAGGGTCGGATATATGTGATGCTTTTTCATGTTTCATCTCGGAACAGGAACTTGCGGGCTAAAAGGGAGACAAAAAGACAAACGCTATACCGAAATCTCCGGCTCAGGCTGCCCAGCCGGGTTGTTGATGACTTAAGCAGTAAATATAAACAATAATTCGCGCTTATCCAGTCATCTCACTGAAAAATTCAATGTTTCTTCCGATTAAAGTCCTGCTTTTTAATATGAACCTCCCCTCATGCATATATCTTCTTCCGGGGTAAGTATTCATGCGCAGTTTTGATCCCGGTGCCGATCAAGGTATAGCAGAGGGTATAGCAGAGGGTAGAGCAGAAGGTAGAACAGAGG
>SKKD01000115.1 GCA_007121655.1 Desulfonatronovibrio sp. | reverse complement strand
GGATATGAAAAAACTTGAGATTGAAAACAACGAAGGAATGAGCAAAATCAAACTGACCCGAAGAACTTTTGTTAAGGGTTCAGCTGTTGCCTGCGCCGGGTTGGCCATGGGAGGTCCTGTGCTGCGGGCCTTGTCTCCAAAAGGTTCAGTCCAGGCTCAGGGCCTATCCCAGGGCGAATGGATAAGCAGCTTCTGCACCGGCTGCACTGCCTGGTGCACCAAGCAGATTTATGTAGTCAACGGCAGGGCCATAAAGATCAGGGGCAACCCCCATTCCAGATCCAACGGAATAAATTCATGCCCCAGGGCTCACATGGCCCTGCAGCAATGCTATGATCCGGACAGGTTGAAGACTCCCATGAAGCGCACCAATCCAAGAAAAGGACGCCATGAAGACCCGGGCTTTGTACCCATATCCTGGGATGAGGCCCTGGACATGCTGGCGGACAGGATAATGGAACTGCGCCGGGATAATGAAACTCACAAGCTCATGATCATGCGGGGAAGATATACCGCGCTGAGAGACATCCTCTATGACCGGGTTCCCAAGATAATCGGATCGCCCAACAATATATCTCACAGTTCCATCTGCGCTGAAGCTGAAAAAATGCGCTATTTTCAGGAAGGCCAGTGGGCATACATGCAGTTCGACATCCCCAATACCAGGTATGTACTTTTGTGGGGGGCTGATCCTCTGGTGGCAAACCGTGGCGTATCATCTTACCTGAACAACTGGGGACATGCTCTGGACAATGCCCGCATAGCCTCGGTTGAGCCCAGGCTGTCGGGAACAGGCACCAAATGCGATGAATGGCTCCCGGTGAAGCCAGGTTATGACGGTGCACTGGCTTCGGCCATGGCCCACACCATCCTTGTGGAGGGCATGTGGCACAAACCTTTTGTGGGGGACTTCATTGATGAGATAAACCGTTTTGAGTCGGGACAAACCGTCAGCGAACCCAGTTTTGTAGAGAGACACACCCATGGCCTGGTCAAATGGTGGAACCTTTATCTCAAGGACGCCACGCCTGAATGGGCTGCAGACATTTGCGGCATTCCCGCGGAACAGATCAGGAGAGTGGCATTAGGATTCGCTGCCGCGGCACCCAACTGCATGTCCTGGGTGGGAGGAGGTCCGGCCATGCAGCCCCGGGGAACTTACGGATGTCTGGCTGCCAACGCGCTCAACGGTCTCACCGGTGGCTGCGACAGCGTCGGCGGAGTGTTGACCTATAACTCCAGGTCATATCAGAGCTTTCCCTCTCCAGGGGATTTCCAGGACGATATTGCCGGCCAGGGGCTGAAGTACGAAAAAATCGATCAGCGCGGTCGTCTTGAATGGCCAAACCTGAACAGCGGCAAATCCGGCGGCGGCGTAAACACAAACAACGTTGCCGATGCCATAAATAATGAAGATCCGTACCATATTAAAGTAGCCATCGGTTACTTCAACAACTTTAACTTTTCCTGTCCGGGAACCAAGCGCTGGGATCAGGCCATGTCCAAAATCGACTTCTTCGCCCACCTGACCACCCATGCCTCTGAAATGAGCTTCTATGCCGACGTGGTGCTTCCTGTCAAAAACTGCATGTTTGAACAGTGGGCCAGCCTGGACCACTGCAGCAATGGTTTTCGCTCAGTAAGCCTCAGCCAGCCGGCCATTAAGTCCGTCTGGGACGCCAAGGCCATGGAGACTGAATTTTCCTGGCTCCTGGCGGAAAAACTTGCTGAGCGCGGATTTGACAATCTGCAAAGGTATTTCAAGACCATTGTTGACCCGGAAACAGGCAAGGAAGCAACTACACCTGAAGAGTTTGATCTCTACGCCTGCAAGCATCTGCTGCAGAATTTCTGGGATCCTGAGTTGACTAAGGGAGGCGACACATTCGAAGGCTGGGAGGAGTTTAAAAAAATCGGAGTCTGGAATTCAGATCCTTACAAACACCAGGCCCGCTGGAGCAATATGGGGACCTCCACAGGAAAATTTGAATTCTACAGCCAGACGCTGAAGGACGCCCTGGAAAATCATGCCCAGAAACACGGTGTCAGCGTGGACCGGGTCCTGGAAGTTTGCAATTACGAAGCCAGGGGTGAGCTGGCCTTTGTCCCTCATCATGAGGAACCTTATGAATGGGGCAGTCCTCAGGAATATCCCTTCAAGTTCGTGGACTACAAGGCCAGGCTGAACCGGGAAGGACGAAGCGCAAACTGCCCCTGGTACATGGAACTTAAAGACCTTGACCCAGGCGATCTGGCCTATGAAGACGTGGCCAAGCTAAATCCGGTTGACGGCGAAAGACTGGGCATAATGACCGGGGATAAAGTGCGGCTCACTTCTCCCATCGGCAGCATAACCTGTACTGCTGTATTGTGGGAAGGCGCCAGGCCCGGAACTGTTGCCAAGGCTTTCGGGCAGGGACACTGGGCTTATGGACGCTGGGCCTCCAAGGTCTTTGGCAAGGAAGCCCGGGGTGAGAACAACAATGATATCATCCCCCCGGATAATGACCGTTTGAGCGGATCCACAGCCTTTTACGGCCATATCAGGGTAAAAGTGGAAAAAGTGTAAAGTCCAAAAGTTAAAAGTTAAGAGAAAATCAATTTAACAGATAAAAAGATAAATCAGCCGGAGACCTGAATCCGGCGGGAGGATACGTAAATGCCCAATTATGCCATGGTTATAGATCTGCAGCTTTGTACCGGCTGCGGCGGGTGCATCATAGGCTGCAAGAATGAGAACAACCTGCCCGAGGGTGTACGCTGGTCAAACAAGATGACCGAAACACTGGGACGGTTCCCAAATGTACGCTATCATTACCGGCCCACACTTTGCAATCACTGCGAAAACGCTCCCTGCGTCAGGGGTTGTCCCACCAGGGCTCTGCACAAGATTGAAGGAGGAATCACCGCCCACGATCCGGATAAGTGCATAGGATGCAGGTACTGCATGGTGAACTGCCCTTACGGGGTTCCTAACTACACCTGGGACAGGCCTCATAAGGAATGGCAGGATACAACCGAGCTCATTGAGGGCGCCACCTATTCCCCCAAGGCACTGGTAGATGCAGTTGACGCAAAAGGATGGCCTATTTTCAACCCTGATCCGGACGTCGGCTACAAGGCCATAAGACCTGTAGGAGTTATTGAAAAATGTCATTTCTGCCCTCACAGGGTGCGGGAAGGCTTGCTGCCCTATTGTGTGGAGGTCTGCCCCAGCCACGCCAGAGTCTTTGGCGATTTGGATGATCCAAACAGCAAGGTGAACGAACTCCTGGGCATGTTCCGGGCTGAGCGTCTGCGTCCAGAGCTGGGAACAAGACCCAAAGTGTTTTATATCCGGGAGTTCTGCCCATGCGTCTATGAGCGCAGCAAAGGAGCGATCTGATATAACATGGTTCAATAAAAAACTGTTAAAATAAACCAAGGACCCTGTTTAATAGATCAGACAGGGACTAGCGGAGGATATTATGAGTATATTATGGTTTGCCCTGCTGGGGGTCGGAGTTCTCATCGGGCTTTTCACCGCCCTGACCGTAGTGGTCACAGGTCTGGGAGTATACAATGCCAATGACGTCACCTTCTGGGTCCTGCCCATGGCCGGATACCTGTTTTTCGCCCTGACCGCTGCCGGACTCACATTGCTTTCTTCCCTGCCTTCTGTTTTCGGAATGAAGCAGTATTATCCCATGGCCAAAAGGGCGTCTCTTCTGGCAGGTGCAACCCTGCTGGTGGGTGTGATGTGCAAAGCTCTGGATCTCGGGCCCATAACCACCTTGTTTAACACGGTTCATCTGGTCATCTCCCCCAACCTTTCATCGCCCATCTGGTGGATGGCTATCCTTTACGGTTTTTATTTCACCTTTGTCGCGGTCAAATTCTATTTCATACACAATAACAAATGGCACAGCATGGGAGGAAAGACTTTCGCGGTCCTGGCTCTGCTGCTCATGTTCATGGCCTATACCGCCCTGAGCATAGTATTTGGAATAGCCGATGCCAGACCCGGTTTCTTCGGACACTTTACCGCCATCTACTTTGCCGTTACGGCGCTTACCAGCGGCATGGCCGTCCTGGTTCTGGCCTCTCATGCTCACTTCGCCTTTTCAGGGGGAATGCCCGGGGAACAGGTACCAGTTTACGATAATTTATCCAAACTGTTCGCCGTACTCATCGGGGCCGCCCTGTTTGTCTTCATCCTGAGGGCGGTTATCGGCTTCACCTCCCTTCAGGGTGCTTTTGATGGTTTCAGGTATATCGCCGCCACCGGAATATACAGGATTGAAATGTGGGTAGGTTTGATAATTCCGTTCATCATGATGATCATTCCAGTTGTGCGCAGGTCAAGGCTTGGACTTATTCTGGCATCCAGTTTTGTATTGGTGGGCATGTTTTTCGGCCGTCTGGTCATGTTGCTGGGCGCCCAGATCCAACCCATGGGCAATCTGGCTGAAACCCGTCCGGCATTCGTGACCTATTTCCCAAGTATGTATGAATTCGGAATCATTCTCCTGGCCCTGTCCCTGTCCCTGCTTATCTATTCCATAGGAGTGAAATACCTGAGGCTTGATGCAACTCCCGAATAATCTGAGACAAACTCCGGCCCGTTCTGAATCTTATGAACGGGCCGTATACATCCGGCTGCCAGCGAGGAACCAATGCCACATAAAAGTAATATCTCAAAAATAAACATCTACAGCGCTCTTTCAGGTTGCTATTTTCCTCCTGATGAAAATCTGAACGTATTTCTGGATCAACTTGAACAAAACATCGGCTCATGGATTCCTGAAGCCCAAAAGCTTGTAATATCCATGATTGCCGAACTTCAAAATCAGGAAAACGGCCTGACGGAACTGACCCTTGAGTACTCCAGGCTCTTTCTTGGACCTTTTGAGGTTTTAGCGCCCCCTTTCGGCTCGGTTTACTTGAATCCAAACAAAAAAATGGTCATGGATGAGACCACCAATGATGTTGTCGATCTATATCTCAGAGCGGGTCTTGATGTGGACGAAAACTTTAACAATCTCCCTGATCACATCACTGCTGAACTGGAATTCATGCATTATCTCTACTTTCAGCTGCACGCCGCCCTTAGTGAAGACAAAAAAGATCAGGCTGATGAATTTCAAAAACTTAAGACCGATTTTTTCCGGAATCATCTGGGCAAATGGGGAATAACTTTTACCGATAAGGTTCGGGAAAACGCTCAGATGGATTTTTACCGCCGGCTGGGCCAGGTAACACGAATGGTTCTTTCGGCTGAAGCCGGGGAACATGCTTAAGAGCACATCACAACCTGAGATGGATTGAAATAATTTAAACCGGGGATGTAAAAAAATTTAAACATATTTCACACCAAAACAGTTCGTTATTTTTCATGTAACATTAATATCTATAATAAGGAGGACACTATGCGTAAAATAGTTATACTCGGCGCGGGAACGGGCGGAACAATGATGGCCAACAGGCTTTGCGACAGCCTCCGGCCGGAAATTGAAAACAATGAATACTCAATAACTATCGTGGATAAAAACCGCGAGCATGTCTATCAACCCGGATTGCTGTTCATTCCCTTCGGGGTCTACAAGGATAAAAAGGACCTGGTCAAACCCAGAGATAATTTTTTGCCCAGGGAAGCAAAATTTATAGTTTCAGAAATCACAAGAGTGGATCCGGAAAAGAACAAGGTTTTTCTTGAAAAAGGAGAGCTGCCGTATGATCTGCTGATTATCGCCAGTGGTTCAATCACCGACCCCTCGGAGCAGGAAGGCATGCTGGGTAAACACTGGCAGCAAAGCATTTTTGATTTCTACACTATTGACGGAGCTCAGAAGCTGCAAAAAGCCATGCGCAATTTTCACGGCGGAAACATAATATTGAATGTAGCTGAAATGCCGGTCAAGTGTCCTGTAGCCCCGCCGGAATTTGTAATGCTTACTGATTGGTACTTTCATGAACGGGGTCTGCGGGACAAGGTAAAAATATTTTTCGCAACACCCCTTGCCGGTCCGTTTACCAAACCCATCGCATCCAAGACCCTGCAGTACATCTGTGACGAAAAAGGCATCGAAGTGGTTCCTGAATTCGCTCTCAGCCATGTTGACAACGAGAAAAAGCAAATCGTCTCCTATGACGGCCGCGAGATCGACTTCGACCTCCTGGTGACCATTCCCACCAATAAAGGTGCCCCTTTTCTCAAAGAATCCGGACTGGGAGACGAACTTAACTGGGTACCCACTGACAATCACACTCTGCAAAGCAAAACTTTTGACAACATTTTCATCCTTGGTGACGCGACAAACGTTCCCACGTCCAAGGCCGGATCAGTAGCACACTTTGAAAGCGAGATACTCCTGGAAAATATTTTGCGCTGGCTTGACGGACTGGAGCCCCTGCCCAAATACGACGGCCATTCCAACTGTTTTATTGAATCAGGCTTCAACAAGGCCCTGCTCATCGACTTCAACTACACGACAGAACCGCTGCCTGGTAGATTCCCTGTGCCCGGTATCGGCCCTTTTACCCTGCTGAAGGAAACAAATATGAATCACTATGGCAAGATGATGTTTCGCTGGGCCTACTGGCATTTGCTGCTGAAGGGAATGGATCTTCCGGTCTCCCCCCTGATGAGCATGGCCGGCAAGGAAACTGAGTAGTCCCCATCCGGGATGAAGACTTTATGTAAGGTTGAAAAATTTTTGGAGGTAAAAGATGGATAATAATTTGGATGCAAAAAACCTCGAACAAAAAATGGATGAAATCCTTGCTCTGGCCAGGGAATTCAGGATCAAACAAAATTGTGTGGAAGATTTAGTCAAAGATATAAATTATGTGGGAAATTCCGCCTTTTTTTCATTGCAGCAGGAATTTGAACTTGAAAATGTTACGGTTGACGGCAGGGATTTGAAGGAAATGCTGGTTCTGTTAATGAAGAACCTCAAAAATCTGAATACCACCTTGCGTCAAATGGATGCGCTTACTGATTTCTGGCGGGAAACAGGACAGATAATGAGCAGGTTGGTTATGGACTTCACAGCCCAGGCCGAAGCAATGGAAAAAAAGGGGTACATGAAATTTTCCAGAGAGGCACTGGAGGTTCTTGATAAGTTTATCCAGCATATGCCTGAAGATACAATGCGAAACCTTGAAAAATCCGCACCTCAGCTGGCCCGGATGACATCCGATCTGGCGGATGTAAACCTGATCAGCCAGGGATGCAGGATTATAAAAAAACGCCGGTTAATTGTACCGTTGGTTGTGGCCGCCTGGGCGATTCCTGTAGCCCTGCTGGTGGCAAACCTTTTTGTCTGAGCCCGGAAGAGTTTACTTTAGCAGTGCGTTGAAAAACTTTTAACGCAAGCAGCAGGGCGCGGCAGTTGGGAGATCTTCAACTCCTGTTGACGGGCTGCTTCCGGAAAACCTTGAATGCAGCCGTAATAAATCCGGCAGGGAAGTGCCATGTTCTTATATTCCCTTGAAGCACTCCGGTTTGTTAACATCCTGGGGTTTGTTTGTGCTTTTTTCCTGCTGACAGTGACCATCCCTGGAACACCGGCCCAGGCCAGGATTTCCGATTATGATCTGATAATTGATTATTCCAAGCCTCTTCCCCAGAGCATCCTGGACGGGAACCAGGACCTGCCGGTCCTGGTGAACACCGGCATAGAGTCCTGCCCTCCATGCCGCAGAATGGCTTCCATTCTTCTTGAAATGAAATATGATTACGGCCATATCTTTGAAACACACTATTATGATACCCAGAAGCAACCGGACGTATCGGAAATATTCCAGATTCGCGTCGCACCCACCCAGATTTTCTTTGACCGCGACGGCAATGAACTTCATCGCAATGAAGGCTTCCTTCACGGGGATCATATCATTGAACTCTGGAACAACCTTGGCCTGACAGTGGAAAAAGACAGCGATTCATTCCTGGGTCAGGTTCTATCCCTTGATTATGTAATGTCATCCCTGACACTGGGAGTTCAGGGAGCGCCCATAACCGCTATGCTGGCCGCCTTTGTCTGGGGCATGCTGAGCGTTATGCTCAGCCCCTGCCATCTGGCCGGCATTCCCTTAATCATAGGTTATATAAATGTCAGAAAAGTTGAAAGCATTTCACGTGCATTTTTCCTGTCCCTGGTTTTCGCGCTGGGAATACTTATCAGCATCCTGATCATCGGAATAGTCACCACCATGGCTGGAAGGCTTCTTGGAGACCTTGGCCCCCTGCCCTATTATCTGGTGGGCGGAGTGCTGATCCTCTTCGGCCTCAACCTTACCGGCCTGGTTCCCCTGAATACGAGCTGCGTCAACAGATTTTTCCCGGGGCAGCCCCGCAAGAGAGGGGCGCTTATTCTTGGTATTGTTCTGGGAATAGGCCTGGGTCCCTGCACATTCATTTATATCGCTCCTATTCTGGGAGTGACCCTGGCCTTGTCTGCGGCTGATGTCCTTTACGGATTTATGCTGGTTGTCCTCTTCGGCCTGGGCCATTGCCTGCTGCTGGTTCTGGCTGGAATTTCCCCAAGGTTTATTGAATCTTTTCTGCGCTGGAACGAAAAGTCCCTCAGCTCTTCCGTCATAAAAAAAATATGCGGGGGTTTGCTGCTTATGGGTGGGGCTTATGTGCTGTACTGGGCCTAGTCGTCGAAACAGGGAATGCATCCGTCACCGGTGGCTGTCCGGGTGATGGCCCTGAGCTTTCCCTGGATAAAGGTATGACTTTCTTCAAGCTCCATGAGCGAAGCCCTGCCCCGCTCCAGCCGGTTTTCGTAGAAAAGGGTGATAATCGTCACCAGCTTGGCAAAATAATCCTGATATGACACGGTCAATTCTTCAGACCCGGGAAATACTCCTTCTATCTGATCAAGCAGGTCATATGCGTCCAGGGAGATATTGGATGCTACAATCAGATAGTCAGAGTCCCTGGTCAAGATTCCATTTTTAATGGCCTGCTGGACCAGGGTGACTTTCCTTTCAAAATCCACGAGCAGGGCGATCTGGTCATCGGCAATCTTCTCGCCTTCCTCCACAAACCCATCATCTGAACAGGCGCTCAGCAATAACATTGCGGCCAGCAAAGATCCCGTAAGCAAGTATAACTTTATATCTTTATGAATGCATCTCATATTCATCCCGCATAACATTTAAAAAATTATAGGTTCAAAGTATTTGTAACTCAGAGACCTCCGTGCCGGGCATGATCACTTAACAGAAAAATACTTAAGTTCAAGCACGATTTCCTGAGC
>SKKD01000185.1 GCA_007121655.1 Desulfonatronovibrio sp. | reverse complement strand
TGGCTATTTCACAGGTGGTCTGCATCTTTTTATGGGCCGTTTCCAGTTCAACAGCCTGTTTTTCCATTTTTTTGGTATGCTCCTGAATTCTTTCGGTCATCAGGTTGAAGGCGTTGCTCAAATCGGCGATTTCATCCTTGCCTTTGACCTCAATTCCTGCCTCCATGTGTTCAGGATCAATACCCTTGACCGCTCCGGAAAGCTCGGCCAGAGGTTTTGTAAGCCTGTTGATCATTGTCAGCCCGATGATCAATGCCGGAACCAGAATGGCCAGCCCCAGAAAAGTTATCTGCCTCCACATGTCAGCGAGTTGCATGTTCAGGTGCTTTTGGGACAGGCCAAGACGAACCGTTCCGGCCTTGCCTTCAAAAACCGGCATGGCCAGATCCAGAAACTTTTCCCCGTCAGTGGAATCAACAGTGATAAAGCTTTCTTCCTGTCCATGATCCAGATAATTGGCCCTGATCAAATCGACAGGGGTCCCGTCTTCAAAGGTCGAAGCCATGACCCTGTCTTCCTGAAGAACGAACAGGTATTCAAGTGCAGGCGTGGTATCCCTGTATCCTTCAAGTTTTCTCTGCACGGCCACCAGATCGTTGACCAGCAGGAGTTCGGTAATCTCGTTGGCCAGGGTCAGCCCCATGTTTCTAGCCTGGGCCGCCATAAGCTGCTTTTGAGAAGACGCGTAGCGCTGTGAAGCGAGAAGGGTGACAGCGGAAATGCTGATCACTACCAGGGCTACAATGGTCAGGATAAGAGTTCCTTTAAGGGTTCTGGGCATTTTCTCCGCCGTGCGGGTATAACTTGTCCAGCAGCATCCTGATGGAATCATACCAGGAATCCCGGGGAACGACAAAACGCTCTATCAACAGCTGATCGAGTATCTCTTTTCCATGTTCATCCTGATGCATGTTTAAGAGAACCTCCTGTAGTTTCAGAGAAAGCCCGTGGTCAACTTCAGGAGAAAGCACCAAAGGAGGCATGCCGTATGGCTCCGACTTTCTGATGATCCTGGTCTGGGCCGTAAGCTCTGAACCTTGTTTGTCGTAATAATCCCAGATCAGACTGTCCACGGCGGCAGCATCAACCAGTCCCCTGGCCACGGCCATGATGGAATTGTCATGCCCATAGGTGAAAATGATCCTGCTGAAATACTCTTCAGGGTCATTTCCTGTCATTAGCACCCAATACGAGGGGACAAGCCTCCCGGTGTTGGAATCCGGGTCGGTAAAGGCGAAGGTTTTTTCCTCCAGGTCTTCCAGGCTGGAATAAGGACTGTCCCTGTGCACAATAAGATAGGAATAATAGTAATGGCTGCCGTCGACCTCCGGAGCGGCCAGAAGCTTGAAGCCATGCCTGTCTTTGCCCCGGACGTAAGGCCCGGAACACAGGAATGCCAGGTCGATTTCCCCTTTACCAAGCATTTCATTTACTTCAGCATAGGTTTTCCTCTGCTCGAACTCCAGATCCATGTCCAGTTGTTCGCTGACATATAAGAGTATGTCCCTGTAAACGGAAAAGGTCTCCTTGGGGGAAATCATGGCTGAAACCGCTCCCCTGAGCCTGGGTTTATCCCGGTCAGGCTGCAGCTGTTCCTCGGAGTCTACTGTTTCGGAAAAATCAACTCTGACCGTTTCATCATCCTGCCCGCAGCCTGATGCGGCCAGAACAATAAAGGTCAGCAGTAAAAGATGAAGCACGGCCCAGGCGCTGGTTTTCCAGGCTGAATTTTTTATAAATGTATTGAACATAAAATAAAAATACTACAAAACTACTGGAAAATCAAAACCAATTTTTCAAAGTCTCTTTAGCCAAATATGATTTCCCCTGAATGAGCAATGCTAATAACCGGTTTTAGCCTGGTCAGACGATGCCGGATCACACCTCGACAAGCCGCTTCAGCGAATTACCCGGGCAAACAAAATAAGGTCAAACCCCATGGATCGCTCATCGCGCATAGTTCAGTTCTCATCACTAAAACATTGCCGGCGCGTACGGGTCAGATATGAATGCTTGACCTGAATGTATATTTTAACAATATATAATCATGATAGAAACAAAAGGTGGTCGGCTTTACGTTCACTTTGCACACCCACGACTTGATCCGGGTTATACCGCCAGGGACATCCATTGGTCCCTGAAGGGAAAGATAGACTAACAGGAGGACTTATGACCAAGGCTAAACGAACTATCGATGATCTGACTATTTGGGACGATGCCATACAGATGATCCGCAAGGCACAAAAGGAAGGAGTCGAAACCGTCTGGGATCGCCTGGAACAGCAGGAACCTCATTGCCCCTTTTGCGAAAAGGGCCTGACCTGCCAGAAATGCGTCATGGGCCCCTGCCGCATCAGCGAAAAGAAACCACGAGGGGTCTGCGGCGCGGATGCCGATCTGACAGTGGCCCGAAGCTTTGGCCGCTTCGTGGCCGCAGGGGCGGCATCCCATTCCGATCACGGTCGGGATCTGGTCGAAACCCTGCACGCTATCGGCAGGGGCCGGACCACCAATTACAAAATACTCGATGAGGCCAAGCTCAAACGCATCGCCGATGAGATCGGCGTGGAGTCCACAGGCAAAAGCATCAAGGAATTGGCTCTGGCCGTGGCTGAATCCATGATCCAGGACTACGGCTTTCTGCACAACAACCTGGGTTTTCTGTCACGCGTGCCTCAGAAGCGCAAGGACCTCTGGAATAAACTTGGAATCACGCCTCGGGGCATTGATCGCGACATCGTGGAAATGATGCATCGCACCCATATGGGTGTGGATTCCGATGCGGTAAGCCTATGCCTGCACTCGGCCAAAGTCTGTCTGGGCGACGGATGGGGCGGGTCCATGATCGGCACGGAACTCTCGGACATCATCTTCGGAACGCCGACTCCCAAAATGGGCAAGGTCAATCTGGGCGTGCTCAAGACCGACCAGAGCAACATTCTTGTCCACGGCCACTCGCCAATTGTTTCGGAGATGCTGTTGAACGCTGTTAACGACCCCGAGATCAAAAAAGAGGTTCAGGCGACCGGAGCCAGGGGCATCAACATGGCGGGTCTCTGCTGCACCGGCAACGAGGTGCTCATGCGCAAGGGCATCCCCATGGCCGGCAACCACTTGATGACCGAACTGGCCATTATCACAGGTGCAGTGGAGCTTATTCTTGTAGACTACCAGTGCATCATGCCCAGCCTGGTACAGGTGTCCGACTGCTACCATACCAAATTCGTGTCCACATCGGACAAGGCCCTGTTCACCGGGGCCGAGCACGTGGAATTCAACTATACCAATGCCGGCAGCCAGGCCCTGAAAGTGGTACGCATGGCCATTGAGAACTTTGGCCGGCGTGATCAGACCAAGGTGGAAATCCCTCAGGAACCGGTTGAACTGATGACCGGCTTTTCCAACGAAGCGATCCTGTCTGCTCTGGGCGGCACGCCCGATCCACTTATCGAGGCTCTCAAGGCCGGGCAGGTGCGCGGAGCCGTGGGCATTGTGGGTTGCAACAATCCCAAGCTCAAACACGACTACGTGCATACCATCCTGGCCAGAGAACTGATCAAGAAAGACATCCTGATCCTGGTCACCGGCTGCGCCACTTCGGCCATGGGCAAGGCTGGGCTGATGATGCCCGCCGCCGCGAATCAGGCCGGCGAGGGATTAAAGGCTGTGTGCCAGTCTCTTGGTATCCCTCCAGTGCTCCATGTTGGCTCCTGCGTGGACAACGCACGCATTCTGCACCTCTGTGCGGTGCTGGCAAACACCATGGGAGTTGACATTGCTGATCTGCCTGTTGCTGCCAGCGCTCCGGAATGGTACTCTGAAAAAGCGGCCGCCATCGGTCTTTACGCTGTAGCCTCTGGTATTTATACTCATCTCGGCCTGCCACCGAACATCACCGGATCGGAGACTGTTACCAATCTGGCACTGGGCGGATTGGAGGACGTGGTTGGAGCATGCTTTGCAGTCGAGCCGGATCCGTTTAAAGCTGCCGAACTCATAGACGCCCGCATCAGGACCAAACGGACGGCCCTTGGCCTTGATGCCTAGCAGGAATTTGGCTACCTGATTCTTTCCGGGGCCGGCCGCATGGACTGACCCCGGAAAGCATACCTGAAAAAATGAGGCAAAAATGAAACTGGCTTTTGCCGGCAAAGGCGGGGTCGGCAAGACGACCATCACCGCCTGGCTGGGCGACTATCTGGCACGCAAGGGTTACGATGTCTGGATGGTGGACGCGGACACGGCCCTGTCCCTGGGCCAGGCCTGCGGACTTGCAGCCGGAGACCAGCCGGAGCCCCTGGTGACGCGAATGGACCTCATCCGCGAACGCATCGGCACGGGCATGATGAACTTAAACCCCGATGTGGGTGACCTGCCCGATGAACTGGCTATGGATCTGCCTCTGGGTGGTAAATGTGAGGCTGGAATCCGTCCGGGCCGTAAACGCTTGCTGGTCATGGGCACGGTGACAGCAGCCGGAGGCGGCTGTGCCTGCGAGGCAAATTCACTCTTGAAGGCCCTCTTGCGCCATCTGGTGGTTGAAACCGGGGGATGGGTCCTGGTCGACCTGGAAGCCGGAGTGGAACATCTTGGCCGGGGCACGGTTGCCCATGTGGACGGCCTGGTGGTGGTCAGCGAACCGAGTATGCGCGGTTTGCAGGCTGCGGCCTCAATCGGCAACATGGCCAAAGAACTGAAACTTGCCCGTCAGGTCCTGGTCCTGAACCGCTTCCCTGATGAAGTCCCTGCACCGAAGCTGGACGGCCTGCCGGAACTTGCGGCAGTGTTTCCCCCGTTGTCCGGGCTCGTGCACAGACAGCTCCATTCATCCTCGGTCCTGGACTTGCCGGAACAGGCGCAAATCGATGAATTGCTCAAAAAAATGATGCTGCGCCTGGCCGGATAAGGCTGATTCCCGGGTTTGCTGGAACGGATTAAAATGAAAGCAAAGAAACGGGACAAGCACTTATCAATCACTAATCAAAGCCTGGCTTTTTGAAGACGTAAAGCGAAGCTGGATATATTCAATTTTCCCTGAAATCCACTTAAAATAATGGTTACCTTAGTGGAATTTGATGAGAAAGTGCGTGGTCTATGAAATCTATGGTCAGGCTTTGGTCTAAGCTGATACTGAACCGAACTATGCCCCCCCAAATCACCAGTCCGGCATTTTTCCTTGTAATCCGCAAAATAATAAGGTTATGTGGGCTTACCTTGACCAGGAATATGTTTCCAATGTGAATCAGCTTTAAAAAGGAAGGAACGTGTACAGGCCAGGCAATCCAATGCACGGGGCTGTGCCGTGCATGATTTTTGATCAACTGTAAAAACATAGAAGGCCCGGGAACAAAAGCGAGGTGATACCGTGCAGACTGATTTTCATTTTTATGCTGTTTACGCATTGGCAAGGGCCGCAGGATTTAAAGCAGATGACGCTGATGTAATTGCGTATTCATCAGAACACACTGATGACGCAAAATACGATCATGCTCTTGACTTCCAGAATGGCGGAAGATTTCAACAGATACTTACGGCACACCAATTTTTAACTCCCAGAGCCTTAAACAGAACTACATGTTACCGCATTTGGGTCCCTTTTCATTTTCTTCCGGGAAATCTTGGAGTTGATTTTTACGAGAGAATGGTCACCAGACCCGGAGGCGCTATTGCCCAAAGATTGATTGACGATCTTCTTGCATCAAATATCAGACCTTATGCCCTGCATCGGCTAGGAATACTCCTGCATTGCTACGCCGACACCTGGTCGCACCAGAATTTTCTGGGGGTTATCAGGGATAACATGAACAGCGTCAGAAAGTTGAAGGTGCAGAGAATGCCGGCCTCTTCCTTTCAGAATGTTATGCGCAGTCTGAGAAAAAGAGTAAAAGAATATGCCATCCCGAAGCTGGGGCACGCTCAGGCAGGAACCATCCCTGATGAGCCCTACCGGGAATGGAGATATGAGAATTATTCAGGGAAAAAGTTTGATATCTACAATGTGGAGCGTTCCCTGGATGCAGCCCAAAGCTGCTATCAGGTTATGCTGAAATTTTTGAAGATTTTTCCGGCCTATTCTCACACAAAGCCCCTGCAATGGCATGAACTTACCTCAATGTTTGAAAAACAGTTAGGCCTTGAAGCCGATTCCCGGACAAGGGTCGATTCCTGGAAAGATGCGATTTCCGGAGGAGAATTTGGATTAAAAATTGAAGAAAATGACAAAAACATTAATTATGATGACAGGGAATGGTTCAGATATGCCGTCAAAGTGGAAAAAACAGACAATGGCAAAGAAATATATGAAAGAAAGCCTGAATTCGAAAAAAGCAACTGGAAGTTTTTTCATGATGCAGGAGCTTTTCACAGATTTACGGTGCTGCACGAAATTCTGCCGGAACATGGAATGATTTGTGGATGACATTGTCGATTACCTGGATTTCGTGAGCTGTTTCTCCAAATAACCTGAGTATTTCCGCACGCCCTGAGCTTGTCGAAGGGTTTTCTTGACTGGTTTGTAATTCCCGCAAGCCCTGAGCTTGTCGAAGGGTTTTCTTAAATTGATTTTCATTTTCCGCACGCCCTGAGCTTGTCGAAGGGTCACCTTGAGCTTGTTGTTATCATAGGGAAAATTTAGAAAAGGCCTCATCCCTGATGCCGCTTTACCTGTGCAATCGTGCTGGAGCTGGGAAATAATCCATAAGGAAATGCCAATGCCTGATAAAAAGATTTTTACTCCCCAGGCCCGCAAAATGTGGGACCAGATACAAGGAGATTCAAGATTGAAGATCCTGAACAATGTCTTGTGCATGCATTGCAGAAAAGCAGTGACTATTAACATCAACTCAGCCAGGATTGTAGCCGGAGACCTGCTCCTTCAGGGAACATGTGCAATCTGCCGGAGCAAAGTGGCCAGGCTGGTGGAAAAGGAATAGCCGGGGTGGGGATTACCCCGGAGGCTTATTTTGAGATCAAACACTTTCTTTATATTTCCTTCTATCATTTTGCTGATGTTTACAATCAATGCTCCCAAGTTAAATTATAATAATGGAGCCCAGAAACAGTTATCAGCCGATTGGCTTTGAAGCCTACACTCCCAAACAAATTTACCATAAAGTTCAGGAATATACTGAATATCAAATGGTAATGGCGACTCATAAGCAAATGATGCTGGGTATAGTTGCAGGTGGATATATCGGATTGGGCTGCATATTTTTTGTATTTCTTTCCGCATCAGAATCTGGTGTAAATCTGTTTTTTTCAGGACTGGCTTTTTCGTCAGGTTATATAATAGCCATACTTGCCGGAGCAGAAGTTTTTACAACAAATAATCTGCAAGCCATGAGCTGGGCTTCCGGCAAAATTTCCTCCTGGAGACTTATTCAGAGATGGTCATTTATCCTGTTTGCAAATGCCATAGGAGCATTCGGACTGGCTTTAGTGGTCCTGCTTTCGACCATACTGGTCGGAAAAAATATTGAAGCCGGCAAAGTGGCCTTTGATCTGGCTCAAAACCATACAAACCTGGGATTTGCGGAAATTTTTTTTCGAGCGGTTTTAGCCAATCTTATTATCTGCATAAGTATATGGATATCTTTTGCAGGACGTTCGGTAATTGATAAACTTATCCCCATGGCCCTGATCATATCTGCCGTCCCGATATTAAACCTTGAGCATGTTGCCGCAAGTCTGTTCTTCATTCCATTAGGATTATTAATGCCTGTATGGTATCCGGAAATATTCGGATCTTTATGTCAGATCACCCTAAATTCCACTGCTGTATATCTATCCGCTGTTATATTGGGCAATATTTTTGGGGGCAGTGGAATGGTGGCCTTAGTATATTATGTTGTCTACAGAGGATGATCATAAATACCCGAGCCTGTCGAAGGGTCGCCCTGAGCTTGTCGAAAAGTTTTCTGAATTGATTTGAAATTCCCCGCACACCCTGAGCCTGTCGAAGGGCTCAGCCTGAACGGATCAGAAACAGCGTGGGGCGAGATCCACTGGCGAAAAAGGACCTTTGCCCGAACTCAAAACCACACCTTTTCCCTTGTAATCCCCTCCAAATAATAGTTACTTGACCGCAATTTGATTCAGCAGTGCTTTTTTAAGTTTCATCCGGTTGGAGAGTACTTTTGAAATTGAATGCCCCTTTTGCCTAGAAATATCTTAGGCTTGAGCCGGAGTAGAAGAAGGTCCCTCACTTTCTTCTGAATATCTTTTTCAGATCATGAAATGCGGCAATCAAGGTCAAAATAATTATAATAATTATAACATAATACCAAAGACCATTAACCGGAATGAGATGGAGCATAAGTAAAAGGGGAACGGCAATAAATACAAGCAGTCCGATTATCAGGAGATACTTTTTATATGTATTCAAGTTTAAGCCCCCTAAGTGTCTTGCTGCAGCGTCCACAATAAAATCCATGTCGATTACCATTCAGGCTACGTTCCGCAGGCAGCCTTGAGGATTTGTTCTGAAGTTGGAGCGGATTGTACGCGCTGCAACGCTCCTACTCTTCATAAGGCGTTCTAATGCCTTGTCCATTTCATGGAAGAGGCTGAAGTCATTTTCAAGAGCCGATGCCGTCACATGTTCAATTTTGTGATTTCTGGGGATCCAGATCTTTTAAGGCTGTGCTCAAGCTGTTTAGGTTCGCCCCAAATACCTGAGTATTACAATCTCCGCTCACCCTGAGCTTGTCGAAGGGCTTTCTTGAATTGGTTTGCAATTTCCGCTCACCCTGAGCTTGTCGAAGGGTGCAGGGGGTGCCGGGTAACCGGCATTCCTACCCTACCCTGGCTCCGTAGATATGGGCCTGGCTTTTTTCCTTGTAATCCCCACCTAATAATGGTTACTTGACCGGAATTTGATTCAACAATGCTTTTTCTAAGGCTTTTCTGATAAGACCCAGGGAACGGTGTGGATAAGATTCCATTGGTTATAACTCCGCTGGGAGATTTTACAGGGACCATTTTGAGGACAAACAGGCGGTCTAAGGAATAATAACAGCCTGTTTTGGAACGTATCATTTGAAAATTCAGCAGATTAGCTCGGTCAGACCCCAAACAGTCACTCCCCCGACCCTAAACAGACCAAGGCGTGAGGTCAGACTCTGTCGCTGCAAGGGAGGGAAAAATGATTCTGGAAAGGATGTTGTGATGAATAATGAAGTCAGCAGGCTGAACGTGGAATTCTACGGGTCCGTACGCAACATTCTCTCAGAAGCCCGGCGCAAGGCTGCTGCCAGTATTAATTTTATC
>SKKD01000012.1 GCA_007121655.1 Desulfonatronovibrio sp. | reverse complement strand
CAATGACAGCCAGAATTCGGGAATCAAGGAATTGAGGAATTGAGGAATTGAAGAGAGTAAGAAGAGACCAGGGAGCATCGCCTCATCTGTCATTGCGAGGGAGCGTAGCGACCGAAGCAATCTGTATGGCATAAAATATAACAAGATGAATTTGTTACTTATACGCTTTAAGTTACTTGTAAGCGCTCCACCCGGGCATCCCGGGACCAAACCTGCAAGTAACTTGAATTGACCTGAACTTATAGAGATTGCCGCGCTCGAAGACTCGCTCGCAATGACAGTCAGAATTCAGGAATTCAGGTATTCAGGAATTGAAGAGAGGAAGAAGAGGCCAGGAGCATCGCCTCACCTGTCATTGCGAGGGAGCGTAGCGACCGAAGCAATCTGTATGGGCAAACCTTTAAAATACTGGATTTGGCGGTTCAAGTTACTTTGAAACGTGCTTGCAAAACGTCGGTAAGACAGTATTTCAGAAAAAAAACAAACGTCCTGACTCTTTGTTTTTACTGACTCCTGATACTGTCTCCTGCCCCCTGAAACTGCAAAAATGATTTTTTGTAGTCAAATCTTATAAATCCCGCGGTATTCTTTAATCAAACCTGAAAAGCGGCCTTCCAGGATAGCCTGCCTGGCCTTTGCGACCAGCCCGGTGAAAAAACGCAGATTGTGGATGGAGTTAAGGCGGTAGGACAGCAACTCCCTGGCCATATACAGGTGCCTGAGATATGCCCTGGAAAAATTCCGGCAGGTATAGCAGTCGCACCCAGGATCAAGTGCCTGTTCGTCTCTTGCGTACTGAGCTCTCTTGATGTTGACCTGGCCGAGTGAAGTATAAAGGGTTCCGTTACGCGCGTTTCTGGTGGGCAGGACGCAATCGAACATGTCAATGCCGGTGTTGATGCCCTCCAGTATGTCCAGGGGCTTGCCGACGCCCATGAGATACCTGGGTTTATCTACAGGCAGCAACGGGGCGGAATAGTACATTATATCCAGCATCTCTTCCTTGGATTCCCCAACGCTAAGGCCCCCCAGGGCATATCCGTCAAAGGGAATCCCGGTGATCTGAAGGGCGCTTTCTTTCCGCAGATCATGGAAAAAACCGCCCTGAACAATACCAAACATCAGCTGATTGCCGGTTCCCGGAGGATAAAAAATCCGGCTCCTGGATGCCCAGTCCGTGGTCAATTTCAAAGATTTTGCAGTGTATGCACGGTCAGCACCGTAAGGAACGCATTCATCCAGGACCATCATTATGCTTGAACCAATATTATTCTGGATGGCCACGACCTTTTCCGGAGTGAAAAAATGCCTTGAACCGTCAATATGGGAAGAAAATTCAACACCTTCTTCACTGATTTTCCTGAGATCAGAAAGGCTGAAAATCTGAAACCCGCCCGAATCAGTTAATATGGGCTTATCCCACCTCATAAACCTGCCCAGACCTCCCATCTGTGCCAGTAAATCGTCTCCAGGGCGCAGATAGAGATGATATGTATTGCCCAGAATAATTGTTGCCTGAATATTTTCAAGGTCTTCCGGACAAAGGCTCTTCACACTGCCCTGAGTCCCTACAGGCATAAAAACAGGGGTATTGATCATGCCGTGAGCCGTGCTCAGTTCACCTGCCCTGGCCGCTCCGTCCGTATGCTTTAACTTAAACCGGCCGATATTTGATGGGGTCATAAGTCACGTTTATATCCTTTTATTGCCTGTATGATGAGCTTCTGTTATCCTGGCTTGAGCCGGCAGACAAATACTCCGCAAAAATCCAATAATCGGCTGCCGGCAAGATAAAATGAAACGAAAGCAATACATTGTCAACGGCAGGGTTCAGGGCGTGGGGTTCAGGCCCTTCGTCTTTCGCCTGGCAAAAGAATTCTCCCTCAAGGGTTCTGTATCCAATACCGAAGATGGTGTAGTTATCGACATTGAAGGTGAAGAACAAAATCTTGATGCCTTTGCCCAAAATCTCATCGACAAGCAGCCTCCCCTGGCCAGGATCATAAACGTTGAAATCAGGGAAATGCACTCCAGGTCTCACTTCGATGAATTCCTGATAACCCCAAGCAGTCCGGGAACAAAACATCAGGTCCTCATAAGCCCTGACGCGGCTGTCTGTAACGACTGCAAAAGGGAAATCCTTGATCCGGGAGACAGGAGATATCTCTATCCATTCACAAATTGCACCAATTGCGGTCCACGGCTGACCATCACCCGCTCCATTCCCTATGACCGTCCCATGACCTCCATGGCTTGCTTTGAAATGTGCCCGGACTGCATGGTCGAATACAATGATCCCCTGAACCGCAGATTTCATGCCCAGCCCAACGCCTGTGAAGCCTGTGGTCCCCGGGTCTGGCTTACAGACACTCAGGGAAGAGAACTTGTTGAAGGAAACAGATCCATTGCCCGGGCAGCGGAGCTTTTGGCTCAGGGAAAAATCATAGCCGCCAAGGGACTGGGCGGGTTTCACCTGGTATGCGACGCAGGCCACAGCAAAAGCGTTGAAGAACTCAGGCATAGAAAAAACAGACCGGGAAAATCTCTGGCAATCATGGTCCCGGATATTGAATCCGCCAAAATGGTGGCTCATATAAATCCTCAGCAGGAAACAATAATGACCGGCATGGAGCATCCCATTGTTATCCTGCCTGTTAAAAAGCCCTTTATTCTAAGCCCCCTGCTCTCTCCGGATACCGACAACCTGGGCATCATGCTGCCCTATACCCCTTTTCATATTGTGCTTTTCCATTACCTGAAAAAAATTTTGTCGCCGGATAAACCGGCTGCCCTGGTAATGACCTCCGGGAATTTCAGCTCGGAACCCATCAGTCTCGGTAACCGTGAAGCACAGAGGCGCCTGAGCCGCATTGCTGACTTTTTCCTGCTGCACAACAGGGATATCCTCACCCGCTGTGACGACTCAGTAGTTTTCGGCACAGACGATGGCCCTGTTTTTCTTCGCCGGGCCCGAGGCTATACTCCGTCTCCCGTATTTTTGTCAGGAAGGGGAGCGCCGGTACTTGGAGCCGGACCTGAACTTAAGAACACCATATGCCTGACCAAGAATGACCAGGCATACGTATCCCAGCATTTGGGAGATCTTAAAAATCTTGAGACATACGACTTTTTTCTGGAAACCATAATTCATTTCAAGGATATTCTTCAGGTAGAACCAATGGCAGTTGTCCGGGATTTTCATCCGGATTATCTCAGTTCAAAATACGCACAGGAGGAATCAGGCCTGCCTGTTTTTAATCTGCAGCACCATTTTGCCCATATCTTTTCAGTAATGGAGGAAAACGGATTTCAGGGCTCCTGCCTTGGAGTGGCCCTTGACGGGACCGGACTTGGTCTGGACCACACCTTGTGGGGAGGGGAGCTTCTGCTGGTGAACAACAAAAGCCTGACCATGGAAAGGCTTGGATTATTTCATCCTGTTCCTCTGGCCGGAGGAGAAAAGGCCATTGAAGAACCCTGGAGAATTGCCCTTGGCTTCCTGCACCGGCTCGGAATTGAAGATGATCATGACTTTTCCTGGATGGAAAAGTTTGATTCACAGCGAAAAATTATCCTGAAGATGCTTGACCGGAACATCAACTCCCCTCTTTCATCGGGTTGCGGAAGGCTTTTTGACGCTGTAGCCGCTCTTCTGGGCCTGGTCCAGAGAATCGAGTATGAAGGCCAGGGAGCTATAAGGCTGGAAAAAATCCAGGACCATGCTGAAACTAACTATTATGAAACAGGCATGGTCAGGCGCGACGGCCTCCTTACCCTGGACACACTGTCACTTTTTGGAAAGATTGCTGAGGATCTGAAATCAGGAACCAGGCCCGAAATACTCAGTCGCCGCTTTCACCTCTCCCTTGCCCGTGGAATCTGCGGGTGGGTGGAAAAGGCTTCTCGTGAAACCGGAATACAAACCGTGGGTTTAAGCGGAGGAGTAATGCAGAACATGACCCTTTCCAGGCTGTTGCAGAACCTGCTTGCCGATAAGGGACTGAGAGTCCTGACTCACAAGATACTCCCCCCCAATGATGCCTGCGTATCCCTGGGCCAGGCGGTATATGGCCGGAAAATGCTGGAATAATTACCAGTTACTGTAAATCAGTCAAATGCGCGTCTTAAAGGTTTCAATCTATATTTATGATGATGGTGGTTCAGGGACAGGTCACTCTTCTAATCCCTCCAAATCATGCATAGTCTTACTTCAATTTTATATTAATCAGCCCTTGATTAATTAACTGTTTTTTTCTAGAGTGCGATCTCGATATTTAAATCAGGCTCTTTTTTCTTTGGCACAAATATAACTGTTTTCAGGAGGTTGAAATGATTGGTAAAACTTGGCTTAAGGCTGTAATGGCCTGCTGTCTGGTGCTGGTTTTAAGCACACCCGCTCTGGCTGAAACCATCAGAATCGCAGTGGCATCTCCATTTACCGGGGCTCTGGCCGGATATGGCGACAATGTTAAGGCTGGAGTTACCCTGAAAGTTGAAGAAATCAACGCTCAGGGTGGTATAGACGGCAAACAGATACGTGTGGAATGGATGGACGAACAGTGCGAACCCCGGGAAGCCGCCACAGTGTCTGCCAGAATCGCCCAGAACAGGAACATAGTCGGAGTTGTTGGACACCTTTGCTCATCGGCTCACCTGGCTGCTCTGCCCAATTATCTACGCCATGGCGTTCCGGTGATTGCTCCCACAACCACGGCAGTAGCCATCAGCGAACAAAGTAAGGACCGGGCAGGAAATACATGGGCCTTCCGGGTAGTGTACCGCGATGATTACCAGGGAGAATTTCTGGCTGAATACGTCAACGAGGTTCTGGAGCTCAAAAATATCGCAGTGTTTTATGAAAATAACGATTACGGCATCGGCTTGAAAAACGCCTTTGTGGGCAAGGCCAAAGATCTGGGACTTAATATCGTCGGCGAGGAAGCTTATGTATCCGGGGCTTCCGACTTCAATCCACAGCTCACAAGACTAAGGGGCAGAAATCCTGACGGCCTTTTCATCTCCGGTTATTACCCTGAAGGCGCGCTTATTGCCGGTCAGGCTGACGGACTGGGCATGCAAGTCGCCAAATTCGGCGCCGATGGCTTTGACAATGTTGACTATATCAACCTTGCCGGTTCAGCTGCAGAAAACACCTATCTTACGGTTCCTTTTCTTGCCGATGCTGCTGAGGGCGATGCACAGGAATTCCTGCAAAACTTCAGGGAGCGTTTTAACCGTGAAGTGGACTGGATGAGCGCCAATGCTTATGACGCAGCCGGAATCCTTTTGGAGGCCATTGCCGAGGCTGGAGCCGACAGGGCCAAGATCAGGGAATATATTGCTTCCATTAACTCTCCTGAAAATGCTTACCATGGCATTGCAGGCATGACTTATTTCAATGACGTGGGCGACACCTTAAAACCTGCTTTTGTCAAAATGGTCAAGGATGGCGAATTTGTTGCCGCCCCGGTCCAGTTTGAATAAGCTGAAACGAGGAAAACGAATTTAAGGCGGCCTATAACGCGGACTTGACAAACAAGGCAGTCTGGACAAAAGTCCGGCTGCCTTGTTTAATTTTTAATACCACGTTAGATTCCCGGCCATACCGATCGATTTTATTTTTTCCAAGGAAATAAGAACCCTTGTTCGAACAACAACTTATCAACGGACTGACCCTGGGCATGATTTACGCCCTCATTGCCGTAGGCTACACCATGGTTTACGGGGTGATTCAGCTGATCAATTTTGCCCATGGTGAAATTTTCATGCTCTCGGCATTCCTGGCAGTAACTTTTATCACTGTTTTTGGTCTGCCTATCTATGTAGTGATTGTCCTGACCATGGGCTGCTGCGCCCTTATCGGCGTGATGCTGGACATATTCGCCTACCGCCCCCTGCGTCAATCCCCCAGACTGGCCGCACTGATAACCGCCATCGGGATGTCTATTTTTCTCCAGAACCTGGCCATGATTATCTGGGGAAGCAGACCAAAGCCCTTTGTCCAGGATGCTTTGCCAGCCTTTTTGCGCACCACTGCCCTGACCGTGGGCGATGCTAACATCAGCTGGCTTCAAATGTCCATTTTCGGCACTGCCTCAATGCTCATGATCGCCCTCTTTCTGATCATCAACAAGACCAGGGTCGGGACCGCCATGCGCGCGCTCTCTCAGAACAGAACCGGTGCGGCCCTTATGGGAATCAACGTCAACAGGGTTATTTCCTTTACCTTTGCCCTGGGATCCGCCATGGGTGCTGTTGCCGGAATAATGGTAGCCATATACTACAACACCCTGTATCCCACCATGGGTTACGTGGCCGGAGTAAAAGCTTTTGCCGCGGCTGTACTCGGCGGTATAGGCTCAGTACCCGGCGCCATGATCGGCGGCATTGTTCTTGGGATCGCCGAGGCACTTGGAGCCGGTTATATCTCATCTTTATATCGGGACGGCATTGCCTACGCCGTGATGATCGCGGTGATAATCTTCCGTCCGTCCGGCATACTCGGGAAGTCAACGGTGGAAAAGGTTTGATCCATGAACCCCAACCTTAAAACCACCCTTAAGTATCTTCTGCTTGCAGCAGTGTTCGTTTATCCTCTGTTTTCCTTTGCCAATGAATACGTCCTGCACGTCATGGTTCTGATCATGATTTACATGGTCCTGGCCATGGGCCTGAACATTATTCCAGGCTTCTGCGGACTTCTTGATCTCGGATACGTTGGGTTTTATGGTATTGGCGCCTACACAGCCGGTCTACTGACCATTCACTTTGGTCTCTCATTCTGGGTCATTGTTCCCCTGGCCGCGTTAAACGGGGCTATATGGGGAGTTTTACTGGGCGCACCGACTCTGCGCCTGACAGGCGACTATTTTGCCATTGTTACTTTTGGGTTTTCAGAACTGGTGGTCCTTTTTCTGACCAATGAAATCTGGCTTACCCGCGGTCCCTTGGGCCTTCCAGGGATTGATCCGGTTATTATCGATTTTTCCTGGCTGTCTACTTTAATTCATCCACAGTGGGACTGGTACTGGGAATTTATCGGACCACAGCCTTATTTTTACCTGGGCCTGTTCCTGGTCGCTTTGGTCTATGTGATAATGGGCCGTATGGAGGATTCACGACTGGGCAGGGCCTGGTTTGCCATCCGCGAAGATTCAATAGCCGCGTCCAGCTGCGGTGTTAATCTTCTTACCTACAAGGTCATCGGCTTTGCCATTTCTGCAGCAATTGGCGCCGTGGCCGGTGCATTCCTGGCCAGATGGACAATGTTCCTGTCGCCGGATATGTTTAAGTTCTGGGAATCTTTTCTTATATTGTGCATGGTGGTTTTGGGCGGATTGGGCAATTTTAAGGGAAGTCTTGTGGGAGCAGCAATACTCATTGCCCTGGGTGAAGTGCTGAGAATAATCCTTCCGGCTTTGAACCTGCCCACGGAAACCAGATTTCTGGCATACGGCATGATCATGGTGCTCATGATGCGTTTTAAACCAATGGGCTTTTTTCCAGCAATAGCCACCCAATCCCGGAAAAATCCTATACTTATCAAACTTAAAAAAGATCTCGGTTCTTCCTGATAACATGAATATTCTGGACATCGACAGCCTGACTATGCGCTTCGGAGGGCTTCTGGCTCTGGCGGACGTGAGCTTTCACGTTGCAAGAGGAGAAATTCTCGGCCTGATCGGCCCCAACGGTGCAGGCAAAAGCACCATGTTCAATTGCATATCCGGGGTTCTCAGACCAACCGAAGGAGATATGCTTTTTGAAAAAGACGGCAAATTAATGCGCATTAACGGCTATAAGCCTGAAAAAATGACTCATTTTGGAGTAGCCAGGACTTTTCAGAATGTCCGCCTTTTTTCCGCCCTGACTGTACTGGATAATGTGCGCATCGGGCGGCATTGCAGGACAAAGGCCAACTTCTTCGGCGCTGTTCTGCGCACCAGATCCCAAAAAGAGGAAGAGCAAAGAATTGTTGATGAATCCATGAACTGGCTTAAGTTTGTTGATCTGGAAAAATTTGTATTTAATACAGCCGGAAGCTTGTCATACGGATTCCAGCGCAAGCTGGAAATAGCCAGATCTCTGGCCACCGAACCCAGGCTTCTTCTTCTTGATGAACCTGCAGCCGGAATGAACCCTAAAGAAACTAAATCACTTATCGACCTTATCCACAAGATCTCAGACCTTGGAGTAACTGTTATTCTCATTGAACATGATATGAAGCTTGTCATGAGCATTTGCAGAAGATTGGTTGTTCTTGATCACGGAATAAAAATCGCTGAAGGCGGTCCCAGGGAAATCCGGGCAAATCCTAAGGTTATCGAGGCATATCTTGGCCGGGGAGCAGCAGATGCTTAAACTTGAAGACATCCATACATATTATGGAAACATCCATGCCATTAAGGGATTGAGCCTTGAGGTAAACCAGGGTGAGATCGTCACCCTTATCGGTTCCAATGGCGCGGGCAAATCCACCACTCTCATGAGCATAAGCGGAATAACTAGACCCAGAATGGGTAAAATTCTATTTGAGGGCGAGGATATAACAAATGCCCTTACGGATAAAATCGTCGGCATGGGCATCACCCAGGTCCCTGAAGGCCGGATGATCTTCCCCAGACTTACTGTTTATGAAAACCTGCTCATGGGCGCCTATCTCAGAAAAGACAGAAAAGGAATAAAAAGGGATGAGGAAAAATCATTTGAGCTCTTTCCTATCCTTAAAGAAAGGAGAAAACAGGCGGGCGGAACTTTATCCGGAGGGGAACAGCAAATGCTGGCTATTGCCAGGGCTCTTATGGCTCAGCCCAGACTATTGCTCCTGGACGAACCGTCCCTGGGCCTGGCCCCGATTGTAGTGGAAAACATCTTTGAAGTTATTACCCAGATCAATTCGGACGGAACAACAATTCTGCTCGTGGAACAAAATGCCCAGATGGCGCTGCAGATTGCCCATAAGGGCTACGTTCTGGAAACTGGCAAAGTCATTATGGAAGGCCCTGCACGGGAGCTTATGGAAAACCCCCGTGTCCAGGAGGCCTACCTGGGCATAGATTAACAGGTTGATCAGTGCCGCCGGGCACCAGATTAGTCGGTGATCAACTATCAGACAATATCTCAAATTAACCGTTGACATAAATCAGACATGTAACTATAAAGATAAATTGCTTGATGCGGGGTGGAGCAGTATGGTAGCTCGTCGGGCTCATAACCCGAAGGTCATCGGTTCAAATCCGGTCCCCGCTACCAATAAAATCTAGGGCTTAGAGGTAATAACTTCTAAGCCTTTTTCATTTTGTGAAATGGCCAAACATTAATAT
>SKKD01000036.1 GCA_007121655.1 Desulfonatronovibrio sp. | reverse complement strand
GCCTCGGGCAAGGATGACGCAATAGTTCTGCCTCCTGTCCTGCCCATGACCCTGGAGCGGGCTCTTCACTTTATACGTGAAGATGAACTGGTGGAAATAACCCCCAAGTCCATCAGGCTCAGAAAGGTTGAACTTTCAGCCTCAAAAAGACACAGTTCCAGGCCCAGGGATTAGCTGAAGCACCGGAGAATCACTTGTCCGCGCCTCATGAGATGTTAAGTCCGGCACCCGGACAGTTCATTTCCCAGACAGGTGCTGGACGCCAAATTTAAAAAAACCGGAGATCGGATGAAAAAAGTATTATTTATTTTGCTGATTGTCATGCTGGGTTATCCTGCAAATCTTATGGCGGGTTTGCAGGAAGAGAAACTTGTCGGCAATGTTTTGCTCAGGTTTCAGGGAATTATCGCTGAAAAAGGAGGTGATCCCGATTCTGTTACCAGGGAGAGTATCGTTTTGGAGCGGAGCATTCCCTTCGAGGTGAATGTCAGCGGGCACAGTCTGACAATGTACGCGGTCAGAATGGTGGTCATGTCCGGACCTGAAAAAGGCCAGAATCAACCTGTAACTCTGATTGTTGATGAAACGGGAAGCATTCAGCTTGATGGGGTTTTTGCCGATCTGAGTACAGGCAGGTCAATTCATCAGCAGGTCATGGATGAACTGGCAAGACTGGAAGAAAATCCTCCGGTGGGAGATCTGCTCTTAAAAGGTCCGGGTCAGGCCGACGTACTTTTTCTCAGCGATCCTTTCTGTCCATACTGCCGTCACGCCTATGACTTCCTGTTGGATCAGCAGAACAGAATAAGCGAGCTTAAGATCGCCCACTTTCCCCTTAATCCCGATTCAGGAGCTGTAGCCCTTACTTTTCTCATGATGGAGCACAAGGGAAAGGACAGCTTCCGGGATGTGGTTGATTTCGCATACACAATTGACAGAGCCCTGTTAACTGATAATGCGGACCTTTCGGTAATCCGGATTTATAATGAAGAGTTTGAGGCTTACACCAGGACACCTGAAGAAATGTTTGATTATCTTCAGGAAAAACATCAGGGCAATCTGTTAGTTCAGATGGAACAGATGCGGGGTATAGGTCTTAGCGGAACACCGTTGATTTTCGTCGATGGGATCAGAGTTGAGGGATTCAACAGAGACAGAGTTGAGAACCTGCTGGACAAGGCAAATTAGTTTTTATCCGGAAACGGTTTTTTCCCTTTTGGCTGCGTCAATCTGCAAAATTAATAGTCAACGTATTAAGATAGCCTCTTCATACATAATTGATTGATCTATTTTATCAGAGTCAGGCTGAGAATTTCTCCCCGGGTCAGAAATCTTACTGTGACTCCTGAAACACCAACTCCTGAACTTGTATAGCCCTGCATGTCCCCCAGTTTCCAGAATCCATGAGCTATTGATCTCGGGGAGCGGGAATGGGTGAATACCGGACCTATTTTGGGCAACTGAACCTGTCCGGCATGAGTATGACCGCAAAGATAGAGGTCCATGCCTGCTTGCTCCGCTTCCTGGTATACTTCCGGCGAGTGGCATAAAAAGATCTTAAAGGCATCCCTCGGAATATCACTGGAAGCCATTTCCACGTTGGCGCAATTGTAATAATGAGGATCATCCACTCCCACCAGATATATGCTTTGCCCGTTTTTCTCGATTTTCACGGAATCATTGAGCAAAACCCTGATACCCATATTTTCCATGACTGGGATCATCTCAAGGCAGTCATGGTTGCCAAGAACCGCATAAATTCCGTACCTGCTTTTGATTTTGAGGATGATCTTTGAAAAGAGATTCAGGCAGGTACTGTAATCTCCATAAGAGGACATGCGCAGGTCCCCTCCAAAAATGCATATGTCCGGGGTTTCTTTTTTCAGGATTCTGTTGATTTCAGGGACCAGCTCTTCCAAACCGTCAATATGCAGGTCTGAAAAGTAGATAATATTAAGATTATTAAACTCTTCGGGAAGTCTTGGAAGTGTAACCAGCTTATGAACGATTCCAATGTTCAGGGCATTCTTTTTTCCCGACTTATAAAGTCCGGTTATCCTGAAGAAGCATTTTATGATCCTGTGATAATAAACTGCCTCTTCAAAATGAATCAGCGGATAAAAATATCTGAAGTCCGGGGAACAGGAGCTTATTTCCTTGAACCTGGTTTTTGCTTTGAGCTTCCTGGGATACCATGGAGAAGGCTCCTCCATAAGGATACTTTTATAGAAAACAGATCCGATATAAGCCCCGAGGCAGAACAGAAAAATTAGAACAGTTGACTCGAGCAGGCCCAGCTGAAAATGAGGGGTGAGAACAATAAAGGGTAGAGCTCCTTCAAAAAACTGGTCCAGAACCGGAAAGTTTTTCCCGCTTGGTTTGGCAAACCGTCTTTTTGTAAAACTTGAGATCAAATCTCCGGTCATACTCAGCAAAGCCGCAGAAAAACCGATCCAGAGAGGAAACCCGAAGAGCAGGGCAAGCAAAGATCCGGCTGCAACAGCACTGATCAGCCCCCGCCAGGTTTTGTTTGGCCCCAGCAGAGGTTTTCCGTCTTTGAATCTCTTCCCGAAATCAAGTGGCCTGGCTAACTTGTCATCAAGAAAAAAAGCCAGCAGGGGCGGAGTGAAGTTCACCAGCCATAGAAATAAAAGTATTTTGATCATCAGCATACAATAATGCCGGTTCTTCTTTTGAAGTTGTTAAATAATAGTCCGGGGATGGAAACAATGAATTCAGTTATGCTTTGCAGACAACCCAATATGTTGTTCAGATAAGCCTGGTTGCCGACAATTGTATATCCTTGTCCTGGTTGTCAAGAAAATTGATGGCAACTAAATTGGCGGGGTCCGGAGGGAGATATATCCGAGTGCAGATTGCAGGGGATATGAAGATCTCAGACTTTCATGCTGATAGAAATTCTGACGTTAAAGACTGAGTGTTTTGTCCCTGATGACGCCGGTTTTATCAAGGGTTTCCTCTTCAGGATGACCGTGTTTATTCCAGCCTCTTATTTTATAATAATCCTGAAGAAGATACTTCATGTCGCTTTCGGTAATCCGGTGGCCCTTATGAGGTCCGCCGGGCAGCGGCTCTTCCACGAATCTTTTGGGAAGTTTTTCATCCGTGGTTTTCATGCCCTCTCTTAAATTGAAGATCCGGGTGGTGTTCCAGATCCTCTCACCCAGCCGGTTAAAATGCGAGGCTTCGATATTAATTCCTGTAGCCGCATTGCAGAGCAGGGCATAGGTTTCAGGACTGACGCCCATGGCGCCGAAGTCGCACTTAACCAGGCAATCCGTACCTGCAAGATAATTCTGGAGTGAATATACAAGTTCGGCCTTGCCTTCAAGCTCAAGGGCTTTTACCGGCTTTCCTTTCCATTCCATGCCTGTTGCTTCATAACCAGCCGGGAACCCCCTTTGATGACAGGCTCCCCGGTCCGCAGTCATATAGGCCAGTCCCATGCCCGGAGTTCCTCTCGGTCCCCAGGCCGGCATTTCCAGACCTTTCACATGCATGGCCATAGACAGGGCTTCAGGTCCGAGTTGTTTTGCCGCCTGTTTAACTCCAAGTGACAGCAGCTCTCCCAGCTCACCCTCTCTGCGGGCAATAAGTTCAATAAGCCTGGCAGCGGCCTGAACATTGCCGAATTTCAGCTCATGATCGGGCAAATGATTAATCAAACCTTTACCGGCGGCTTCAAAGGCGAAGCTTACGCATGCTCCGGCTGAAATGGTATCCAGGCCGAGTTCATCGCATAGCCTGTTCAGATGTGCCACAGCTCTGGGATCGCCTATTTCAAGGTTGGTCCCCAGCATTGCCGCGGTTTCATATTCCACGATATCGGTAACAAATGAGGCGAATTTCCCCGTCCTGACCGCTCCCATCTGAGAGCAGGCAATGGGACAGCCGAAACAGGCGGATCTTCCCAGCCATAGTTTTTTGGACTGTCCTTTATCTCCGAGTCCGGCAGCCAAAGCCGAAGTATTGTCTGAAAAGTTTCTGACCGGGATAAGTCCGGTTTCGTTAGCAAACTCCACTGATCCTGCCGTGCCTGTGGCCATAAGTCCACGGCAGTCAAGGCTTTCTGTGATTTCTCTCTGGGCCATGGCAACAGCATTCGCAAACATTTTCCGGTCATAGATCTTAACCAGACTGTTGCCATTGAGGGCTACGGCCTTGAGGTTTTTGGAGCCCATTACTGCTCCGGCACCTCCACGACCGGCCTGGCGGTTGGTTTCGCAGCAGATAAGGGCGTAGGGAACAAGGTTTTCACCGGCAGGGCCAATGGTTGCCGCCTTGATCTGATCATCTTTTAAATGCTCTTTGATGCTTTGACTGCATTCAATGGCCCCCTGTCCCCAGAAATCTTTGGCCGGCTTGAGGATTGGCCCTTTATGATTGATATGCAGATAGACAGGTTCGGAAGATCTGCCGGTGAACACAAGTCCGTCATATCCGGCGTATTTTATTTCCGGGCCGAAATATCCGCCAAAATATGAATCCAGAAATGTATTGGTGAGGGGCGATTTAGTCACAACACAGGCCCGCATGGCCGGTGCAGGTGTTGAGGTCAGAGGACCGGTTAGAAACATGAGAACGTTATCAGGTCCCAGAGGATCCGCATTTTCAGGAACCAGGTCCAGGAGCAGCTTTGCCCCGAAACCTTTGCCGCCCAGGTAGGAATCCCTTAGCCAGGAAGGGATGTCTATATCCGTAAATTTTTCCCTGGTCAGATCGATGTGCAGTATTTTGCCCATATATGAGCTGTCAGACATAATTCCTCCGATATATTTAGTCCTGATCCCGGAGTTCCAGGGCGTTAAAGGGACAGGCCTGAACGCATTCAGGATTGCCCCGGCACAGATCGCACTTGTAAGCCTTTCCGGTTTCAGGGTCTGCGTATATCATTTCAAGGGGGCAATATTGACTGCAAAGTCCGCAGGATACGCATTTTTCCTGATCCACGATTACGATTCCTGTTTCGTCCTTGAATATTGCCTTTGTGGGGCAGACCTTGAGGCACATGGGATTGACGCAGTGTTCGCAGACAACAGGTATATGGGCCAGGTTTTCCCACAAATGTCTGATCCGGAGCATGGCCTTGCCCGGGTTATATCCTCCGAACATATGCAGGGAACAGGCAGCTTTGCAGAGAGAGCAACCTGTACACTGGTCAAAATGGGTTCGGATAAATTTTCCGGGTCTGTGTTTTTCCATTCAATTCTCCTGATGGCGTCTGATACAACTGAGCGCTTCGATAAGTTCAAAGTTCAGAGTTCAACGTTCAAGGCTAAGAACAGAAGTTCAATGTTTCAGTTGATATAAATTTCTTAACCCTGAATGTTAAACTGTTTCAGCATCCGGAAAGAAGGACTTTCCGAATGCTGAAACAAACTATTCGGATATGGCTTTTTCAACCAGAGGGAGGGCGGGTTCGCCGTCAGCAGTGGTCACTCCTTCCATCCAGCCCCTGTATACTTCAGGATTATTCCTGAGCCAGGCAAGCCCGGCATCAAGGTGTTCCATGGTATTATCTTCATGGAGCATGGTCATGGCTTCATTGACCATTTCTATTGGTACCAGGTAGTTGTCCAGGAATTTACCTACATTGGGCTGTTCCTGAACAAATCCGGCTCTGGTATTAATGTAAACCGTGGCTGTTCCGTCATTTTCTCCAAAAGTTGTTTCATCGCTTCCTTTGAGGTATTCCATGTCAATGACTTTGTTCATCCAGTGAGGAGACCACCCCAGAAAAACGATCCATTGTTCATTTCTGGCATAGCTCCGGACCTGGGAGAGCATGCCGGTTTCACTTGAAGGGATAAGATCAAAGTCTCCCAGACCGAACATGTTCTCATTAATCATCATTTCAATTACTTCGTTGCCGTCGTTGCCTTCCTCAATGCCGTAGATCTTGTAGTCAAGCTTATCGGCGAATCTGGCGATATCTTCAAAATGCCGGAGACCGCCCTCATACACGTAACTGGGCACGGCCAGGGTGTATTTGGCATTTTCCATGATCGGGTCCAGCTGCACCACTTTGCCGCTCTCAAAATGAGGGCCGGCGATGCCGCTCATGGTAGGCATCCAGTTACCCAGAAAGATATCGGCCTCTTCCGTGGCCAGGGCCTGGTAGGCAATAGGCACGGAAAGCATCATGCTGGAGGCGTTATAACCCAGAGCGTCAAGAATATGTTCCGCCACTTCTGTCTTTACGGTTACGCAGGTCCAGGGCACGTAGACAAAGCGCACCTCGTCCGAGGCCAGGGCTTTTGAGCCCATGACCATTGTCAGTAGAAAAGTCACCATTACTACAAGTCCGGTTAGTTGTTTTTTCATTTTAAAACTCCTTTGTTGTTGGTTATCAATTAAAAAAATTATTTTTTATGCCTGTAGAAATCAAGATCAGCCTTAGGCAGGAGGGCGTTGCCTAAAATAATATCCGCGGCTTTTTCAGCTATCATGAGGACCGGCGCGCAAATGTTGCCGTTGGTGATTTCGGGCATAACAGAGGCGTCAACCACCCGCAGGTTTTCAACCCCATGCACCATTAAATCTTTGTCCACCACTGACATTTCATCATAGCCCATTTTGCAGGTACAGCTTGGATGATAAGCGCTTTCCCCTTCTCTGGCCACAAAGTCCAGGATCTGTTCATCGGTTTTGATATGTTCCCCCGGCGAAAGCTCCTTATCCCTGAGTTCATCAAAGGCCTTCTGGCTGAAAATTCTTCGTGAACATTTGATGGCTTCCACCCATTCCTTCCGGTCTTTTTCAGTGGACAGGTAGTTGAACAGAATCTTCGGGTATTGCAGCGGATCGCTTGAGGTGATCTTAACATGGCCTTTTGCGTCGCTGTACATGGGGCCGACATGCAGCTGGAATCCGTGACCCTGGCTGGGCGCTGTTCCGTCGTAGCGAATGGCGATAGGCAGAAAATGAAACTGAAGGTTTGGATAGTCAACCTCGTCATTGCTGCGGATAAAACCTCCTGCCTCAAAATGGTTGCTCGCGCCGATTCCTTTTCTGGCGAACAGCCATTGAAGTCCGATCTTGGGCATGTTCCAGGGTTTGAGGGCCGGATAAAGACTGACAGGCTTCCTGGCGGCGCACTGAATGTAAGTTTCAAGATGATCCTTGAGATTTTCTCCCACTCCCGGAAGATCCTTGATAACCGGAATGCCCAGAGCCTTCAGTTCATCCGCATTTCCTATGCCGGAGAGCTGGAGAAGCTGGGGAGAATTTATGGCCCCGCCGCAGCAGACTATCTCTGCTCCGCGGGCGTTGTATTTGGTTTTGCCTACTTTGTACTCCACTCCGATGGCCTTGTTGCCCCTGAAAAGAATCCTGGTGGTCAGGGCTTTGGTGATGACCGTAAGGTTTGACCGGTCCATGACGGGGTGCAGATATCCCCTTGCGGTGCTCCATCGCCTGCTCCGGTATGTGGTGCTCTCGAATTTTGAGAAGCCTTCCTGCTGGTATCCGTTCACATCCTTGGTCAGGGGATACCCGGCCTGCTGAACCGCCTTGAAAAAGGCATCAAACAGGGGATTGTCGCATTCAGGAGTGGTCAGGTACTGAAGCCCGTTGTTTCCCTGGTAAGGATCCGCGCCTTTGAGTCTGTACTCCATTTTTTTAAAATAGGGCAGGCAATGAGCATAGTCCCATTCCTCCAGGCCCTTGATGGCCCCCCATTTTTCATAATCTATGGCATTGCCGCGGATATGTATCATCCCGTTGATGGAGCTTGATCCTCCCAGAACCTTGCCTCTGGGCTGGGCTATGCGACGGTTGTGCATAAATGGCTCAGGTTCGGATTCATAACCCCAGTTGTAAAAGTTGTTGGTCAGATTGTAGGCCAGGGCAGAGGGCATATGGATCCGAAAGTCCAGCCTGTGATCCTTTCGACCGGCCTCAAGAAGCAGTACCCTGTGGTCAGGATCAGCGCTCAGACGATTGGCCAGTATGCTTCCGGCAGTTCCCGCCCCGATAATTATAAAGTCGTAATTGTTGGACATATTGTTCTCCTGATTGTTTTAATATATTTATTGCTAAGAAAAAACCGGTGTTAACAGCAGGCAGAATCAGTATCCGGCTGTTCATGATTATCATTGACTTGAAGACTTGAACTGTTTGTGATCAATAGCACTTTTTTCCTGAGGATCATGTAATGATAACTGATGTAAGACTTGGCCTTGATGGGATCTGAGGCAGCTATTTCCCTGGCGGTATTCCGCCAGTTTTCCACTGCGTATGTCCTGTATTCAAGGTCTTCATACAAGGCGTTGTCCATGGAGCTGAATCCCAGCTGGACCGCCCGCATTATCCATTCGAATATAGAATTGTGGGTCATCTTGGCAAAAATGATATTAAGATCCTTATCCAGTTCCACAAGCGTTTCCAGAGAAGAGCCATTGCCTTTAACTGCCTTTGCCAGAGCTTCCGTTTTCCGGACCAGAAGCGACTTCTCATCCGCTGTTCCCCTGGCAATGGCCAGGTCGGTAATAATATAGTCAATGCTTTCCCTGAATTCGATCAAGTGCATCGGGTCTGTATGGCTTTGCTTCAAAAAAAGTGCAAAAGACTCACTGACATTTACAACTTCCAGGTTCTTGATGTAAGCGCCACCTTTTGAACCCTTGTAGGTCTCAATAAGTCCCTTTTGTCTTAAGACCTGCAGTGCTTCCCGGATGACTCCTCTTCCGGTCTTAAAGAGGCATTGGAGTTCCCTTTCACTGGGAAGCTTTTCTCCGGGGACTATATCTCCGTTTAAAATCGCCGCCTGTATTTGCAGCGCGATTTCTTCACCTGCCCGGCCTGCTTTTACAGGCACAAAAATTTTGTCTGTTATCATGATGATTTATTGTTTAATGGACCTGCCAATAATGAAATTGTGTGAAAGAGCTTCAGGAATATTTTACATTATATAGCATTATGTTAAAGTAAATAAGACAGAAGATTCAAAGTCTTTGGCTTCTTTTTACAACCTAAATGGTAAGACCATTCTACATGGTAATTTATGTTTGTCAACCGGTAAAGCTTTTTAAGTCAAAAAGCATTTTTTTATTAACATGCAAATGTTGACCTCCAATGCGCTTCGCTCAGAGATCATTAAATGTAGAAGATGTGCCATGGGTCTTTCGTAAAAATTCTTGACAGCGTGGGCAAGGAATGATCTTTATCAACCAGCTTGTTAATGTTTAGAGTAGGGCTAAAAATATTAAGCAAAGTGCTGCCAACATTGTTTTTTTCCAAGGAGGTGCTTTTTTTATGAACCGGAGAAAATTTCTCGGCGCCATGGGGGCCGCCGGTTTAGGCGTTGTTGGAGTTCAAAAGACTGCT
>SKKD01000013.1 GCA_007121655.1 Desulfonatronovibrio sp. | reverse complement strand
GTTCAAGGTTCAAGGTTCTAAGTTCAAAGTCAAAGTTCAAGGTTCTAAGTTCAAAGTCAAAGTTCAAGGTTCAAGGTTCAGGGACCAGGGTTCAGGGATCAGGGACCAGGGTTCAAGGTTCAGGACAGGAGCAGAGATGAAAAGGGGTTTCGTACTTTAACTCCCCGGATTTACTACTTAATCCAAAAATATAACAAGGCTGGAAGAAATTATGTCCTGGAGTGCGGAGAATGTTCCTGAACATCTACAGATTTTTCTGGGGTATCTGGACATAGAAAAAGGATACTCCCAGGCAACTATTGCAGCATACGGAGCTGATCTGCTCCAGTTTGAAAATTTTTTGAATACCAGAAAAAAATCCAGCGATCATCCCCGGGAGATTGCCAGGGGTGATATTCACTCCTTTTTAGTTGAACTTCATAAACTGGGCTTCTCCAAGTCATCCATGTCCAGGAAACTTTCTTCATTGCGTTCTTTTTTTCGTTTCTTTCTTAAAAATAAAATGATCAGCCAAAATCCCTGTCAGGGAGTAAGAAATCCCAGGCAGGACAAACCTCAGCCAAAATTTCTTAATGTGGACCAGGCTTTAAGTCTTATGGATGTCTCATTAGAACCTTCCCCAAAAGGCTTGCGAGATACTGCCCTGGCCGAGCTGCTTTACGGCTCCGGGCTAAGGATCAGCGAAGCGATAAAACTCAATCTGGATGATGTGGACCAGGGTCAAATGGTGATCAGGGTAATGGGCAAGGGACAAAAGGAAAGAATGGCCCCTCTTACCGAACCAGGGTGCGAAGGGATAAAGAGATATGTTTCCCAGCGCCATGCTTTTAATCCTGATCCCCGAGAGTACGCCCTTTTCCTGGGCATACGGGGTAAAAGGCTGAACAGACGCGAGGCAGTAAGAATTATTGACAGGCTGGCCAGAATTGCTACCCTGCCGGAAAGCATCAGCCCGCACGGTTTAAGGCATAGTTTTGCAACACATCTGCTCCAGAGCGGGGCTGACCTGAGAAGCGTTCAGGAACTTCTTGGACACAGTCGCATCTCAACCACACAGAGATACACCCATCTTAACCTGGATGAAGTGACCGCAGTTTACGATAAGGCCCACCCAAGAAACAGGAACGAGAAATAAATGTGAGGACCAGACAACTTCTCTTGCATAACGTACTAAAAACGATTAACTTATGTTTTCTTGGTAATAATCGTACTTCCCGATAAAATAGCCGGTTTAGCCGTATAATATTGTTAACAGGTAATAATTTCAGCCATGAACCTAAGTGAGCAGGATAAAAAAATATTGCGGATTGTCCAGGCCGACCTGCCGGATTCCGAGACTCCTTTTGCCGATATTGCAGAAGAAGCAGGTGTGAGTGAGCAGGAGGTGTTGTCGCTGCTTGCAGGTCTTAAGGCAGGTGGTTCTATTCGAAGATTCGGGGCCACCCTTCGCCATCAAAAGGCCGGATACGGCTTTAATGCCATGGTGGCATGGTTCGTTGACGGGAATAAGGATATCGTGGCGATCGGAAGAACCATGGCCAAAAGAACCGAAATAACCCATTGTTATGAGAGAAAAAATTGCCTTGACTGGCCTTATAATCTATACACCATGATTCATGGACAAACCAAAGACGACTGCCAGAGGGTTGTTGAAGAGTTGATAGCTGAAACAGGAGTTGTACAGTATGAAATGCTTTTCAGTTATGAGGAACTCAAGAAAACCTCAATGAAATATTTTTAAACTCCGGTCTGTTCCCGGATTTAACCAGTTCAAACCAATTTTTACGATAATTAATAGGTGATGTTCATTTAAATTTTTTACCTGGGAAGCATTGAGTTTGACCTCGGGGTTTTTTCATTGAACTGAAGACGGATCTTTACATACGATCTTTTTTGCATATCTTATGAAAAAGATGTCCCGAAATACAACATTCCCCATTCATCAGAACTTGTTTCGTAATTCCACATCCGGAGAATCTATGAGTATTTCCAATATCCTTTTTGATCAGGCAAAGAAAATTATTCCAGGGGGAGTGAACAGCCCTGTGCGGACCTGTTCCGGAGTAGGAGCTGATCCCCTGTTCATTTCACATGCACAGGGGCCATATATCTATTCTGAAGACGGTCATAAAATGGTTGATTATGTAATGTCCTGGGGGCCCATGATTCTGGGGCACAACCATCCTGCAGTGAACCGGGCTCTGCACGAGGCAGTGGACAAGGGGACCAGTTATGGCGCTCCCTGTAAGCCTGAAATCGATCTGGCCGGTCTTATAGTTGAAGCCTTGCCCGGCGTTGATATGGTCCGGATGGTCAATTCCGGAACCGAGGCCACCATGAGCGCGCTTCGTTTGGCGAGGGGATATACCGGGCGTTCCCTGGTCCTTAAATTCACCGGCTGTTATCATGGACATGTTGACGCTTTTCTGGCCAGCGCCGGGTCGGGTGCGGCCACTCTTTGCATTCCGGGCACTCCGGGCGTGCCAGAGGAGGTTGTAGCCAACACCCTTCTGGCTGACTACAATAATCTCTCGCAGGTCAAAGCTCTTTTTGAAAAACATGGCCGTGATATTGCGGCAATTTTTGTGGAGCCGGTGGCCGGAAACATGGGGCTTGTACTTCCGGAGAAAGGCTTCCTGGAAGGTCTTAGACAGCTGGCCGATCAATCAGGGACATTGCTGGTCTTTGACGAGGTGATCACAGGATTCAGGATATCCTATTCCGGGGCTCAGGGATACTACGGTATTGTTCCTGACATGACCTGTCTGGGTAAAATAATCGGAGGGGGCCTGCCGGTGGGGGCTTATGGGGGCAAAAAAGAAATCATGGAAAAAATTGCTCCATGCGGAGACGTTTACCAGGCCGGAACCCTTTCAGGAAATCCCCTGGCCATGACCGCCGGGTATCATACCCTCAAGACTCTGCAGGATATGGATTATCAGTTATTGACAGACAAAACAGAAGAATTGGCGAATAATCTTAAAAAGATCCTTACAGATAAGGGAGTACCTGTCCAATTAAACACCATAGGTTCGATATTTACTTTATTCTTTACATCCGAACCGGTCAGGGATTTTACTTCAGCCAAAAAATCCAATCAGGAATTGTTTAAAACCTTTTACAATCAGATGCGTGATCAGGGAATTTATCTTGCTCCTTCAGGATTTGAATGCGCATTCAACTCTTTTGCCCACGGTCCGGAAGAATGGGAAAAGACTCTTGATGCCGCCCGAAATGTAAGGTTTTAATTGTTTTATATTGGAATATCTTAGCCTACTTGACAGGACAAAATGTTCTGACCTAGATAGGAGTGGTTGTTCATTTTTTAACAAGCGTTTATTAAGGAGGTGAAAACAATGAAGAAGTCAGTTATCATCGGAGTTATTTGTGCATTTTTTCTGGGTTTCCTGGTCCTGCCCACCCTTTATGCCGGCCTGACCTATCAGCATGAGTACAAGGATCAAAGTAAATCCTATGAACATGGAGAATACGCAGATGAGATCCTTCTTATGGCTCCAGAGGAATACGGCGAAATGAGGGAAGCTCCTGTGCTTTTCTCTCACAGCGTTCATGGTGACTTTGCATGCGGAGACTGTCACCATGACGAAGAAGGTAATCCCAAGGACGAAACCATGAAGATTACGGGCTGTATGGAGGCCGGATGCCATGACATGGCTGTTGCCGAAGAACCCCAGGACAGACGTGATATCAGGTATTGGTACAAAGCCTATCATGACCTGTGTATGACAGGTTGTCACCGCGATTTGGCCCGGGCTGGAGAACCTACCGGACCCACGGCTTGTCCGGATTGTCATCCCAAAGAAGATTAAGATTTGTATTCAGGGGGAGTTTAAACTCCCCCTTTTTTGTTCTAATTAATTTCTTTAGCACCTATCCTTTTTTCCCCAGCCTTTGCTTTACAATCATAATGTTTTTTTTGTATTAGTCTGTTATCAGTTTTTTGAATATCGTATCAAGGGTGGTAGTTATGGCTTCAGACAAAGAAAAAGATATGCTGGAAGATGAAGAAATCATCGATCTGACGGAAGTATTTGAAGATGGTCTGAATATTGATCCCACAGAAGAGCAGAAACAAGCTCAGTCAGATTCCGGTCGGCATACTGATCAGGAAGTAGATTTGAACGATTTGTTTTACAGTGTTGGCAGGGATAAGACTGCCAGTCATTCAAAAAGGGATGACTTTGAAGAGTTGTTTCATAATGAAGCTGGTAATGCCAAGTCAGACAATGTGAATGATCAGCAGAATGACGTATTTTTAAAGGATTTTTTTGGAGATGATCAGGAAGACGAACAGGATCAATCAAAAAATAGATACCTTCATGACAAGAATGCTATCACGGAAGACAAGACCGAGCCTGACGGGCTGGAAAAATTTGATGATGAAGACTGGGAAGAAAAGTTGCCTGAGCCGGAGCATTTATTCACTGATGAAGGCCCTGAAGCGGGATTAGACAAACCTGTCGGTGCCATAGCCACTCTTGCGGAGCAGCTTGAATCTCTGTCAGACCGGATGGATATGTTTGAGGAAAAACTTGACAACATGGAAAACAGCCTTTTGGAGAGGACAATCAATGCCCTGGAGGAAGAAGGACCTGAACTGGGCTTTTTAAATAAGATGTTTCAGGATCTGAAAAAGGATATAAGCGCAGAACTGGCGGAAGACCTGGATTCTTCAGAGCAGGATAAATACACTCTTTCGGAAGAAGAATTCAAGGAACGAGTGTTCAGGGCTATTGAGGAGAAAGGTCTTGAATTTAGCTTTGTCAGGGATCTCAGGGAAAGGATTACTCAACAGACCAGAGAATTGATTGATGAGAGATGTATTGCAACACCTCAAGACCCTGAATTTCAGGAAGATTCAGATCTAAAACAAAAAATTCAGGAGATGGAGCATAAAATCAGGGAGATTGAAGCAGTTGATCCTGAGGAGCTTAAACAGGAGATGAAGACGGAGTTCGAAAAAGTACTGGAAGAGAAAATGCCTGATTTCTCTCAGACCCCTGATTCTGAAGTATTGAAACAGGAGATGAATGATATCCTCGAAGAGAGGATAACGAGTCTTATTAAATCCTGGCAGAGTGAAAAAAAAATGCTGGCCTCTGAACTGGAAGACGCAGTCAGATTTTGGGGAAAAATGCAGGAAAACATTTCTGCTTTAAGACAGAATATCAGTGAACTCAGAAACAACAGGGCAGGCATTGATTCAGAGTTGATGAAGAAGTTTGAATCCGCCAACCGGCAGTCACTTACCAGAGAGGATCTGGAAATTGTGATATCACAGCTTAAGCTGGAGCTTGAGAATCATATACTTAAAAAGGTGCCTGAGGCTGCGGCCAGGGTTATCCGCGAAGAAATTGCCGCAATAGTCAGTGAAAAGAGAAAGTAAGCAGGTTTAAATTCCGGGCGGCTCTCCAGGTCTGTCGGATTTATGTCTCCTCAATCAATACTCGACTATATTAAAGCTAAATGATAAAATTCTTAAAAAGGGGGAGGGCCTCAAGGTTTTCTTCATTTTTTTACCGCCCGAAAATGTCTTGTCTGGTCAAGCCATTTCCCCACTCGGGCGGTTTTTTTTAACTATTCAGGAGAGCAAATGGATCAAGCCCAAAAGCAGGCCTTGCAGGTTACAAAGGAAATAGTTGTAAAGTTCATAGAGGTGGGACGAATTTCTCCCAGCAATTGCCATGAATTTTTCTCCCAGATATATTTTGAGGTGTTGCAGACCATCATTAAAGGAGACCAGGGAGATCACGAAGTAGTCCAGGTGGAAGAGAAGGCTGAATGAACCGGGCCCGTCACAGCAGGTTAGTGGCCGAATACTTCTCCAGCATTGCGGGCTGGTACGATTTCCTCAATCATTTTCTGAGTTTCGGACAGGATATCTACTGGAGGAAAAGGCTGGTCCGACATGTCAGAACCGGTGACACCGGTCTTGTTCTAGACCTGGCGGCAGGGACTATGGATGTGACCAGGGAAATATTAAAAAAAAATCCCCAAAGTCGTGTTCTGGCCCTGGACTATACTCTCCCCATGTTGACCAGGGGCAGGAATAAGATGAAATTCGCCGGCACCAAATTTATTCCTGTGCAGGCTGATGGAAGAGTATTGCCTGCTCCTGACGAAAGCGTTGATTCAGTTACCATTGCCTTTGGTATCAGAAATATTGTCCCGAGATCTGAAGCTTACCGGGAAATACTAAGGATTCTAAAGCCTGGAGGCAGGTTATGCGTGCTTGAGTTTGGCTCTGGAAAAAGCAGGATATGGGGCGGGCTGTACAATTTTTATCTGGCCAGGGTACTTCCCCTTCTTGGTAGATTGATCTCCAGAGATAAAGGTGCGTATACATATCTGGCCGAAACCATAAAAGGTTTTCCAGATTCTTATGAGCTGGCCATGGAAATAAAAAAGGCCGGTTTTTCAAGGGTTTTTTACTACCCTCTAAGCTCAGGAATAGTTTATATACATGTTGGAGAGAAGGCTGCCGGTTAAAAGCGCTCCACCCGGGCTGCCTGGGACCAAACCTGCAAGTAACTTGAAATGGCCTATATGTCTGAATTACTTAGCTTTGTTTGCAACCCCCTGTGCCGGTGAGATTGCCGCGCTCGCCCCGGTTGAATGGCTGCGCCTGCACTTCGTGTATTCAATCACGCCTTGGGCGTGACAAGAAGACTCGCTCGCAATGACACACTTGACAGTCACAGTCCAGGTCACGCTTCACCTGTCATTGCGAGCGAGCGAAGCGACAGAAGCAATCTTTACGGCAACAATATAACAGGCTGAATCTATTGCTTATACGTCTCAAGTTATTAAAAGAAGAGTCTGCGTGCCAGATATATAACCAGTACTCCAAGGATTATGGCTGTAAGGCCCATACGTCTGAGAGCGGGTGGGGGTTGAGTAGACATGAATTTTAAAAATTTCGGCATTTTTTCAGCCCAGATGAAATAAGGTATACCCTCCAGGATAAAGGCCAGCCCCAAGGCGGACAGGAAAAAGGCCAGATCAAACTGCATGTACTTAAACTATCCTCTTTATGAGAGAATGTCCAGAAATCAATGTTGTTGCCTGCGTGCAGAAGAAAGATAACAAAGGCTTCTTTTCCTGCATCCTTTCAAAGATTAACCATGACTTGGTTTGGAGTTCCCTGAATCCGGATCTTTAATTCCATCTGATGCGGGAAATAAAGGCGGTATCTGGATTTTTCTGGAAGCACCAATTATTATAATCAGAAAACGGAGTAAAGGTGATCCTTTTTGTTGCTGCAACCCTTAGAGAAATGGAAAGTTTTATCAAGGGCAGCCTGCCGGTAAGCATGCTCAGGGATTATGGGTCACACCAACAATACAGAGGTAAGAAAATATCTTTTCTGATTTGTGGAGTCGGTCCTCTAAACGCGGCAATTAATCTGGAACGTTATCTGGAAAAATGCAAGCATAAGCTGTATGTAGTCAATATAGGCATTGCCGGCAGCTATGATTTGCAGAATCTTTCTCTTGGTTCGGTATGCCTTGCTACTCAGGAGATATGGCCCGAATACGGTGTCAGAACCGGTAGTTATTTCGCTCAACCCGAAATGCTGGGCTTTCCCCTTGCCAGGCAGGGAGCTGATGTCGTGTGGAACAGCCTGAATCTCTCAAAGGGGCCGTTCATCGAAGAGGCAGGTCTGGATTTCGATTCCGGCTGGCATGAGGGGGTAAGCATAACCCTGGCCGGAATCAGTTCCTGTCCTGATCATACCGGGGTACTCAAGGCTCAGTTTCACGCGGATATGGAAAATATGGAGGGCTTTGCGCTGGCATATTGCTGTCATTTAAGATCTATTCCCTTTATTGAAATCAGATCCATCTCCAACCTTGCAGGCTCCAGAAATAAAAATGAATGGGATTTCAAAGGTGCCTTTGAAGCCCTCAGGACTGTATGGGCCGGGTTATGGAGGAAGCAGCATTAATGATTGCCAGGACGGAAAAAGAAACTTTTTATGCGGCAATTTCTCCGTGTCCCAACGATACCTTCATTTTCGGAGCCTGGATCCTGGGCATGGTCGGGGATGTTAAGGGCATGAAAACAAGGTTTTCCTTTGAAGACGTTCAGAGTCTGAATGAAATGGCGGCTTCGGGCAAAGGAGATATAATTAAGGTTTCAGCAGCTCAGGCCCTGAAGCTTGAACGCGACTGGTCCATATTAAGCTGCGGAGGGGCTTTCGGCTTAGACAGCGGCCCTAAGCTTGTTGTTTTAAAAGATGAAAAAAAAACGCCGTCAACAATTGCCGTGCCCGGGATGTTGACCACTGCTTTCGCCCTTCTTAAATCTTCTATAAACTTTGATTTTGAGGCTGTGTCCATGCCTTTTGATCAAATCCCCGCTGCCGTGATTGACGGACGGACGGATGCAGGGTTGCTTATTCATGAGACAGCCCTCATCCATGAACAATTGGGTCTGGATATGTTTCTTGACCTTGGAGCCTGGTGGAATGAAAAATCTGCAGGCCTCCCTCTTCCCCTGGGCGTAATTATCATAAAAAAAAGTCTGGGTGAGGCGATAAAAATTCAGGCGGAGGAAATTATAAGGCGCAGCATTCATTTGGCCAAGGAAAACAGGCCGGGTATCAGGCCTTTCATCAGGCATCTGGCCAGAGAGCTTGATGATGATGTTATTAGTGAACATATTCATGCATATGTTAATGATTACAGCCTTGATGCCGGGAAGCGAGGGAAAAGAGCTCTTTCTTTCCTGAAAAAAATAATATAAGAGGCTGAAACAGATGCCGCCTCTCCAAAAACCAGATCCCTGAACCCTAGCTCTCAACAAATGAACAAATTAAAAGATTTATTCCAGTCAGAAATTCCAAGGATCAACCTGGTCCTGCAAAAAGAGCTTGAAATTCTCAGTCCCCTTGTCCGGGAAGTGGGAGAGCACGTACTTCTGGCCGGCGGAAAAAGACTTCGCCCCATACTGACCATTCTTACATCCAGGTGTCTGGGTGGAACAAGAGAAGATATATATCCCCTGGCATGTTCTCTGGAGTTTTTGCATTCAGCCACCCTGATTCACGACGATATCCTTGATAACGCGGATCTCAGACGGGGCAGGGACTCCACCCACCTGGTCTTTGGCATCAAGCGCGCAATTCTCGCCGGAGATGCATTGCTGGCCCTGGCCAACATGATTGTAGCAAGATATGATATCCCGGCCATGAACTTCTGTGTGGCTGAGGCCATCTTAAAGACCGCTACTGGTGAGGTGGACGAGATTGATAATTTAAGAAATCCGGAAATGGATGAGACCACTTATCTGGAAATTATCAGAGGCAAAACAGCTTTCCTGATCCAGGCGGCATGCGCTTGCGGTGCAATGGTCTCAGGAGCTTCACAGGATGTTCAGGACCAGGCCTCATCTTTTGGAATGAACCTGGGCATTGCGTTTCAGCTGGTTGACGATGCCCTGGATTACGCTGTTGATACTCAGCAGTTGGGCAAGCCCCATGGCAGTGACATCAGAGAAGGCAAAATAACTCTTCCCTTGATTTTATTTTTAAAAACATTGCCTAGAAAAGAAAGACAGGCCCTTTTGGAAAAAATTTCCTCAGATTCTCTTAGTGATGAACAGATGCAGGATGTTGTCTTAAGCATCCAAAAAGCCGGCCTGGACCAGAAGGTCAGACAGGAAGCCGATGTTTATCTTAAAAAGTCCGCCAATTCACTATTGAGCCTTCCAGCATCCCGGGAAAGAGATTTGATGCAGGATATGGTGGAGTTGATTAAAAACAGGAATTTTTAAAATAATAAAAGCTGTGGCCCGGGATTTATATTTTTGCCTTGTGCAGCTTGCGTGTTCAAGGTTAAATATTCAAGGCTTCAGGGAAGTTTGCTGCAAAAAATGATTCGGGCATTGCGAGATCAAAAATCGTCCTATTGCCTGTACATATAATCAGGAGTGTTTTTCGATTATGCTGGTTAAACTTGAGCTTGGTTTACTTTCCAGGGTGGAAGACGTCCAGGGGAAAAAATTTGCCGCTAAGATCAGAAATGAACTGGACATAGCAGTCAGAGAAGTCAGAACCATAAACTGTTACACAATATCCGGCATAACCGGCAAGCAGCAGCAGGAAATACTGACACGGCAGATCCTTTTTGACCCTGTCTTGCATAAGCCTTCCTATTCACCTCTGGCAACTGATTTTGACTGGATCATTGAGGTGGGGTTCAGACCTGGAGTGACGGATAATGAAGGCAGGACCGCCACTCAAACCCTGCGCACGGTTTTTGGGTCAAAGAATGACAAGATTCAGGTCTATACCAGCCGGCAGTTTCTTATAAACGGAGATATGGACAGAAGACAGGCAGAGCATATCGCCAGGGATCTCCTGGCCAACGAACTGATAGAACGATTCGATATAAAAAACATACGGGAATGGAATAATCAGCCTGGTTTCGAGCTGGTGGAACCCCGAGTTACCGGCAAGGCAAGCGATTATGTGGAAACCATCACACTTGAAAATTTAAGTGATGAGGAATTGATGGTTTTAAGCCGGGAAAAGGTTCTGGCCTTGAGCCTTGAAGAGATGCACACCATCCGGGACTATTACCAGAATCACCGGGTCAAAAAGCTTCGTAAAGAGTTGGGACTGCCCCTGCAACCAACCGATGTCGAGCTGGAATGTCTGGCCCAGACATGGTCCGAACATTGTAAGCACAAGATTTTCAACGCCAGGATTGATTATCATAATAAAGAAACCGGGAATAGGCGGACAATTGAAAGCCTTTTCAATACCTGCATTGCCGGAAGCACCGCTGATATCCGCCGGCAAAAGGGCAAAGATGATTTTTGCCGATCAGTATTTAAGGATAATGCAGGTGTGATTAAATTTGATGAGGACCTGGACGTATGCATAAAGGTTGAAACTCACAACAGCCCTTCAGCCCTTGATCCTTACGGCGGCGCACTGACCGGTATAGTCGGGGTCAACCGTGATCCGATGGGTACCGGACTTGGAGCCAATCTCTTATGCAATACTGATGTATTCTGCTTTGCCTCGCCTTTTTATGATAAACCTCTGCCTCCCAGACTTCTGCACCCGCGCCGGGTAATGGAAGGGGTTCGCGAGGGTGTCGAACATGGGGGCAACAAGTCAGGCATACCTACTGTAAACGGTGCGGTTGTATTTGAAGAAAGGTATCTGGGCAAGCCTCTGGTTTTTTGCGGCACCATAGGAACCATGCCGGCCATGATCCACGGCCGGCCCGGGTATGAAAAACAAGCCATGCCCGGAGACTTTATCGTCATGACCGGCGGACGCATCGGCAAGGATGGAATACACGGGGCGACATTTTCTTCCGAAGAATTGCATGAGGGCTCTCCGGCCACTGCTGTTCAAATCGGAGACCCGATAACCCAGCGAAAGATGTACGACTTTATTATGCGGGCCAGGGACCTGGGCCTGTATAGCGCCATAACCGATAACGGGGCAGGAGGATTGTCTTCTTCAGTCGGTGAAATGGCTGAAGACAGCGGAGGTTGCGATCTGGATTTAAGTCTTGCCCCTCTTAAGTATGACGGTCTCAGTCCGTGGGAGATACTTCTTTCTGAGGCCCAGGAACGTATGACCCTGGCTGTGCCTGGTGAGAAAATAGATCAGTTTCTTGACCTGGCCGGGGAGATGGATGTTGAGGCCAGCATTCTGGGTAAGTTCGCCCGGGACGGGATGTTCAGAGTCCGCTATGGAGAAAGGGTGGTTGCCTGTCTGGACATGGAATTTCTGCATAATGGTCTCTCGCGGATGAAACTCGAAGCTGTCTGGGAGCGGCCTCAATTTGAGAAGGAGAAAAAAACCGACCTGATTCAGCCGGGGAACGGTGCCGAATTTCTAGGGAAAATGCTTTCCAGGTTGAATATCTGCTCCAGAGAATACATTATCAGACAGTATGATCACGAAGTCCAGGGAGGCAGCGTGATAAAGCCCCTGGTGGGCGTTCTGGGGGACGGACCGGCAGACGCAGCTGTTGTAAGACCTGATCTTGAAAAAAACAGAGGTCTGGTCATCTCCAACGGGATCTGCCCCAAATTCAGCGATTATGACGCCTACTGGATGATGGCCAATGCGATTGATGAGGCTATTCGCAATAACGTAGCCGTTGGCGGAAATATTTCTCACATGGCTGGGGTCGATAATTTTTGCTGGTGCGATCCGGTTGTTTCTCCCAGAAACCCTGACGGCCGTTACAAGCTGGCTCAGCTGGTTCGGGCGAATGAAGCCCTGGCCCATTTTTGCAGGGCTTTTGGAGTGCCTTGTGTTTCAGGCAAGGATTCCATGAAGAATGATTATGTTTTTGGAGACACCAGAATATCCATACCTCCAACAGTGCTTTACTCAATAATCAGCGTGATAGAAGATGTTAACTGCTGCGTGACTTCCGACTTTAAGCTTCCCGAAGAGGATATTTATATTCTGGGACTCACCTGCAGAGAACTTGGAGGAAGCGAATATTTTTCCGAGCTTGGAATCACGGCCGGAGAAGTCCCCCAGGTGAACCCCGTCCCTGCAAGACAAAGATATAAATCCCTCAGTCAGTCCATTAAAAAAGGCCTGGTCACATCCTGTCATGATCTCTCTGACGGCGGACTTGGGGTAGCTTTGGCTGAGATGGCCATTGGCGGAAGAATAGGAGCTGTTATAGACCTGAACAAAATGCCGGTTGCTGAAAAAGATATGTCCTGGGCAGAGATCCTTTACAGCGAATCGGCCAGCCGTTTTTTAGTAACCCTGAAACCCGGGTGCGCGGATGAATTTGAAAGCATTTTCAAGGGCGGACATCTGGCCAGAATCGGCAGAACCACAGCTAAGGCGGAGCTTGTTGTGCAGGCAGGCCGGGATTTACTGTTCAACTCATCTGTGGATGAGCTGGCCGTGGCCTGGAAGAAAACCCTTGACTGGTGACCGGAGAATGATCGTCCTTCATAATAGTTCGGCAGGAAGAAAAAGCGAGATTGGCGGGATTAGTCAGGGTGCCTGCATATAACCTAAGTTAATAAGTTGCATCAGGGAAGAGAAACCTCTTGCTGTTGCAGGGTTCATGAATTATGAACAGGTGGTGGTTAATTGTCTGTGATTTTAAAATATATCGGAGGTTTAGATGGGTCAGGTCAAATTGGACGTACAAAGCAAGGCTATTTCCATCCCGCAATGGCTTTTTTTCAGCAAAAAAATCCCCTTGTCCGAGATAAAGGGAAAGACTGAACAGATAAAATTATCAGGCGGAGAAAAGGTTTTCAAGCTTACCTTGACCGGAGATTTCGGCGAGCAGGAAATCAATTTTGACGATTATGAAGGTTATGCTACTTTTATCTATGAGTATCAAAAAGCAATGCTTTCGGCATAGCCTTAATTGAAGATCACGATTTTGACTAAGATTTGAGCATGGCGATATTGATATTTATTCTGGCCAAAGCTTCAATTTCATCGCTAAGGCCCAATGCCTCGGACATGCTTGCACCCCAACAAGTCAGCCCGTGATTCTTCATAAGTATGCATTTGTTTTTTCTGGCCTTCAAGCCCACAGCTTTTGCCAGTTCCTCTGTTCCGGGTGCATGGTCTGGTACACTGCAAAGCTGTGATTTGATAACTCCGGCTTCGAAAAGGTTTAAGCTTTCCAGCATAGAATCTCCGTTAATGCCATCCAGGGTCAGCATGCTAATGGGATGTGTGTGAGCGACGGCCCTGGCCTCAGGCTGATTTTTATATATTTCACGATGCATGTCAGATTCCGAAGAAGGCCTTCCCTTTCCAGAGATGATTTTTCCCGAATCAAGGTTAATGACGCACAGGTCGTTAGTGGTCAACAGCCCTTTAGCGCTTCCGGACCTTGTTATGAGAACCGCTTGCCCTTTTCTGGCGCTCAGGTTTCCGTTAAGTCCGTTCAACAAGCCTTTGGCACCGGCATGGCGGGAAGAGTTTATAAGGTCGTTTACTTCTTCCGTTGAAAAGTGTTTGTTCAGTTCATGCCTATCTGTTGGCTTTAATACGGGCTTTATGTCAATCACGGGAGTCCCGTCCAGAACCTCCAGGGGATGTACAGACAAAAGATCTCTTTTCCTGCTGATGATTCTTGCCTGATGCAGGCCGAGGGGATTGGGACGGTCAGGGCTCCGGGTAGAGAAAACACCCTGCAATGGCTTGTCAGGATCATTTCCGGGCCTGCATTTCAGGGTATCTCTGGAAGCCTTGTGCAGAAGGGTTATGATTATGATTTCCTGGTCCGGTTTAAGGTTTTCCAACCCTTCGCTGAATCTGGAATCAATCCTGATCCTGGCCGGAGCAGAATTACATGCTCCCTGGCGAGGACAGTCCTTTAAATCCAAATAAGGCGACTCCACATAACCAATGGGCTGTAATGTGAAATCTCCATCTGTCTCGCGATCATTCATAATTTTTATAAACCTGACGGATAGAAAAGGTCTTATAGTAATAAAAGTATTTTTCGCATGAGTGACAGTCTTTAATGCGATTTCACGGCTTTACGGGCAAACAAAGCCCTGCCGCCTGGAAAGATTATCCTGGCGGCAAAGTTGTTGTTTTGGAAATGAACACGGCAATAGCGGGTCTTGGAGCTAGTCATTAATCCAGCTTAATAAGCAGACTAGTGAGCGCTAAGGCGTCTTGTGCGTTTCTTGAAAGCGTGGATTCTTTTCCGCAAGGCCTGACGCTTACTTTTTTCCGATTTGGGAAGCTCAATTTTTTGGGCCTGAAGTTCCTTGATTCTTTTCTTGAGGCTGTTGATCTGATTTTTATAGGCCTTGTCTTTAGAGCCTTCTTCGTCGGTGATGCCCATTACTTCTTTTATTGATGACAAAAGCGTTTCTTTGTCCATGCCCGAAGCCCCGGTTATCTGGGGAATTTTTTCCATGACCAGTTGACGGAGTTCCTTGGCGGTCATTTTGTCCAAAGGTTTTTTCAGTTCAAGTTTAATCTCATCGCTCATTAACTAATCCTCCTTAAATAATCATTTCAATCCATAAAAATTTTTAGGCGTAACAGACCGGGTTACTCAAAAAACTTGACATACTTGGCATAACATTTCCCAACAGGGGAGTTTATCTGCAAATCCTCTTTTAACCCGCCAAGCTTTAGGGGCTTTTTTGCCGGTGGCCGGCTACGGGGTTTTTTTACCAGCTCTCTGTCGAGGGGAGTTCTGCCCATTAACAATTCAACCCGGACCTTGTCAAAAAACTCGGACCCGCAAAAGGAGTTGATCAACTCCAGAATTTGACTCGAAAGAAAAGAAAACTCCTGGATAACCATGCTGTCCTGAGCGCCCAGGATCAGGGTGGAATTTTTGCGGCCCAGAGGTTTGACCAGATCGGCTGTCTCCTGACCGACTATGGTTTCCCAGTTCTTGCATATGCCGTTAAACAGATACCTGCTTCCATCAGGATCAATGCGGGCCAGCCAATCACCAAGAGACTTATCTACCGATTTCATGGGTTTTATTTAAATCAGGGCGGGGCCTCTGACAAGTTGTTTTTTGTCTTCAGATATTTTACAAGTGAATATAAACTTCTGGCTTGCTCCTTTTAGCCGAGGAGTATATACTTATCAATATATAGAATGTTTACAGATAATTATCAGCGGAATTTCTCGTATTTTGATTCTTGACTAACATTCTTACGCGGTCCTGACTTGCTCATACTTATCCTTTCGGTTGCTTAAGTTATGTAAAACTTTGTTACAGGTCTGCCAAATATTGCTGGATGTGACTGTCATGAATACATGGACTCAATTATATTCATTCCTTGACTCTTTATTAATTGCCCCGTTCAGGGCGTTTGAAATCCCCATAGTAGGATTTTACTTTGGTACTTTTATTCTTTGCCTTTGGTGCATTCTTCTCGGTGAATTGACCTTCCGCCTTGCAGCAGCTGTCAACAGGTCCTACATCGATAAACTTAGAGCTGAGGCTGTAAGGATGCACAACCTGTCCGTCAAGGCTATCGTGGTGAAGGATAAGGAAAGTTTTCGGGCCTGTAACAAGCAGGCCAACGAGGCATTTGGTAAATATTTCTTTAATATGATTGCCCATGGAGCCGCCTTTCTCTGGCCGGTACCCTTTGCCCTGAGCTGGATGGCCACCAGGTTCTCCCAGGTTGAATTCGAGCTGCTTTTTTCATTGCCTCTCATTGGTGATACCGTCGGCTATTCCGCAGTTCTGATTCCCATGTATATTTTATGCAGAATAGGCTGGGGCAAGCTTAAACCACACCTTTTCTTTTTCAACAGGGATCCCGGGGTGGCTTTGGACCAGGCCGAGGAAGAGATGATAAAATGGGAGGATATAAGTAAACACCGGGGCCTGCCTGAAAGGTTCTGGCAGAACCCGGATAAATCCGGGCAAGGTAAAAGGTAAAAAAATATGCGCATAGGAGACTATGAATTTGATGAATTTATCGAAGTAGTTAGAAACTTTCATGGCAGCCCCGCTCCGGGGATTATCATCGGTGGGATTATGGTGGATATGGCCCGGGATAGTCTGCCCTCCGGAACCATATTTGATGCTATTGCCGAGACCCCCAAGTGCCTTCCCGATGCAGTTCAGCTTCTCACCCTCTGCACCATCGGAAATGGCTGGCTTAAAGTCATTAATCTCGGCCGTTATGCCCTTACCCTTTATGACAAATACAACGGGCGGGGCATACGGGTCTTTATTGATCTGGATAAACTCAGTAACTGGCCCGAAGTATATGCCTGGCTTTTAAAGCTCAAACCCAAAAAGGAACAGAGTTTTGAACTGCTCATGTCCCAGATCAGAGAGGCGGGCTTCGGCATGTTTACCGCCAAACCCATCCAGGTTGAGCTTGAACAGCTATCCAGAAAAAAAATGTCCAAAATCGTTGTCTGTCCGATCTGCAGAGAGCCTTTTCCAGGGGATGACGGCTCGGCCTGCAGAGGTTGTCACGGAGATAGCCCCTATGTTGAACAAACCCAGTACTTTGATGATCCTGAACTGGAGACAGTACCTTTGAAACAGGCCGTGGGGGTAAAGGCGGTTCATGATATGACCGGCATTGATCCGGACGCCCGGTTCAAAGGCCCGGTCATTAAGAGAGGCCAGGAAATCAGCATCGGAGATATGTGCCGATTGCAGCAGATCGGACGACAAAACATCTATTACGGCTCAACGCCTGACGAAAAGAAATGGATACACGAGGACGACGCAGCAAAAAATTTTGCCGAATCCATGGCCGGTGAGGGAGTAACCCTGGTTCTTCCGCCAAGAGAAGGCAAAGTAGATCTTACAGCCTCCAGAAGCGGTCTGCTTCGTGTAAACCGCGACAACCTTGTGGCTTTTAATCTGGTGCCTCAGGTTGTGTGCGCAAGCCGCCAAAACTATGTAATGGTCAACAAGGACACCGTGATCGCCGGAACAAGGGCCATACCCCTATATATTTCCAGGATCAATTATCAAAAGGCCATGCAGGTTCTGGAAGCCGGACCTCTTTTTGATGTTTTGCCCCTGCCGAGACAAAAGGTCGGTTTGCTTATTACCGGTACCGAGATTTACGAAGGAATAATCAAGGATCGTTTTGAACCGATAATCACAGACAAGGTAAACAAACTCGGCTCTGAAGTAGTCAAGACGATTATCTGTCCCGACGACCGGATTAAAATCAAAGAATCAATTCTTGAACTTATAAGCTCAGGCGTTGAAATTATTGTTACTACCGCAGGGCTGTCAGTTGATCCCGATGACGTGACAAGAAAAGGAATTGAAGACGCCGGAGCCGTTGATATCATGTATGGAGCCCCAATTTTGCCCGGGGCGATGACCATGCTCACAAGACTCGACTCTGTGCCGGTAATTGGTGTTCCCGCCTGCGCACTGTATTTCAAGACCACCAGTTTTGACCTGTTGATGCCCAGATTGTTGACCGGAAACAGGATAAACAGGCTTGACCTGGCCCAGATGGCTGATGGAGGTTTGTGTCTTGCCTGCAAATCCTGCACCTATCCCAAGTGTCCATTCGGCAAGTGACACCCCTGGAGGTTGCTGATAGATTTTCCTTTCTTTAAACATACGCAGGTTTCATGCCTTCGGGATGCTGTTCCGTCTGAACAATGAAGCTTCCAGGCAATGCCGGAGCCGTTCAGACATAAGGTATTCCAGCGTTTTAAAGATAAAGTCTTTTTCGCAATTCAAATTTCACCTTGTATCTGCTGTTTTTTCTTGACCTCACCCAAGGTGTTTGTTAGCTGGTCAGGCAACTTTCACAAAATTTTGACCGCCGGTATTCCGGAGGTTTATTTGATCCAGTTTAAACACGTCCACAAATGGTTTGGAAGCCTTTATGTTCTCAATGATATCGACCTGCACATTGATAAAGGCGAGGTCGTTGTTGTGTGCGGCCCTTCGGGCTCAGGCAAGAGTACTCTTATACGCTGCATAAACAGAATTGAACCGGTTCAGAAAGGTGAAATCATTGTTGACGGGATCAATCTCCTGGCCCCGGATATCAACCTGACCAGGCTGCGGGCGGAAATCGGATTTGTCTTTCAGCAGTTCAATCTTTACCCGCACATGACAGTGCTTCAGAACATCACCCTGGCACCCATGCTCGTACGCAAAATGAGCTCCAAAGAAGCCCAGGAAAAGGGAATGGCTTTGCTGGACAAGGTAAATATACCTGACAAAGCCCACCATTATCCTTCCCAGCTATCGGGCGGTCAGCAGCAAAGAGTGGCCATAGCCAGGGGGCTGGCCATGAATCCCAAAATCATGCTTTTTGACGAGCCCACCTCAGCCCTTGATCCGGAAATGATCAATGAAGTCCTTGACGTAATGAAAGCTCTGGCCCTTGAAGGTATGACCATGGTCGTTGTCTCCCATGAGATGGGGTTTGCCCGTGAAGTGGCGGACAGGGTCATTTTTATGGATGAAGGCAGACTGGTGGAACAAAATACTCCAACCCTGTTTTTCACCCAGCCTCAGACGGACCGGGCCAAAAGCTTTCTGAGTAAAATTCTCTCGCATTAGTCTTTGTTTCTTCTGTTTTTTATTGTTTTAAGGGTGCTTATTTTATTTAACCCAGGAGGTATTGAAGATGCGTTTATGGAAAATTTTCGCTTTGGCTCTTGCAGCTATCATGCTTTCATCCCAGCTGGCCGTAGCCGGACCGACTTATGACCGGGTTATGAATGCCGGGGTAGTCCGGGTAGGCATGATGACCGACTCCATTCCCGGAGCCTTTTTTAACGACAAGAATGAATGGGTAGGTTTTGACGTGGACATAGCCGAAGAAGTTGCCAAACGTCTGGGCGTGGACATTGAAAGGGTGCAGGCCACCAACCGGACCAGAATAACTTTCGTCCAGCAGGGCCGCATTGACATGTCCGTGGCCAACATGACCCACACCAGGGAAAGAGACCGGGTAATAGACTTTTCCATCACTTACTTTTTTGACGGTCAGAAAATATTGGCCCCTGTCGGCCAGTATACCAGTCATGAGGATTTTGTTGGTAAAAGAATTGCAACCATGCAGGGTACAACCTCGGAGATCAACATTAAGAATCTGCTTAAAGAACTTGGTGATCCCAATTATGAAAGAAACGTGATTTCATTTCAGAGGGAATCCGAGGCTTTCCAGGCCTTGAAAATGGGCAGCGTGGCAGGCTGGTCTACAGACAGCACCATCCTGCTTGGCTATGCAGCCCAGGAACCTGGAAAATGGGAACTGGTGGGCGATTTCATCAGCGAGGAACCTTACGGAATCGGCTTACCCCAGGATGATTCAGCCTGGCGCGATGCGATCAACTTCGCCCTTCAGGACATGTGGAAGGACGGAACTTACATGGAAATCTACAACAAATGGTACGGACCGGATACTCCGTATTATTTTCCCATGACTGATAAAATTGAAGTCTGGCCCTAGACCGCAAAATCCCCACCCAAAAGGCCCGGAAATAAAAATTTCCGGGCCTTTTTCCGGATAATAATCAATGCTGAAGACCTTGGCATCCAAAAACTGGGTTCAAAATACAATCCTCATAGCCATTATTATGGCTCTCTTTTACTATTGGGCTTTCATCTTTGAATTCGGTTACAAATTTGACTGGAGTGTGCTCTATACAGTCAACCCCACTTACGGGGAAAATCTTGGTTTCTATCTTATATACGGCCTTAAGGTCACATTACAGATAACCCTGATCAGCTCTGTACTCGCCCTGGCCCTCGGCACTTTTTTCGGACTGGGCCGCCTCTCCACGTTTAAGCCTTTCTACTGGGTGTCCACTGCTTACGTTGAATTTTTCCGGAACACTCCCCTTCTGGTTCAGCTTTTTTTCTGGTATTTTGCCATGCCCCATGCTCTCCCCCTGGAGATGCGGCACTGGATGTTCGGGCTGAACTATGAGTTCTGGTGCGCCACTATCGGCCTTGCCATCTACACCGGTTCATTCATGGCCGAGGTCATCAGGGCCGGGATTCAGTCTATTGACAGGGGGCTTCTTGAAGCCTCTTATTCCAGTGGGCTCAGTTATTTCCAGATCATGCGCAAGATTATCCTGCCCCTGGCTTTCAGGGCCATTATCCCACCTTTGGGCAGTGAATTCCTTAATAATATGAAAAACTCATCCCTGGCCATGGTGGTAGGGGTGGCGGATCTTACCTGGCAATCACAGCAGATCGAGTCGCTGACCTTCAGAGGCTTTGAAGCAACAACCGCGGCAACAATCATATATTTAAGCCTGTCATTATCCATGTCGGGGATTCTCAACAATGTTAATGCCAGACTCAGGCGGACCACTTACCATCAAAGGGATATACTTTCTTACGGAGTTAATATTCTTTCCTGGCCCCTGCTCAAAATTTACCTGTTCATAAAAAGAATTTTATGGGTATTCTTTCCCAAAAAACAGGCAGGATTGAAATTAACCCCGACTCAGGCCATTCTTAAACAGATCTTAAGCACGACCTGGACAGCTTTGGTATTAATGTCCAAAATGCTGTTCGCGGCCGTGTTTGTATATGGTATTTACCTGGGAGCAAAAGGACTTTATTCTTTCAACTGGCAGGTTATCCTGGATAATATAGGCACATTGCTCGTCTGGCGTTTTCCCGAAGGAAGATCCGACGATGTGTTCATGGGACTGGGAGGCCTGAGCTTTTCAATTCTCATGGCTGTAATCGCCATATCCATCAGTTTTTTTATCGGTCTTATAGTCGGTCTGGGGAGGATGTCCAAAAACAATATCTTCAGGCTGCCCTGTATGATGTACATTGAATTCATCAGGGGCAATCCCTTGATCATCGTTATCTTCTGGGTCTACTTTTTTATTCCTGTTTTTTTCAATACGTTTATCAGCGTCTTCTGGAGCGCAACCATCGCCCTGACCATATTTACTGGAGCTTACATCGCCGAAATCGTTCGGGGGGGGATTCAGAATATTCCCAAAGGACAATTTGAAGCGGCCATGAGTACCGGGCTTGGTTACTACAGGACTATGCGCCACATTATTCTGCCTCAAGCCCTGAAGCAGATGATTCCCGCTATTGTGGGACAGTTTATTGCCATATTCAAGGATACTTCTCTGGCGTTTGTCATTGGGGTTATGGAACTGACCTATGTAGCCCAGATTCTGAATAACCGTCTTATGATTTATCCATTTGAAATATATACCACCATTGCCGTTCTGTATTTCGTCTGCTGTTACGCTATGAGCATCGTGGCAGCCAGGCTGGAAAGAAGGCTGACCCCGGATAAGATCCGGCTCAGGATGTGAAATGCTGAAAATTTTTATCACCGGCGGTACCTTGGACAAGGAATACAGGCAGACAGATGGTGAGCTTGTTCTGACCAAAACACATGTCAATGAGATCTTAAGTCTTGGCAAATGCAGTCTGGATGTTGGATTGGAAATCATCATGCTCAAGGACAGCTTGTTTATGGACGAGCACGACAGGCAAATAATTCTACAAAAATGTCTTGATTGCCCCGAGCAAAAGATAATCATCAGCCACGGTACAGACACCATGGCGGAGACCGCGGGAGTTCTGGGTCAAATGCTCACCCGCAAAACAGTGGTCCTGGTAGGAGCCATGATCCCTTTCACTTTCAGGGATTCAGATGCGGTTTTCAACATGGGCTTTGCATTGGCCGCGGTTCAGACTCTGCCTCCGGGAGTATATATTGCCATGAACGCCCGGATATTTATATGGGAGAATGTAAGAAAAAATAAAGAAACCGGAATGTTTGAGGAGATAAATTCATAATTTGGGGTTATAACCGCGAAAGTATATCGCTATGCAAGCAGCTGAAAATTTCAGGGTCTGTTTTTTTGTCCAGACTTAAAATTCAGATCAAAAAATAGCGATCTTCTGCTGTCAAACATTTTCCTGTCGTCAAGGATCACTTCCTCTTCCAGCCTGGCCTTTTTAATTCCGGGTTCCTCACCAAGAGCAAAGGCAGTCTTTCCCCAGGAGGATATAAGGCATGAATTCCCTGCCAGCCTGCCCAGGGCGGAGTTGCCCATTCCGTTGCAGGCCAGCACGTAACACTGGTTTTCAATGGCCCTGGCTTTAAGCAGGGTCTGCCAGTGTTCGATCCTGGCCAAAGGCCACTGGGCGTTGACAATAAAAATATCGGGCTCGTCCTTGTGTTGATACAAAAAAAGCTCTGGAAAACGCAGGTCATGGCAAATTCCAAAACCCATCCTTATCTCCTTCCAGATGTAAGGTTCTGGAGGATATTCGCCTGCCGTAAAATATTCATTTTCCTTTCCCGGCAGAAACAGATGAATTTTACTGTAAATTTCCAGGGTTCCCTGGTCAGGCGTAAAAAGATAAAATGTATTATAAAATTTTCCGTCTTTTTTGTTCCAGAGGGTACCGGCCAGGATATTGCCCGTCTTCCGGGAAAAGGAATTCATAACCTCTTTAAGTTCAAGGCTTTTTTCTACCCAGGTTTCCTTATGTTTGTACTCAAACCCTCCCAGGAACAGTTCGGGAAATAACCAAAAACATTTGTCCTTTTCAGCTGAAATTGCCTCCAGCCAGGGATCAATATCCTTTATTTCTCTTAAAACAGGGATTTGACACACGCCCACAAATGGAACTTCCATAATTTTAACCTGATTTTCAATCTTGTTTTTGTGTTTTTGTTTTTTCGAGCAAGTAAAAAATTCAACCAATCGTTCGAAAGAAGATCAGCCCACCTTGATACCCTTTAACTTATCCTTATCCAGATTATAAAGTATATCCAGGAAAAAAGTCTCCAGGCTTCCCGGGCCGCCGGCCCGTCCGGCAGCTTCTTCCCCGCAAAGTCCCGTTACCGCCATGCCCATGGCCGTAGCCTTGAAATAATCCTTTTCAACAGCTGCAAAGGCGGCAACAAGACAGGTGCTGGAACAGCCCATGCCGGTAACCAGGGTCATCATGTGATGGCCGTTTGATACCCTGCATATTTTACTTCCGGATACAATAATGTCTTTTTCTCCGCTGACGCAGACAACGCAACCAAATTTTTCAGATAACCCGAGAGCCGCTTCAAGGGCCTGGTCTGAACCATGCAGGCTGTCAACTCCTCTGGGTTTGTGGGCTGATCCTCCCAGGGCCATGATTTCCGAAGCATTCCCCCTGAGTATGCTCACCAGTCCATTCTCCAGAAAATCAAGGGGAGTCCGGGTCCTTATTCTACTTGCCCCTGCCCCCACCGGATCAAGAACAACCGGAATCCCCAGTTCCTTGGCCCTGGCTGCTGCCAGGTACATTGTCTTGATCTGGGAAGCACATGGGGTGCCCATGTTTAAAACCAGAGATCCGGAAAATGATGTCAGTTCCTCGATTTCTTCCTCTGATACGGCCATGGCCGGTGAGGCGCCCAGGGCCAGGAGCATGTTTGCCGTTATATTGGTGACCACTATGTTGGTAATATTCAGGATCAGAGGCTTATCCGTCCTGATCCGGTTCAGTCTCTTCCAGACATCAGTGTAGTTTATCATATTTGTCCTTTTTTGCAGGCAGTCAAAAATCATTCATCCCTGCTGCCGCGATTTGATTTTGCGCAAGTATATTCCACTGGTTAATATCCGCAGGTCAGTTTTGAAGTTCCAGAACTCCCAAATCATAAAGATAGTTAATGATGTCTGTCCCCCCGATAATAATAATTCTTTTACCAGGGCTCTCGTCCACGATCATCAAAGGCACTCCTCGAAAGCCGCTGGCCCTGAAATAGGCCCTGATCCCCTGTATGTTCTCTGATAGATCGTCCGGGACCTCAACATCCGGAACCTGTCTGCTTTGCTCCATCCTGACCATTTCATAAAAGACGTTTTCCTCCTTCATATCCAGGTCCATGGCCCAGGCGATTTTTTTTAGATCAGCCGGTGAAGTGTCCAGGGGGAAAAGGGTCCAGGAATAATCCCTGGGGTCGTTTATCGCCAGGTTTACCAGCACATCCGTGCAATGGGGACAGTGCAGGCTGAAAAAGTAATAAAATCTGGGAAATTCCTTCGCCTCAGGACCTTTCCAGGTGATCCCGCTCATCTGCTCCAGCTGGGGCGCTCTGTCGGGTATATTTATCATGGCGCCCCCGATTCCGCCACCGATCCAGACCGCAAGCCCAAGGATAAGGATGGCCAGTTTCCTTCGCACCAGAGCGTAAAGCAGTAAAACAATCAGCAGGGCCGCCCCAACCCCGAAACACAGATGGCAGCTCTCCTGTATGGAAAAATACTGAAAACCCAGTATCGCCCCGTCAAAAGCCAGTGCTCCCAGGATAAGCACGGACATTCCTGTCCACAGCCATTTTCTGTCATACCTTGAAGCAAAAAAGAAAACGCCCCATAAAACAGAAAAAAAAGCCAGGCCGAAAATTACCAGGTTCAGTTCGCTGATCCTGATATAATCGCCGACAATAGCGCAGGCTTCAGTAGGACAGATGCTCCCTCCGGTCGTCAGCCGCAGATATATATCCAGTCCGAGTCCGACTGCTGCCAGAATCAAAACAACGTGCAGGGCAAGAAAACTTTTAACCAGGTTATTTTTTTTCATTCTCACCAGCCTTTATTATAAAAAAATTTGCAAACACTTCAGGGGCGGCGACTTCAGGACTTTGCAGCCACAACCTGTTTTGAGCATTAAACAAATCAGGATAAATTCCAACACGTCCGGACCTGGAAATCAGGGCAGCTCCTGTATCCCAGTCCGGGTAAGTCCCACTAGTCAGGTCCTCCAGTTCCCTTGTCACCTTTTGGGCCAGGATATTCCTGAAATATTGATTGCATCTGAAGATATCCTTCCAAAAGCGTTCAAAGTCTGCGCAGTAATCCCCGGCTTTAAGATAGAGGTACACAATTCCCAGGGACATGGCTCCGGTGCCGGCCAGGGGACTCTTCTGTCCCTCTTCAAAGGAGGCTGTCAATTCTTTCCGGATAAAGTGAGGCTGTTCGAGAATGCTGTTCCACAAGACATCTTCTCTTTTAAGGTCCTGTCTGCAAACTATAAAGTTTCTGAGCCGCTTATCGAGGCTACTCAATGAAAAAATGTTTCCATCCTCATCAGATGCCCCTACAATACACTCCGGACCGTTGGGATCAGGAATCATGAAAAGCTTTTCGCCCTTTTCCCCGGTTTTACGCCATTCAAAACTAAGCAGTAGCTTGTCGACCTGTCGTTTTAATTCAAAGCTTAATCCGGGAAAGTAAACAGGATTATCCAATTCCTCAAGTCCAAGACTTATGATTGCCATCTGCCCGGATTCAACCTTCCTGGGCAAAACCAGTTCGGACCATATTTTTTTCCCGTCGCCCAGGTCTTTTTTATTGGAATAAGCCTCTTCCAGGACTTCCAAAAAACCGGCTTCAACATCAGGTCCTCCGAGTTCTCTTAAGATATTCATTCCTTTCAATGCGTAGCTCAGGCCGTTTAAGGGTTCGATCCTGGCAATATCATCAAAGAACCAGGCGCAACTGGAAAAACTGGCCAGTCCGGCCCGCTGCATTTCCAGCAGCTTTATGGCCTTGATTTTATCCGGCCCGTCCAGCTTTTTGTTCTGGTGAAGCTCGAGGAAACCATCCCTGTCCACAGCCCCGCACAGGCAGCGCCCATAATCCAGCAGGGCATGATGAGCATCTTTGAAAAAAAGCACGCCCAGTGTTCGAAAATGTTCGTCAATATAGTACTTCAAAAGGTTAAGGGCCCTGCGCAAGGGTTTTCGCCATCTCTGGTTCCATTGGGGATGTCCTCCATCCCTGCAACCGCAATCTTCGTTCCATCTTTCAATTCCATGAATACAGCTCCAGGAGGTTTTTTCCCTGATGCGAACCTGGTCTTGAGGAGGATTATCCGCGAGGTATGACCCGTAATTGGTAAGTTGAACGGGACTGTGAGAATTCAAGGCTTGTTCAAGCATATAGGCCAGAGCCATTTCACCGAATTTAAAATGGTGGCCGTAAGACTCCCCGTCAGTGGCCAGGCTCAGGAATCCGCTGCTTTTTCTGGCAAGCAGCCTGTCCCAAAATTCCCCGCCGTCACTCAGCAGCCGTTCAAAAGCAACGGCCTGGGATAGTGGCCCGTCGTAAAAAAAGACCACTATTTCATTTCCTGAAGGCAGCCTGACCAGATAAGGCCGGTCGGTATCAAGAGTCTGCTCATTGACTTCTTCCCAGATTTTACTCCCAAGCTTTCTTACGGCCTCTGCCTGACGTGGCGCCAGAATGGTAAACTTTATTCCGGCCCTGGCCAGGGCTTCAAGAGTATCCGTGCATACCGCTGTCTCAGCCAGCCACATTCCCTCGGGCCG
>SKKD01000181.1 GCA_007121655.1 Desulfonatronovibrio sp. | reverse complement strand
TCCTGTCATTGGATATATCGGACAACTCAGCCGGCGCAAAGGTATTGATGTACTGGCGAAAACCGCTCCGGCTGTTCTAATCCGGCATCCGAAAACTTTATTCTTGATTGCAGGTGCAGATGGAATAAATGAAGAAGGGTATACAGAGTATATTAAAGGCTTGACGAGTGAACTTGGTGTCAGGAAACATTTTGTTTTTTTAGGCAAAAGAAATGATGTCCCGGAAGTTATGAATGCCTGTGACCTAATTGTAGTCCCTTCAAGATCTGAGCCTTTCGGCAAGGTAGTTATCGAGGCCATGGCTTGCGGTAAATGTGTAATCGCCTCTTCTGTAGGAGGGATTCCGGAGATTATCCAGGACGGACAAAACGGTCTTCTGGTTCCGGCTGAGGATGTATCTGCTTTGCAGGACACTATTTTAAAACTGCTTGAAGATGAAAATCTGAGAGATGAACTGGCCTGGCGTGGTAAAGCAACCGCAGTTGAAAAGTTTTCAATAGATGCTTTGGTAGAAAAAACACAGAATTTATATTCAAACCTGCTCATTAAACAAGGCTGAAATAACTTCTATGCAGGTGGCATCTGATCTTTTTCTGTGGCGATGTTTTTTCGTCTTCATTTTCTTCATACCTTTATTCCAGGGAACACCTAGATCCCCAGAAAGACAGCGAACCCGGGATCAGGCCAGGGTGTGACGGATGAAATGCGCTTGAACCGGAAAGTTTCTTTATTTAAATTTTTGAAGGCAATTTTAAAAATGGATATTTCTGTAGTTTTAGCCACATATAAACGTCCCGAGCTTTTAGATATAACTCTTAAAAGCTTCTCACAAATGGGAAATGATGACTTAAAATGGGATTTATGGATCGTTGACAATGCAGGTGATCCAGAGACGGAATCGGTAGTTAAGTCATGGCAGGATGAACTTCCACTTCATTACCTGATCGAAACAAAAACCGGAAAAAACAACGCTCTTAACCGTGCGATACCTGAAGTTCAGGGCCAGCTGGTTGTTTTTACAGATGATGATATCATTGCATCAACCGATTGGTTGATGCAAATGTGGGAAGGTTTGCAAAGATGGCCGGATCATTATGTTTTTGGAGGGAAAATTACAGCAGAATGGTTTGGAAAGGTTCCTTTCTGGGGTGTTGAACACCCATTAAATCTGAGTCTGTTTGCTCTTCACTCTCCTTCAGAAGTAGAAAGGCCATATTTTGATGATTTTTTGCCATTTGGGCCTAATATGGCAGTTAAGAGGACAATTTTCAATAAAGGCTTCAGGTTTAATCCAAATGTAGGACCAACAAATTCAAGTATTTATCTGATGGGAAGTGAGACAGAATTCCTCAAACGTCTTAAAAATGCCGGATTTTTGCCTGTTTTTCTTCCCAGGGCCGTTGTAAAACATCAGATACGCGCGGATCAACTTTCTGATTCATGGCTTGATAAACGTAATTTTCGCATAGGGATGCGTTACAGTTCACAAGAAAAAAATTTGGATAAAGCAATGCTGTCCTGCCAACGTTTTTTATGGAAACAGCTGGCAATTTGTATTTCAGAGCAATATTATTATAAAGCTATTGGCGATAAGATAAAAATTTTTGAAACCCAGTGTAAATTATGGAGATTACGAGGCAGGATTTATGGGGAAAGACGTTTTCACGGTGTTAAAGAAAAAAGTTTAATACAAAAAATCATCAGTTGCAGTAAATAACTATCCTCAGCAGCTGAGCTACTCCGTTGTACAAATCAAGAATATGTTCCGGTCTAACATCGATTGAAAAGTCATTATTAAACAGCCTGTTCAAAAATTCCAAGCGTCAGTCCGGCATCCACTTGTGATGTCGGCAGCTACTCATGCCAGGATAAAATCAACTCAAGTGGGTGCCGGATCAAAGAACAATTCCGCACTTACATGAGCAGGTGCATTTTAAGATTCTGTAAACACTTACACTTCATGTAAGTGCGGGAGCAGCGACGCAGTAATTGGGAGATATTTAACAATCTGTAGTCCGGCCATCCTTCATCTTGCCGATCTTGAAGCCAGGATCACACCAGGGAAGACAATTTGCAAATAAATTCATAATACTACAAGCAAAAAATGTTATCATCCTGGAACTTTTTCAAAAAGCTGGCATGCAAACCATGTCATGTGTGCAAACAATTGCCTACACGTTGACCTTGTTTGCAGAACATGAAGTCTGTCAATTTTTTAACCTTAATTTAAAACTCACAATCAAATAAAATACCAAAAAAGAGTTATAATATGATGGCGCGGGGTAGAGCATAATGCCAAATAGGAATTTCGAGCAGACATAAACGTGAAACTATGATGAATATTAATCATAATAGCAATAGATGGTGTGTGTTTTGCAAAGAGGGGAAGGGAAAAACATTTTTTTTCTTCTGGATGGGACACTCCTGAAAGCTGATGCCCCCGAAAGGGACGGAGTGCATCTAAGATAGCTTCAACTATGGATATGAATTCTGAATTATGACCAAAAAAGCATTCGTCACGGGAGCGGGGGGGTTCATCGGCAGCCATCTGGTTGCAGCACTTCTTGAGCAGGGATGGGAAGTGAAGGCACTTGTCCGTTATAACAGCCGCTCGAGCTGGGGTTGGCTGGAAGATTTCCGGGATCTGCATGGGAATCAACTGGAGGTAATTCTGGGAGACATCACCGATGGTCCCCAAATGGACGAAGCTGTAGACAATTGTGATGTTGTATTCCATTTGGCGGCTTTGATCGGTATCCCTTATTCGTATACCTCGCCGGCATCTTATGTACGAACAAATATTCAAGGCACCATGAACCTGGCTCAGTCCGCATTGAAAACAGGAGTAAAGTGCTTTGTACATACCTCCACCAGTGAAGTGTATGGAACCGCCCTTTACACTCCGATAGACGAGAAACATCCACTGCAGGCACAATCCCCGTATTCCGCGACCAAAATCGGGGCGGACAAAATCGTGGAAAGCTTTGTGGATTCATTTGATTTACCAGGTGTGGTGGTAAGGCCATTCAATACCTTCGGACCGCGTCAATCGGCCAGGGCAGTGATACCAACAATCATTTCCCAGGCCTTGGAAGGCTCGAAAGTGCACCTTGGTTCACTTTCTCCTGTGCGTGATCTCACCTATGTTACGGATACCATTGAAGGGTTTATATCGGCTGTAAAGAGTGACCAGGCAAGGGGAAGGGTCATCAATCTAGGTTCCGGAAAAGCAGTGAGTATAGGTGAGCTTGCCGAACTCATATTTCTGATTCTGGGGAAATCGTGTGAAATCGTAACTGATAACGATCGAATTCGTCCCGAGAAAAGTGAAGTCATGGAATTGATCAGTGACAATTCAACAGCCCGGCAGGTACTTGGCTGGAGTCCTCAGGTATCCCTTCGCAAGGGACTTGAGGATACGGTTGAATGGATGGTCAGACACAAAGACTTCTATAAGCTGGGACAATACACGATATGAATCCCTGCCTGCTCGTAAAATTCTCATTATATTAATCCTCCTTTAATCAAATTTATAAAAAAAATATCCAGCAGATTGAGAGGCATATCCGAGGGAAGTATACTGCTTACCAGTCACAGTATCATCGTCATGAGCGTGATGCTTTCTCGGCTGTTGACTTTCCATCACTGAAAAAGGAAGAGCAAATGATCCTCATAAACCCATCCATACACAGCGAATCGCAGAGTAAGGCCATTACCCCGTTTATCTACAATACATTCCCAACCGGCCTCGGCTGCCTGGCGGGATATCTGCGTCAGTACAACAATGTGACTCCTGAAATAGTGGACGAGCAGATCCAGCCATTATCCGGAGAGCAACTTGAAAAGCTGATAGCCGGGCTTAAGGAGCCCCGTATTGTCGGTTTCTCACTTCTGACCATCAATTGCTGGCATGCCTACGAGTTGGCGGATAGAATCAAGCAGATTGATCCAGGAGTGCTGGTCGTCGCGGGTGGTATTCATGCCACAGTACTTCCCGAGGAATGTCTCTCAGACAGGGGCATTGACATCGTAGTCCGCAGGGAAGGGGAAAGGACAATTTCAGAGCTGGTAGACCGGGTGCAGAATCAGAAATCCTGGTACGATCTCCAGGGTATTTCCTACAAGCAGAATGGAGAGTTCATCCACAATATCGACCGTCCGCTGATCCAGGATCTAAACGAGATTCCGCCCTTTCCCTATGAACTCATTGATCACAATAAAGATTACTACCGGGATTTCGGTACCGTGATCACCTCCCGGGGATGCCCGTTTGACTGCATCTTCTGTTCTCAAAGGGCCATTACCGGACGCCAGTTCAGAGCTTTTGATGTTGAACGGGTCCTGGATGAAGTGGGCGTTCTGGTGAATAAGTATGAACAGGATAACATTTGGTTTATGGATGATAATTTCATAGTCGACAAAAAGCGGGTATTTTCCTTGTTGAACGGCATTATTTCGCGGGGATATCACAAGAAAGCCGGTTTTGTGGCTGAAATGCGGGGTGATTCTGTAACCTATGAACTGTTGAACAAGATGAAAGAGGCCAACTTCAAGATCATGTCCCTTGGCATGGAAACACTTGTTCCCAGACTATTGGACAAGGTCGAAAAGCGCGAGACTGTCGAACAAAATATTCAAGCAGTAAAAATGGCTCATGAGGTAGGTCTTTCCACCAGTACGACTTTCATCTTCGGTCTACCTACCGAGACCAGAGAAGATCGCAAGTACACTGCTCAAAAAGCACGAAAGCTCCCATTGGACGATGCACGCTTCAACGTGGCGGTCCCTTATCCGGGAACCAAGCTTTATGAAATCGCCAAAGCTGAAGGCACGCTCAAGATCAAGCAGGGCTGGAGCAACTTCAATGTTCAGTCATATATGTTTCATGACGACATTCCATACGCTCCGTCGGGAACCACCCGCGCAGAGTTGATCCGGGATACCTATATGGCCAATTTATTCTTCAACTTACAGCCCCGGGTCCTGAAAAGTTGGCTTATGTCACCCATCTCAGGTGGAATGGTTCTGACTCTGCCGGAAAAATGGTATTTCTCTCCCCGGGAAATAGGAAAGCTTTTTTCCCTGGCGGCCCTTTTTGTAAAGCGATTTTTCGGGATCTGTTTCCTGAAGGGACGTGCCGGCAAGGCGAGTATACCGAAAACATCAAGCGAGTAAGAGGATAAAACTATGAAAGCTGTTATCATGGCCGGCGGCCTCGGAAAAAGACTGCGTCCCTTAACGCAGATAATTCCCAAGCCACTGCTTCCTGTCGGGGATCGGAGCGTCCTGGAAATCCAGATCCACAATCTTAAGGAACATGGTGTGGACACAATATTTCTTGCTCTGGGGTACAGACATGAGCTGTTTCAGGCTTACTTCGGGGACGGGTCTAACTGGGGTGTTCGAATATATTACAGTATCGAATCCAAACCTCTGGGCACCGCAGGCCCTCTCAGTCTCCTGCGCGGTATTCTGGACGAGCCCTTTCTGGTCATGAACGGAGATATCCTGACGAATCTGGACTGTTCTCGTCTGGCCCTGAATCATCTTGAAACGGGTGCCTATATTACCGTGGTCACCAAGATAGTAACCTTTCCATTGCGCTACGGGGTGATTGACCACAAGGACAACCGCGTTTTCGATATAAGGGAGAAACCCTCCATCAGCGCGGAAATCAATGCGGGGATCTACTTCATGAACCCTGAAGTCATTGATGCCATGCCTACCAATACAGCCGTAAGCATGGATGACCTGCTGCGAAATAAGATTTATGAAAATTATCAGATATCCCGTTTTCTTCTGACAGACTACTGGTTGGATATCGGACAGGAAGACGATTATCAGATGGCGAATGATATAGTGTCACAGAACAATTCACAGACTAATGGAACTCCATGGCAGTCAAATCCACAAAAATTGACACTTTCTTCCAGCACAAGCTGATCCTGATTCCGGGAGGTGCGGGCTTTATCGGCAGCAGACTGGCCAGGCGCCTTTGTGATCTTGAAGCATCGGTCACCATTGTAGATCCTTTTGAGATACATGGCGGCGCCAATCCGTTTAATCTGAACGGGTATGAAAACAGGGTTGCCCTGTTTCGGGAAAAAATCGAAGAGTACCTGGTCAGTCATGATCTCCAGAATTTCGACCTTATTTTTAACTGCATCGGATTGACGGACCATCATATCGGGTTTGAGAATCCCCGGCTGGACTATGACATCAATTGTTCAAGCGGACTAAGCATACTACGGGCGGTATCTGCCGCGAAGATAAAACCCAAAATCATTGGAATCGGTTCCAGAAACCAGTATGGAACAGGTAAGTCACAATTTACCGAACAGGACAGACTCCGCCCCCTGGACATTCAATCCGTTCACAAGACCACCCTGGAGCAGTATCATCGATGTTATGCCCGCTCCAGTGGATTCAATCATGCCTTTCTTCGTCTTACCAACACTTTCGGTCCTGCCCAGAAAATGAACGGCGGGAGTATCGGCTTTTTTGGAGAAATTCTTAAAAGCAGCCTTCAGGGCCGGGAGATTCAGATCTATGGGAGTCTTGAACGGTTTAAGGATCTTCTATTTGTGGAGGATGTGGTGGAGGCTATGCTTCTTTTGGGCATGTGCGATACCGATCAGGAAGATCCGGTTTATAATGTGGGTGGGCAGCCATGCCGGATCAGTGAGATTCTGCAGGCTTTAGAACAACAGCAGAAACAGCTTGACGTCAGGGTTCTTCCTTTTCCCGGGCATATAGAGAAGATAGACGTGGGAGATGCCGGTCTGGTTACGAAAAAAATCAAAGAGGATACCGGCTGGACCAGGAAGATTTCCCTGGAGAAAGGCATTGCAGATACTTTTGCTTTTTACCGTCAACACGGAAAGCATTACTTTCAACAGACATCAATGACTCATAACTGAAACCATCAACAACTTTGGACCTCTCTGAATACTACAACATCAGCGACCTTGAAGATCATCACTGGTGGTATCAAACAACTCACCGGCGTGTGCTCCGGGAGTTGGAGCTTTTGCCGTCCCTGCGGATGATTCTTGACGCGGGTTGCGGGACAGGAGGGTTATTAAAGCTCATGCAGGATGATTATCAGGTTATGGGGTTTGATGCTTCTCCTGAAGCCGTGCTTCTGGCCTCGCGGAGAAATGGAGTCGCAAGAAAAATTGTCTCGGGCGGTATCGAATACATACCGTTTCAAGACTGCTGCTTTGATGCCGCCACCTGTATTGATGTCTTGTACCACCAGCTGGTTCGGTACGAGCTTCAGGCGCTGAAAGAGTTGAACCGGGTGTTGAAGCCCGGAGGATATTTAATCGTTCAGGTACCCGCTTTTGAATGTCTGAGAGGAGGCCACGATGAAGCTGTGCATACCAGAAAACGCTATACAGCCGAAGAGTTGTCCGCTCTTCTCTTCCAGTCAGGATTTTCCCCTGTCAAAGTTACTTATCGCTACCCCTGGCTTTTTCTGCCGGCCTTCATTATTCGCCGTTTAAGCAGAGGTTCAGCCAGAAGCGATTTGAATTCAGTGAATCTCACATGGAATAAAATAGTTTTTTATATCAACTCCTTATTTGATCATTCCAGGCTCCCAGGTCTTCCTTTTGGGACCTCTCTTTTTGCTGTGGCCCGGAAAACAAACGGGTTTTCTATTACAGATTAATGCCGCTAATACCAGGTTAAAATAATGGCAAATTCTTGTTCTCAATCTACCGATAATACTCGAAGCTACATCCGGCGGCACGACCTTGTGCCGCAATACGAATACCTGTCTGCCGAAATCAATGAAGCTCTCAAAAGGGTTCTGGGCAGCGGACGGTATATCCTGGCAGATGAACTCCGATATTTTGAGGAGGATTTTGCAAAATATATCGGATGCGATTACGCTCTGGGAGTGGCTTCAGGAACAGATGCCCTTGCCCTGGCCCTGAGAGTTGCCGGAATTCAGCCTGGTGATGAGGTGATTACTTCCACCTATGCCCCCACCCCGACGCCCGCAGCCATTCTGATGGCCGGCGGCACTCCGGTATTTTGCGACGTGGAAAAAGACACCTGTCTGATGGAATCAGGCCGCATTGAGGAGCTGATAACAGAAAAGACACGATTCATCATGCCGGTTCATATTTTCGGACTTCCCTGCAATATGGATGAAATCACCGAACTTGCAGGCAGGCATGAACTTTTGGTTATTGAAGACGCGGCTCAGGCTCACGGAAGCAGCATCGGTGAAAAAAAGGCTGGTAGTTTCGGAACACTTTCCTGTTTCAGTTTTTATCCTACCAAAAACCTGGGCGGATACGGTGATGGAGGGATGATCCTGACCAGTGATTACAGTTATAGGGAAAACCTCCTTCAGCTTAGAAACTACGGCAAGAAGGACGATCCGTTCACTTCTTACCGGCAGGGTATTAATAGTCGTCTGGATGAAGTACAGGCGGCTGTCCTGCGCGTAAAACTGAAATATCTCGATAAAATGAATCAGGAAAGAACCAGGCGGGCTGATATATATAAAAAAGAATTGGAAAATTCTCCTCTTGTGTTTTTAAATACCCGGCCCGGACACCTGGAAAGCGTGTACACCAATCATCATATATTCACCGTGCTTTGTCCCGGTTACAGGGACGAATTGAGGACATATCTGGAGTTGCAAAAGATTCAGACCAATATTTATTATCCGACGCTTTTACACCAGATGCCGGCTTACCGCCCCTTTGTGCGGGAAAACCAAAGTTTCGAAACCGCGGAAATGTTGTCAAAGCAAGCCCTGGCTTTGCCTCTTTATCCCGAACTTGAATTAGAAGTTGTTGAGTACATCATTGAAAAGGTGCTTGAATTCTTTGCGCGGTAGTCCGATACCGATGCTTTGAGTGCCACCTTTTTATCGTGGACCACACCTGGAAAATTTAGGCTCTTCCGGTTTAAGCGTACGTAGCCGGTAAAAAGCTTAAAAGCATGCTAACTGCCTGTTTGGGTCAAGGCGTAAGATATTTTTTCTCTCGCCCGCTTCGAAGACTCCGCTTGAGCCACAGAGCTTGGGAGAAAAGAGAAGGCATTTTTCATTACTGCGAGTTGCAGTAATGAAAAAGGGTCTTCCGCCCCAGGCGGGGAGCTTGTTATTCATATACACCGGCTCGGTGGATATGAATATTAGATTTTCTTCCTCCACTCTTGCTCCGTGACTCTAGGCCTGCTTCAGGCCGGTCGTGAGATATTCTTAATTCATTACACGAAGGGAGAGCTTAATTTTTAAAAGTACGGTCCAGCCGGATGAACCAAAATATATGCCCCCAGAAGACTTTTCCATTTCCCTTTTGATTCCCGTCCATAACGAGGAAGATAATATCAGTAATGCGTTGCGGGTGGTGCGTGAGGAAATGCCGCGTATTACATCCAATTGGGAAGTGGTGATCGTTGAAAGCGGCAGTACTGACAACTCGCTGAAAATCATCCGGGAAGAAGCCGCTAAATATCATAACATACGCTATCTTCATCAGCCCCGGCGCGAGGGGATGGGGTCAGCGCTTCGGGCGGGGTACGGACTTTGCCGGGGTGACTGGGTATGTCATTTGGAAGCTGATATGCCCTTCGACATCTCCTGTATCGCCGGGGCTTCCGAATATTTTTACGACTATGATTTCATCAGGGGGTACCGGACAAGCAAAAGAGACAGCATACTCCCGTGGGTTTATTCCAAAGAGAACATGTCTGAAACTCTGCTCCGGGCCATGTTTCATCACGGATATCGGTTTTATATATGGGGACTTTTCGGAAAATTCGTAAGAGACATAAATTTTTCCTTTAAGATTATTCGGAAAGAAAAGCTTGATCAGCTCAATCTGAAAACAAATGGGTGGTTCATTGATACTGAATTGTATCTGGAACTGCTGAAGGCCGGGGCAAGAATCAAAGTGTTGCCGATAACTTACAACATGAGGGAAAACGGGGTATCCACGGTCACCTATGTCTCTCCTTTTCCCATTATTAAAGACGCTTTTCACTATCGACGCACAAGGTGGAAGTAAGTGCGGCTGATCCTGTATAACGATGATTTCGGGGTTAGCTACGGCCTTACCGATGCTGTCAGGGAATCTTATTTAAACGGCACTACTACGGCAACTTCTATTCGCACCAATGGTTTTGCCTTCAACTATGCTGTGAATGAGGTTCTGCCCGCCATTCCAGACCTGGAACTGGGACTGCATATAAATCTTACTGAGGGTCCTCCTGACGCCCCATTATCAAAGGTGCCACTTCTTACCAACGGTACAGGGTACTACAAGAGAACATTTCAGCATTATTATTTCTCAGCAAAACGAAACAAAGAATTGTTGAAAGAGATCAGAGTCGATATCGAAGCTCAATTTCAAAAAGCAAACGACCATCGACTGGGGATAAATCATGTCAATGGACATCAACATATTCATATGATTCCGCCGATTTTTGAAATTGTATGCCAAACCGCGCGGGACAATGGTATCAGGTATGTACGTATACCTTTTGAACCCTTTTTCACATGTCCGACCCTTCATGACACCCTTTTCATGATTCGGCGTTTCAACCTGGCAAAACATTTTCTTTTGAATTCACTTTCGAAGCACGCATTCAAGAGATTGAAATATTACGGTCTTACTTGTGTGGACCGTTTTGTCGGGGTCCTTTATACCGGAAAAATGACCGTACAAGCGTTCAGACATGCCATTATGAAGTTGCGCGAATACAACGTCCACGTGGCAGAGATTCTGTTTCATCCCGCAAACATCGACTGCAGCGAGGATATGAAAGAAAAGGGGAGGCGCGTACCGAATTACTATTATTCGAAAGAACGATGCACGGAAAAGGAAAATCTTCTTTCTCAGGAGATGTCCGAACTTTTAAAATCCCAAAATATAAAGCTTATTACACACGCTCACCTCTCTCAAATATCTTTTTGAGCAAACAATCATTTTCACAATAAAGAGTATACTGAAAAGCTCTCCACAGGGTGGTGGAGTTCTTCGACATTTATTCATTTTTCATAATTATTCCGGCGAAAGCCGGAATCCGGAAAGCAAAAATCCTGGATCCCGGATGAGTCCTGGATGACGTAATGGACATCCGGATCTTTGCGGGCAAAGCCCGGGTCAGCAGAAGATAATAGAAAAACATGAATTCAATAAATACCAGGGAAATCAGGTTTTCCCCGACGATAAGGCTGTGGGATCCCAACGGACGGGTTTTTTTTCATAAAGGAGAAGTTTACAGAGGTATTTACAGTCATAGAGCTGCATTTGTAAAAAAGCTTTTTAGTGATGGAATAGTAAATAACCTTATGGAAAAAAATCTGCTGGTAGGAACATATCTCACAGATTTGAAGCTTGAAGGTTTTGGGCTGGTTCTTAAGCATGATAAAATCGATATTGATATCAAGCCTGGGGAATGGTCAATAGTAACCTATATTGAAGCAGCCAAGCAATATCTGATTTTAATCAAAGAGCTTCAAAAGAGTGGTTTGAGACTAATTGACGCTCATCATGGAAACTTTTCACTTTTCTACAATGGCTTGCCTGTATGGCATGATTTTGGATCCATAGTAGAGCCATCAAAAAGACCTTACTTAAGAATGCTGACTAATTTTATGGAGTATTATTACAATCCTTTAATGTATTATCAAAAGATTAAATCATTTCCGATAATACGCGAATTTAATTTAAATTTATCTAATGAAGATTATAATAAAATGATGTTAACGCCAACAAAAAGATTTATAGATAAATACCATACCAGGTTGCCTGGTTTGATTTTAAAAAATGACAAAAAATCATTTTTTATGCATTTATTAAAAAAATTAGTAAGGAATGGATCTTTTAATTTAAATTCCAGATCCTTTATCAACATAATAGACGCAATGTATTCGAGAATTGCCAATATAAAGATGGAAGACAACAATAATAATTGGGCAAATTATAATCAAGGATGCAAAGTTAAACCTCGGGGCAATGGATACTCATCGAGAGAAGCGAAAATATTATCTCTGATAAAGGAGATAGCTCCCGACAAAGTACTGGATCTAGGAGCAAATCAAGGTTTCTTTTCTTATCTGGCAAATAAGCATTGCCCTGTGGTGATAGCATCAGACCATGACTTTGTTTCCGTAGCAAAGCATGCCAAACGTCTGCTTGGAATAAAGGAAAAATTAAAAATATATCCGGTTATACAGGAAGTGTCCCGAATGTCTTATGATGAAAAGAGGCGATATAAGTGCCATACTGTATTGGCCCTGGAACTGACACACCACTTAAGGTTAGGGCAGGGTTACCCTTTTCATCACATTGCTAAACAGTTTTCTGATCTTGCAGAACACAATCTGATAACTGAATACATGCCTAATGGGCTTGGTGTGGGCGAGGTTAAACCTGATCCGCTTCCTGAAGACTATACTCTGGAAAGTTTACTGCTGTCGCTGAGAGCATATTTCAGGTCAGTAGATGTTATAGAGTATGCCGGAAATTCATCAGTGTCACCACGAGATTTGATACTGTGCAGGAATTAAGGATTTAGAATGTCTGTCGATATATTTGCTGAAATTAAGGACTCTCCTCACGCTCGACGTTTGAAATTCGAAGTATGGCTTGGGAACGCTTTTTATGGCAATGGAGCCATCCTCAAAAAATATGCGCGACTACCTTGGTGGGTTCCTCTCAAGTTTCATACGCAGCATGGAGTTAAGTTTTTTAGTTTGGCTGAAGAAGGAGATATTAAAAAGCAGTTATCTTTTTATCTGCCAAAAGATAATAATACCCCTTTTCTCATATTTAACAAGAGAGAGGCGGAATTCCTCCGGGCCAGACTTGGAAACCGGACAAATATACAAGTAATAGGGGCACCGATAATTTATCTTGACCCATATATAGAGGGAACAAAAAAGTCTTTACCGGATTTGGAAAAGAAAGGTACTATAGCATTCCCATCCAAAGGAACGCATTATTCAAATGTAGTAACTGATTATACTGAATATGCCGACATGCTGGACGCTTTGCCTGAAAAATTCAAACCCATAAAGGTATGTATGTACTACCTGGACAGAGAGAGAGGAAAGGACAAACCCTTCCTGGAAAAAGGTTTTGAAGTTGTCGATAATGGTAAGCTTTTAAGTCAGGATTTTTTGCAGAAGTTTTATTATAATACTCTTTCAGCTGAGTATTCCACCTCAAATGACTTGCTGTCCTCTCCAGTTTTTTATTCAATATATTCAGGGCTTAAATTTTTTGAGTATGGTCCGAATGTTAAATATGAGCAGCTGATTAATGACAAGCACTCTTTTTATGCGAAAGAGCGTGAAATGTCCCAAAAAATAAGTTTATATCATTTCCCCATTGAGGAAGTTGAAGACTATCAAAAAATGAAACGAATTGCGGATCTGGAATTAGGTTTGGATTACAAGTTATCACCTGCCCAGCTTCGCAAGTTTATTTTGAAAGAGCTCAACCTTTCTTTCCTGTCAAAACACATCAGGAAAAATATCAGAACTTTATATCATGGAATGGTATCCTAGCCGTTCCTGTCTGAGTCAGTTTATTTACCGGCTTGTATCAACTTCAGTCTTCCAACCTCTTCCTGGCATCTTAAAAAAATTTTAGTTTGTAAAAAAAACGGATTACATGCAAACATGTGACTTTCTTGTAATTGGTGCCGGTGTGGTCGGACTTACCATTGCCCGTGAGCTTACGTACCGTTATCCCGATGTCCGCATAGTTGTCATTGATAAGGAGAAATTACCCGCTCAGCACGCGAGCGGGCGGAACAGCGGGGTGCTGCACAGTGGGATATATTATACTGCTGACAGTCTGAAGGCTCGTTTTACACGAAACGGAAACCTTGCCTGGCAGGAATATTGTTCAGAGCGTGGATTATATATTGATAATTGCGGCAAGCTTGTACTTCCCAGAAACAGGGATGAACTTGAAGGTCTTTATCAGCTTGAGCAACGAGGTAAACAAAACGGAGTGGAGGTACACCTCTTAGATCACAAGCAGGTGCTGGAGATTGAGCCCAGGGCACGTATTTATGAACAGGCCCTTTTTGTTCCATCCACATCAACAGTGGATCCATTGGAGCTTATCCGGAGTCTGGAAGATGAATTTAAAAATTCTGGAGGGACAATCCACTATGATTGTAAATTTATAAGCTGTAAATCAGGCAATATCGTGCAGGCCGTTCATGAACGTTTTTCAGCCGGATATATAATTAATTGTGCAGGGCTGTACGCTGAACAAGTAGCCCAGGCCTTCAATTTTGCACAAGACTATCTAATGCTGCCATTTAAGGGGGTTTATCTGTGCTCCTGCAACGAGAAGCTTAAAAGACCCGGAATGCATATTTATCCCATGCCTGACCTGAACAATCCCTTTCTGGGAGTACATTTTACAAGGACGGTTGACGGAAAATTAAAAATCGGACCCACAGCGTTTCCTGCCCTCTGGCGAGAGCATTACAAGGGAATAGGTGGTTTCAAATTGAATGAATTTTTTCGGATTGCCGGAATTGAATTGAAGTTGCTTTTCAATAACAGCAATGGATTTCGAAAATTGGCCTGGCAGGAATTAAGGAAACAATGGAAGTCTAAACTTATTCAGGAAGCTCAAAGTCTTTTAAGAGGAACCGAGAGAATGGAGTTTGACCTCTGGGGCCGGCCGGGAATCAGGGCTCAACTTTTAGATGTCAAAAGTGGCAAACTGGAGATGGATTTTGTTCTGGAAGGAGACAACAGATCCATGCATGTGCTGAATGCCGTATCGCCTGCGTTTACAAGTGCTATCCCTTTTGCTGCTCATGTTGTGAATGAGGTCGAGAGGAGAAATAATTAAATGATTGAATCCGATAAGTATTCAATTGTAAAGGTACCGGCCGATGACTTGAGGAAAATGTGCGGAAAGGCTTTGTACCGTTCCGGTGTCCGTGAGGACATATTAAATCCCGTGGCGGAAGGGCTGGTCTGGACCAACCTCAGGGGGATTGACTCCCATGGTGTATGCCTGCTTCCTCATTATATCAGAGCAGTCAAGGGAGGTCGTCTTAATCCTGACCCCGAAATGCATTTTGAACAAACCGGTGCGGCTACCGGGATTTTCAACGCCGATCATACATTCGGGCATGCCGCCGGAAAAAAGGCCATGGAACATGCCATTCAACTGGCAGCGTATTCAGGTATGGGATCGGTGTCCGTGTCCAACTCCAGTCATTGCGGCGCCTTATCCTGGTTCGCGCATGAGGCGGCAAAGCACGACATGATCGGCCTGGCCTTTACCAACGCTACGGCACGGTTGAAGACGCCGGGATCAGTCCGTGCTTTTTTCGGGAACAATCCAATTTGTCTGGTTGCCCCCATGCAGGATGAGGATCCTTTCTGTTTTGATGCCGCTACTTCAAAAATCAGTTTTAACGCGGTCAAGGCTGCGGCTGCCGCGGGAGTCGAGATAAAGCCCGGTATGGTAACCGACGTCAGAGGCATGGAAACAACAGATCCCAACCTTGCCGCATTATTAATGCCTATTGGCTCATACAAGGGTTTTGGACTTTCAATGATGGTGGACATACTCTGCTCATTACTCAGCGGTATGCCCAATGGCAATCGGGTCAGTAATATGTACGGAGACCCCTTGAACAAAAAAAGACTTCTGGGACAATTTTATTGTGCCATACGGATTGATTTTTTTTGTGATCCCCGGACGTTCAAGTCAGCTCTTCAGGATTCCGCACATTGTGTTCGCGCTGAGCCTGCTCTGGAAAATTGCGATGTTTTTGCAATGGTCCCCGGAGATCCGGAAAAAAAAGCCTGGCAAGAGCGCAGCACAAGTGGTGTTCCTGTTCCGGATTATATACTTGAAGCCATTAATAATTCTTGATGGAGGCATTAAATGATCAATAGGCAGATTTATACTACCTGGAAAGATGGAAATCGAGCAAAGCTGACAACATCTTTAAGAGAAAATAAGTTGCCGGAGCTCAAAGTAGGGGAAATCCTGGTAAAAAACCTCTTCGTTCCCATGCACGGCAGTTTCTGGCTTGCATCCCATCCCGATGGTTTGCATCCCAGAATTGATGAGTTCATGGCAGGAGGCGGATTTGTCTTTGGAAATGGAGGAATAGCTCAAGTTGTTAAAACAAATGAAGATCCTAAGATGGTAAGAGAAGGCGATTATGTTACAGTGTGGGGCCATGTACCTTGTGACAACTATGACTGCTACGGGTGCTCGGTTCTGCATCGCTATACTGAATGCGAATATAACCAGAGCGGTATAATCGGCCACGGCAAGGGATCATATGACGGAACATATGCCGACTACACGGTTCTGCCGAGATTCTCTTACGATGTCTGTTTTCGTGCGGAAGAGAATCCGGATGAAAACGACTTGCTGCCTTTTATGTTTACCTTTTTACTGGCGGATGTAAGAAACGCATTAACCAGACATCCGGACGCAATCAGAATGCCAAGGCTGCTAATCTTCGGGGCTGGATATTCAGGCATGATTGCCGCCTATTTATTTAATAATTCGTCATCAACATCCAAAATATTTTCAATAGATGTGAACAGCAACCGGCTGGATCTTATTAAAGATATAGCACCTTCTTCAATCATGACACTCCTGCTGGATAACGATTTAGCGGAACAGTTGAATTCAACGGAACAAAGAATAGGTTTCCGTGGTGAACTCAGATCCGCAATCAAAGACATTGCTGTGAGGCTGGATGATTATTTTGAAGGAAAAGGGGTTAATCTGTTGATTGACTGCTCTTCAGGCAACACTGCTCCTTTGTGGGATAATAGGGATATTCTTGGACCTACCACCATAGTTATACCTTTCGGGTTCGGATCTGAATATATACTCTTAAATAAAGAATTGATTCAATGCTCCGGACTTAACATTTTGATGAGTCGGGGAGTCGGAAACATCAGAAACCGCAGAGAAACTCTTAATCTGGTAAAAAGAGGCGGCGGTGATTTTATAAGAAAGTTCATGGTCGATAATTCCAGACAGATTGTAGGATTAGAAAACGTTACGGATTTTATCAGGGAAATGCAGTCTCCTCCTAAATCGTTATCGGAGATAGACCATGTATATATGGATCTAAGATAAGATTTTTCAGCAGCAGATTTTTTTACTGTTTTTTTCAAACACCCACTTGCGTGGACCGCCCTGCACCAGAATCAGATCAAGCATACGTCTTCCCCCGTCCCATGGGAGTTTTTAACCTAATAACTGAAAGCAGCTGAGAGAGAATTTTTTCTGACTGTCTTTCTTTTATTCGGCTTGGTTCTTGTATTCACTCATCTTTTCGTGAATCTAAGCTTACCCAAAAAATATCTTAAGTGTCCTGTAATGAAAATAGATATTGTCGTACTTGGCTATAACCGGCCTTCACATACCAGGAAGGTATTACAGAGTCTCGCTGACAATAACGTCAAAAATTTATTCTTTTATCTCGACTTCGGCGATAATGTCGAGGTGAAAAAAAATCAGGAAATGCTTCTGAGCTTTCTGGAAGAGTTTCCCTCTCTGAGAATTAATCTGATTAAAAGAGGCAATAACCTTGGGCTTGCTCAAAGCGTGCGAACAGCCTTGACGGAGAGATTTGAGGCTGGTGCTGACGGAGTCATTCTTCTGGAAGATGATTGCGTTGTATTGCCCGGTGGGATGAATTTTTTTTATGAAGGACTTAAGTCTTTGCAGAGCAACAAAAGAGTCCGATCTCTCTGCGGCTACAAACCATCAAATTGCCGGTTTGTTCTGGATCCGGAGGGTGATCTGCTTTTACTGACGAGGTTTCTGACATGGGGATGGGCAACCTGGGCTGACCGCTGGGAACAGTATGAGCCAGACCTCATGAAACTGGTTCAGATTTCCAAAATGCTGAAGATCAGTATTGAGGATTTTTCTGATGATCTTGGAACCATATGCAACAATACCCATTATCTGAATGGCAATGTCGATATCTGGAGCGTAAACTGGATACTTTTACATTATCTGACATCAACTTTTGCAGTGTACCCTGCTGAATCGGTGATTAAAAATATCGGGCTGGACGGTTCCGGAGTGAACTGCCTGGCTACACAGGCATTTTCAGATAAATTCAGGAACAATGGTTTTATTTCTTATAACTGGTCAAACCTGAAATATTTTCCGGAAAACGAAGAAATGATCAGGGCTTTTATGAAACAGCATGCCAAAATGATTTATCCTTTATTGGATAATCAATACGTGCCAAGAGGATAAGCTATGTCAAAAAGTGAAGTAGTATTAGGAATCTCACCGGCCCGTGGGGGATCAAAATGTATACCAAGAAAAAACATTATCGATCTTGGAGGAATTCCACTGATAGCCCATACCATTGCTCAAGCACATAAATCCAGACGTTTAACTCATTATGTTGTGAACAGTGATGACGCTGAGATTCGTTCCGTGGCAGAATCATACGGAGCTGAAACAATTGATCGTCCTGAAGCATATTCTCACGATCAAATTTTACAGGAAGTAGATCTTTTGTTGCGTTGGACAGTTGAAAAATATGAAGAACGTCACAACATAAATGTCGATATAATTGTCCTTCTTTATCCCACCGCCCCGTTGCGGGATGTTGAATCCATAGACAGGGCCATAGGAATGGTCCTGGAAGACGGATACGATTCATGCCTGTCGTTGTATTCCGACATGCGGTATCTGTGGAAGGTAAACGATGATAACACGGTTGAACCTACTAATTATGATCCAAACAAACGCATGCCGCGACAAAAAGAAAATTGGAATCAATGGGCTGAGAATAAAGCTGTTTATGTCATGCGCAGGGATGTATTGTTTAAGGACGGAAGAATAGGGGATAAATGCGGTTTCGTTGAAATGGATAAATGGCGATCCATTGATATTGACGGGTATGATGACTTGTATCTCGCCAGGGCGCTGTTGAATAGTGAAGCTATTTCCAAGCCGTTATAATCGAATGTTTTGTCCAAGGCTATAAGTATGTCGGATCCTATGCATAATTACAATAATTTGGAAAAAATCAGAGATTTACTCACGGACATTGTATCTCTCATAGACACCAATATGCATAAAATCCAGGGTTTAAGATACAATGTCTCTTTCAAGGCTGATGGGACACCTGTGACCGAGGCAGATAAGCTTATAGAAAGAACAATTAATGATTATGTAAATTCAAAAATTCCTTCCGCTGTTTTTGTTGGAGAAGAAACATATGATTTTGAAAAATTCGATCTGAAATCTACAGTAGCTGTCTTAGATCCGATTGATGGAACTGAAAATTTCTGCTCGGGTCTCAAGGAGTGGGGCGTATCGTTTACCTTATGGGATGACGGCAGACATCTGGGCAGCCTGTTATATATGCCGGAACTCGGTTCCAGGCTAATGACCGGTGATAAACTAAAGCCCATCAAATCCAAAATACATGGACTTTCCACAAGAATCTGCGATGAATTGAAAGAACAGGTTGATGATGGTCAGTTACGAATTATGGGATGTACAGTCTATAATTTATATAATGTCATCCGCGGATCATTTGCAAGATTTACCAACCCATGCGGGGCCTTTGTGTGGGACTTGCTTCCTGGTATCATGTTAGCGTTGGAGCATAACAAACATGTATTGGTAAACAATAAAATTTATAAAGGACATTTTTTAAATCCTGAAATGAAATATACCGTGGACATATACAGCAACCGACAATGACTGAGATCATCATCACAATCCTGTTTTTCCCAGTCTACCTGCTATGCCGCTGGCCCTATTTCAGGCTTTCCCGTGTGGGTCCGGATACCGGCTTTTATGTCTCCAACCATACCATCGGCACCGGGAAATGGCGTTTCAGCAAAGGCTGGAACGCCAACTACGCCATGTGCAGCAAATTACTGCCGGATGCCTTTTTCAATCTCATCTATCTGAAATGGGGGCATCGCAAATACGGTTTTGTCTGGCGTCTTCTGTTTTCAGTATTCAATTATGGCACTGCTGTTTTGGTGGGTCTCGTGGTCTACCATGCGCTCCATCAGGCACCGGCAGGGTATGCTGCGGGACTTATCTGCTACGGCCTGGTCTCCACCGAACCCCGTTACGGCATCTATTACGAAAGCGCTGATCAATTTGAAACCCTGTTTCAGACATTGGGATTGCTGATCATTCTGCTGGATCCTCTTTCACCATTGATGGTTTTAACCGGGACAGGAATTTTGTTGTTTAACGCACTCGTGGTCAAACTGACCGGCTTAGCCGCAGCAGCGCCATTTTTTCTGGGTTTTTCGATTTGGCAGCCCGGTCTGATCCCCTTTTTCATTTTGCAAATCATCCTTTTTGCTGCCGGGTATATTGGTTTGATGTTGGCCAGCGGGCAAAATCCAATCAAGCTTATTGTAACGGAATTGAGACATCAGAGCTACTACGGGGAAAAACAGGAGTCATATTTGTCCCTGCTGAAGGGTATTGCCAGGCAGTTTGCCCGAAAAATGCTCATGATAAAATATCAGATGTTCTCCAGCTTTTATATCCCTTTGATGGCTTTTCTGGGGCTTGTCTGGGTTATTCAGCAGCCTCTTTCAAATTTACACTTTCTGCTGAGCCTCTATTTTTCCGGACTTCTGCTTCAACAACTGGCGGGCTTTCTGCCCATGTGGTGGTATACCATTCCAGTTTTACCAGGGATTGCCCTGCTGGCAGCTTTCGGGGTCTATGACATCTGGCTGACCGGGCCGGCCGGCTGGTTGATTCTGGCTATTCTTGCTTTGGCGTGGCTGGCCACTAATGTAACCAGAGTCTGGCGTCTGGATATGGAAAGCCTCCATAATTACGTCTGGCAAAAACATCTCAGGGTTGGTCTGCGCAACATGGAACTGTGCCGTTATGCTCCGGAAATGGAAAAAATTATTGGGGATCATACTTTGCTTGTCTACGGAGATCCATCGCCGAATGCAGCCCTGGGGAAAAGTTATGACCTGCCTTTTCAGTCGGCAAAGTGGTACCTGGATGGAATGGTTCCGGGATGGCAGCAGGAATTACACAAGCGGATGCTGAACAATCCTCCGGACTATATTTTTGATATGCTGAATGGATACTATTGCGATATTAAAGCCGTAAAAGATAATCTATCCCTGCACTATACAAAGGTCGGTACCTGGCCGGTTGATTCAGCTAATTTCAATCTTTATGAACTCAAGGAAAAAAAAACAGATTTATATATGAATGTTGATTTTGAAAGTCTTAAAGTATCCAATCCTGTTGAAAAAAATAAAAGTAAGATGGAACCATAAGGATTTAGTACGTAATGTTGAGTTTTTTTACTATCCCAAAAAGTTTTACTGGTCATAGCGCAGTAATTCAGCGTAACGCCATTCAAAGCTGGCTTGCTCTGGATTGCCCTTCCGAGGTGTTTCTTTTGGGTGACGATCCTGGTGTTGGAGCTGCTGCGGCAGAGTTCGGTGCCAAACATATCCCTGATATAGCTAAAAATGAATATGGAACTCCTCTGCTCAGTTCTGCTTTTGACATTGTACAGGAGAAAGCATCCTATAATACAATTTGCTATATTAATACAGACATTATGATAATGGATGATTTTGTCTCCGGAATAAGGACAGTAAAATTGCCTTCATTTTTGCTTATCGGGAGACGATGGAATCTTGATTTGAATGAGGCTTTTGACTTCAGTGATCTTAACTGGCAGGAAAAATTAAGAAACATACTTGAGAATACGGGCACTTTACATCCGGCTTTAGGTTCTGATTATTTTGTATTTCCCAAACGGGACAGGATTAAACTTCCGGATTTTGCCGTGGGAAGACCGGCATGGGATAACTGGCTGATTTATGAAACATGGAAAAGGGGTCGACCGATTATCGATGCTTCAAATGCTATTACCATTATACACCAGAATCATGATTATGCCCACGTTCCTTATAAAAACGGCATAAAATGGAACGGCCCGGAGGCGATCAAGAATCGAAAACTGCTAAGCAACAAGTTTATTTCAAATTTTACCACAATGGATGCTTCTCATATTATAATTTCCAACGAAGTAAAACGCGCATTCACCAGAGAACATTTACGCTACAAATGGTTCAGAATACCTCGACTGTATTCTAAACTCACCTTGGCTCACAATGCTGTTACCAGGTTATTGTTTGTTGTTTTCGGGCTCTACAGGAAATTAAAAATTTGAGGAAAGAACTCCTATGAGAATTTTTGTTCTTATAATTTTGTCGGTGATATCTTTTTTTATCGTTGCTCCCGCTGCTGCGGAAGCAGGAGCTTCTCCTGAAGTCTGTCCTTCTCAGGTATTGTTTCTGTACAACAAGGACTGGAAGGGTAATCGTCATTTTGTTGATTCAGGCTGGGAATCCAGAGAAGTAGCAGAGCATTATGTCCGGATGCGCACCGACCCCGTAAGCGGGGAAAAACCCTACATGTTCGGGCTGACCTGCAGAAAGGGTATGGGAAGCTACCTTAACAGCGATCATCTGGAGGAGAACAGTTCCGATAACAGTTGTGGTGTGGTGTATCAATCTCCAGGCATGAAAAGACCTTTGTCGGCCTGTGAAATGCGTGACAGCCGCCTGGTTGAAGTGGTCCTTCCTGACACGGGAAAACCCTGGAACATGCAGACATTAAAACTGGAGCTTTTGCCTGAGTCAGGGTCAGGTCAATCCGGAATATCGCTGGTGAAAAATGGTCAGAGTCTGTATCCTGGCCAGGTACAGGTTCAAAAAGACGGGGACTGGAATATAAGGGCTGTGGGTCGCGATCATGTCCAGGGCCGGTTTACTGCCAGAGCCGCCTGTCTTGACTCAGAAGGTCAGGCTCATGAATGGACTGCGGATTACAGGGACATTGAACATGCTTCTTTCAGCTCAACAGGACCGGACATGGTCAGAGATGACCAGAGATACCTGGATTGCGTTGAAGATCCCATTAAGGAATTTTTGGAAAACCCTGCAAATGCCCGGCCTGACGGGACACTGCTCAAGGATCATATTTTATATTTTGTTGTTGGATTCGGCCTTCCAAGGACGGTTCTGTCTCCTTACGGCATAGCTTCGGGAATTACGGAAAATATAAGAGATCATGGTTCCTACATAGATTTTGGTCAGCGCTTGCAGCTTATGTATTATGACTTTGACGGACTGCATAATAACCAGGTTTTCCCTCATCGTTTTATATCGGGGTCATCGGACTCATCAGTTTTTACTGACTACTTTTTCCGAACTATGCTTTCCAGGCCTCTTTGGGGATCCCAGGTCAATCCCTTTGTCCATCCCGGGCTTTACGAAAAGAATAAAGATAAAACTGCTGCCGGAACGTTGAGGTTCACATCAGAGCAAAGGGCGGAAAACCCGGCCAGGCATTTATTTTTTGCCACCCGGATTGACGCCGTCACCGCGGAAGAAGCCAGGGAACTGGTGGACAGATCAGTCTACGCCTCAATGTTTGCAGGCCCTGACATGGGTGTGCTTACGGATATTGACCTGCATGAAGATTCCGAACGGACAGGGAAGATTGATTCCGGGTCTCCGGCCGGCCTGTTCAGGGATCTGGGATACAGGCATATGTTTAATCATGATCGGGGCTGGGTTCGCCTGGAACTGCTGCGCCTGGCCCCTGACACCGGGTTTTTCAATACCCGGGATGTTTTCCTTCCCGGAGGGATTGCCACCTATGTTCATTCCAGCCAGGGTTGGAACAGAAGGGAATCGAAGTTCCACGAATATTTGAATAAAGGAGTAACTGTTACCGCCGGAGCAGCCAGAGTCAGTCCTCGTCTGACACCCCATATCCATAACCGCAGCTTCTGGGACGAAGAAGTCTTTTATCCCTACCTGGCCAAAGGATGGCCCCTGGGCGAGGTTCTGCTGATGAACCAGATACATGTGAACTGGATCACCAGTTTTGTGGGAGACCCATTACACAGGCTTCCAGCTGATCCGCAAAAGCCCTCTGCAATGCCGGATATGACCTGGAAAGACAATGTCGGGGTAAAGTCCGTCCGCGACAACAAAGATGGCAATGGATATCTGGTAAGGGCGGATCTTAAAACTTCTGCTGAACAGCCAAGACTGGCCCAGATGCGTCTTTCCAGAGCTGATGGAGTGAATCAGGAAAAGAAATTTTATATCTTTGATAGATTTTCTTCCAGACCATCTGTATTTATCCCCGCCAGCCAGGTTCGTGACTCCGGGCACTGGATTATGGAGCTGATTGATCCCTTCGGCAATACCTCCCGGCTTGAAGGCCGGTTAGAGTAAAACTTTTTTTCATAAACAGTTTGTTGAAAAAGCCCCTACACAGCAGACTGATACATTTTAATCTGAAGCTTCCTCAGAAAGAATTCGCATCTACTGAGGCGGACAGAGGTTTAACCCTTTTATTTTATATAAAAGCGACCTGTAGCTGATTCTGAATAGACCTTGGCTGGTAGCCTTCTTTTTCATTAAAAAAGGAGCTGTGAAAAAGACTGTTATGATGGAAAAGAGGAGTCATGAATAAAAAAGTTCTATTTATTGCCTATCATTTTCCACCTGATGCTGCTGTTGGTGCCTTGAGAACCCAGAAGCATGTGAAGTATCTTCCTGAACATGGCTGGCAACCATATGTTTTGACTGTGAAGGATAAATATCATCCGGTTCATGATCCCCGGCGTATGAGGGACTTATCAAAAGCTGTGGTTGAACGTACTGAATTCTGGCGTACTCCGCTGCAGTTGATGATAGATTTTCGGGACAATCATATCAGAAAAAGCTGCGCCCAAAACAATAGCCAGGGAAATGAAGATGCATCACAAGCAGGCGGGGAAAAAAATGTTCAACCGCTCTACTTGAAACGTTTTTTGGCAGGCATGAATCATTTACCAGATGACAAGCTATTATGGCTTTTCCCAGGGGTCATCAAAGGCCTCAAGCTTATCAGAAATCATGGAATTAGAATTCTCGTTGTTTCCACTCCTCCGCGTAGTTCCATAGTTTTGGCATATTTACTGACGATTCTTACCAGGATAAAGCTGGTCATTGATTTTAGAGATCCCTGGACACTTACGCAGAAAACCAGCAGTTCATCTTTAAAGCCTGATTCATTATTGGCTCTGGAGAAAGGTATTGAAAAAAAAATATTGAAAAGAACGTCAAAGATTATAACCACCAATGACTTTTTTCGTGGAGCGCTTTTAAAACAGCATCCATTCCTTTCTCCTGGACAGGTGCATGTAATTCAAAATGGTTTTGATTTATGTGATTTTCCATCATCCAATGCTGTAAAAAGCAATGAAAAATATATTATATCCTATTTAGGGACTTTTTACATGCAGAGAAATCCAAGAAACTTTCTTCGTGCACTATCCTTATTCATATCTGATAAAGGTTTTGATGAAACTGATCTTGAAGTCAGATTTATCGGGCAAGTTGAGCAGGCTCAGGGGGTTTCGGTAAAAGATCTGGTTAAAGAAGCAGACTTGGAAAAAGTAGTCAGAATAGTGAGTCAAGTCCCCTATTCAGAAGCATTAAAAAACATGCGGGAGTCTGACCTACTTCTTCTCCTGGCCCCGGATCAGCCTTATCAGATTCCGGCTAAAACCTATGAATATATAGCGGCTAAAAGTCCGATTCTAGCTCTCTCTGAAGAAGGAGCTACAGCTTCTTTGATTAAAGAGTCAAAATGTGGTCTTTGCGTTGATCCATCTGATGTCGAAGGTATCAGGCAGGCATTGCACCGGTTTTATGATGACTATATAAAAAAAGGCGATTCCTTTTGTTGCGACAGTTCATTGTTCGAGCGTCGTACCCAGGCCAGACAGCTGGTTGGAATTCTGGAAAGATTATAAGATCCATCTCAGATGCTGACTGATAATTTTCAACCTATTTATCAAGCTAAATAGTTGTGTATCTCCAAAAAAAGGCTCCAGATTTTTAATGGAAGCAAAAAGCACCAGCATCCTTAAAGGGAGCTTTTTTACAGTTGGTTTTCGCTGGGCTGATCGGATGATTGGCTTGGTTAGCATGGTTATTCTCGCCAGGCTGTTGTCGCCCGAGGATTTTGGAGTTACAGCCATAGCTTTTTTAGCTGTAGGTTTTGCGCGTGTTTTTTTAGATTTTGGCGTACATGTTGCTCTAATTCAGATTAAGGATGCAACCCAGGCTCATTTTGACACTGCATGGACAATAAGAATCATCCAGACTTCTATTGTCACAGTCATCCTGCTTGTTGCCAGCCCCTTTGTGGCCGAATATTTCCAGGATGATCGAGCCAGACTGGTTCTTTATTTTCTGGCTTTCATGCCTTTGCTAGGTGGACTAAACAATATTGGCGTAATAAATTTTCAAAAAAAAATGCAGTTTGGAGCTGAGTTTCAGTTCCTTTTTATTCAGCGTATTTCAGGATTTTTTATCACGGTATTTTTTGCTTTGCTTTTACGCTCATATTGGGCTTTGATAATAGGTTCACTGGCTACTGAGATTATCGGCTTGATTCTCAGCTATATTGTTCATTCAATGCGCCCAAGGCTCAGCCTGGAAAAGTTTAGGGACATATTTTCAATTTCACAGTGGATGCTGTTAAAGAATATAGGAATTTACCTGCAAGACAATCTCCACAAGGTTTTTATAGGTCGTTGGTCAACCACTTCAGTGCTCGGATCTTATTCATTATCACATAATATTGCCAGAATGCCATCAACCGAACTTTTAGCTCCATTTAATAGGGTGCTATTTCCCGCCTTTTCCAGGGTCCAGGACAACCTTGAGGAGCTGAAAAGGGTATTTCTTCTTGCACAGGGAGTGCAGATCTTGATCGCAGTACCCGCAGCTGTTGGTTTGGCTTTAGTAGCTAAAGAGGTTGTATTATTGTTTCTTGGAGATAAATGGGTAGAGGCAATTCCCTTCATTCAGAT
>SKKD01000088.1 GCA_007121655.1 Desulfonatronovibrio sp. | reverse complement strand
CAATATCGGACAGGATATTAAATGGGAACAGGATTCACAGCTTATGACAATCCAGAAGTATATGGACCTGACAAAAAAAGGAGTTGCTGAGAACCCGCCGGATCTGGTCATCTGGCCTGAAACCGCTCTCCCCTTTTATTTTCAGGAACCAACAGAACTTGCCAACAAGGTAAGACAGTTTGCCCTGGAAAATTCTCTGGATATTGTAACCGGATCTCCAGGTTACAAGCTTGATGAGCACGGAGCAGGCTACAGCCTGTTTAACCGGGCCTACCTGTTGTCCTCTGACGGATTTATCCATGACTATTATGATAAGGAGCGTCTGGTTCCTTTTGGAGAGTATGTTCCCTTGAGCCGCTATATTCCATTTGTTGACAAACTTGTGGAAGGAGAGCTTGACTTTTCATCGGGAACAATCACCTCGCCTTTGATCAAGGATAATCTTACCCTGGGAGTGCTCATATGCTATGAAATAATATTTCCGGGACTGGTTCGGCAGAGAATCGAACAGGGTGCAAATATTATAATAAATATTTCCAATGATGCCTGGTTCGGAAATACATCAGCTCCTGTGCAGCATTTGCATTTGAGTGTGCTGCGTGCCGTTGAACAGAACAGATATGTAATCAGGGCGACCAATACCGGCATATCCGCCTTTATCGATCCGGCAGGCAATGTCTACAACCAGTCGGCTCTTTTTCAGGATGCCTATATCATGGACAGGGCCGGGCTGATTGATGCAAAAACAATTTATTATCATTTGCACTGGACGATTAATTTCCTGCTTCTGGCAGGAATAGTTATCTCTTTATCCATACATACCATTAAAAAGAAGAAAAGTTGAAAAATGATACAGTATTCCGATCTCAAAACACAGTCCGCCAAAGTTTTGGAACGCTTTTCCTCTTTATGGGGGCGTCTTTGACCTGGAAGGACGAAAAGCCAGGCTTGAGGAGATAGAGCATCAGTTATCAAGGCCCGGAGTATGGGATGATCCTGAAAGTCTTACTCCGGTGCTTAAGGAAAAAAGCCAGTTGGAAGACGAAGTATCCAGATCTATGGAACTTGCAAAAATGCACCAGGATCTTATTGAATGGCTGACTTTTGCCGAAGATGAGCAAACTCCTGACATTCTGGAAGCTTTGCGGGAGAATCTGGTAGCCTTTCGCAAAAAGCTTGAAAAGGTGGAGCTTGAGGCATTTATGAGCGGAAAGGATGATAAGAATGCGGCAATTCTTGAAATCCATCCCGGCGCAGGCGGGACTGAAGCTCAGGACTGGGCTGAAATGCTTCTTCGCATGTACATGCGATGGGCTGAAAACCATGGGTATAAGGCTGAATACCTTGATTATATTCAGGGGGACGAAGCAGGAATTAAAAGCGTTACAATCCAGATAACCGGTGACTATGCCTATGGTCAGCTCAAGGGAGAAAGGGGTATTCATAGACTTATCCGCATCTCTCCCTTTGACGCATCGGGACGCAGACATACTTCTTTTGCGTCAGTTGATGTATATCCCCAGGTTTCGGATGACATCAATATTGATATCAACGACGAGGATATGCGCATTGATGTATTTAAGGCAAGCGGGCCCGGCGGACAGCACGTTAACAAGACCAGTTCGGCCATCCGAATAACCCATTTTCCGTCGGGAATTGTGGTTCAGTGTCAGAGTGAAAGATCCCAGCGCAGAAACAGGGAATCTGCTTTGAAGATTCTGAAATCCAAGCTTTATGATCTTGAAATTGAAAAGATTGAGGAGGAAAGGCAGGAGAAGTACGCTGCCAAGGACGCCATTGCCTGGGGAAGCCAGATCAGGACATATACGCTTCACCCCTACCGTCTGGTCAAGGATCACAGGACCAGCACGGAAGCCAGTGATGTGGACTCGGTTCTGGACGGAAATATAGATCAGTTGATTCATGGTTCTCTTTTGAACGGTCATGGTTGAGAAAATTGCCTGGATCAAAGATACAGAAATGGAACATGAACCGCGGGGAGGTCTTTATCTCATGCAGGTGCCGGAATGACGCTTGGAATTATTGAGCACCTTGCCAGGTAAGAATTTTTCAACGAGTTAAAGTTCAGGTCAACCTTAAATTTCGGGTCTTGTTTAATCGGTTCAGGTATTGCTTTTGTCATAATCGCAAAAAACTGCTTGATTTTACTTTTAATTTAAGGATATAGAAATTATCAGCTTTTTGGACACTGCTTTGGAAAACAAGGAGATAAGATAATGAACAAGAGTGAACTTATCAGAAGTCTGGCTGTGGAAAAGGATCTTAACATTGATGAGGCAACCGATATTGTTACAATTTTTTTTGACTCCATGAAGGATGCCTTGAAAAAAGGGGAAAGAGTTGAAATTAGAGGATTCGGCAGTTTTAAAATCAAGGAATACAAGGGTTATCAGGGACGCAATCCCAAAACAGGTGAAATAGTAGATGTAGACGCTAAAAGACTTCCCTTTTTCCGGGCTGGAAAAGAGCTCAAAGATTTTTTGAACAGCTGATATTATTTTTTTTAATTCCTTTTTCAGTCCAGACTATTTTTACATGATGACGGATGCATGAATATGAAGAACAATCACCAAAATGCCGCCAGCTTTTATAAAATGCAGGGCAGCGGAAATGATTTTATTCTCTTTGACAACAGGAGCCTGGGATTGCCCCTGGAAGATATGCCCGGATGGGCAAAAAAACTTTGTCCAAGGCGCTTTGCCGTTGGTGCCGACGGAATGATTTTTTTGGATTCCACCCCTGAAACCGATCTTGATTTTGTATGGCATTTTTTTAATTCAGACGGATCCAGGGCTGAGATGTGCGGTAATGGATCAAGATGCGCCTCCCTGCTGGCCCATGAAATAGGACTTGCAGGCAAGACGCAGACATTCGGTACTGACGCGGGACCTATAAAAGCCAGCGTCCTGGAAAAAGGCCTGGTTAAAGTTCAACTTACTCCTCCCAAAGGCATGAGGCTGGATTTCCCCTTAATTCTTGATGATGGCCAGGAAGTTAACGTTCATTATATTAATACAGGTGTCCCTCATGTTGTGGTCGTTTGTGAAAGCGTAAAGATGGTGGATATTTCGCGGATGGGCAAAGCTATTCGTTTTCACAGAAAATTCTATCCTTCCGGAACAAATGTCAATTTTATAGAGGTTGTCAATAAGAACTCCATACTTTTGAGAACTTATGAGCGCGGAATCGAGGATGAAACTTTCGCCTGCGGAACCGGGGCTGCCGCCTCTGTCGTGGTGGGTGCTTCACTCGGGCTTTTAAATTCATCTGTAAAGGTGACTACCACAGGCGGCGAGGAGCTATCTATAGATTTTTCCGGAGAGGATGTCTTTTTGACCGGCAAAACGGTCTTTGTTTATAAAGCCGAACTCATGCGTGAATCATTCAGGCTTTAGAACATTTTTCCATGTCTGAATGCTCAGGCTAATATTTTAATTTTCAAGAAAGGAGGAAAAGCGATGCAGTTTCGCGGCGCTTTTACTGCCCTGGTTACCCCTTACAAGAATAACAGGATTGATGAAGAAGCTTACCGGGCTTTGATTGAATGGCAGCTTGAGCAGGGCATTGACGGGGTTGTCCCCTGCGGAACCACCGGCGAGTCGGCAACCTTGTCCCATGAAGAACACAAACAGGTCATCAGTATTTGTGTCGATCAGGTTAAGGGCAGGACTCCGGTTATTGCCGGCGCAGGATCAAACTGCACAAGCGAGGCCGTTGATCTGACCAGATACGCTAAAGAAGCCGGAGCTGATGCGGCTCTTCTCATTACTCCCTATTACAACAAACCCACACCCGAAGGGTTGGTTGCTCATTTCAAGGCGATAGCTTCTGAAGTGTCCATACCTTTTTTTATATATAATGTGCCGGGAAGAACTTCTCTTAATGTCATGCCTAAAACCGTGGCCAGGATTTTCAACGAAATTCCCGAAGCCATAGGAATCAAGGAGGCAACGGGAGACCTTAAACAGGTTTCCGAGGTTATTGAAGAATGCGGTCCCGATTTAATTGTGATGTCCGGTGATGATTTTACAATTTTGCCTCTTTTGTCGGTGGGAGGGCACGGAGTCATATCAGTTGTATCCAATATAATTCCCAATCTGGTGCATTCCATGTGCAAAGCGTACGCTCACAAAAACCTTGAACATTCAAAAAGCCTGCATTTTGAGATGGCTCCGCTGTGCAGGGCAATGTTTATTGAAACTAATCCCATCCCTGTAAAGACCTCCCTGGCCATGATGGGAAAAATGCAGAAGGAGTTCAGACTTCCTCTGGTGCCCATGCTGCCTGAAAACGAAAAAATACTGAAGGAGATGCTTGTTTCCGGAGGGTTGATATAAAGTTTTGTAGGACAGAGTGGACAGTCATAAAAGATATTTTATAAACGCATCTAACAGAAAAAAATATTTAAAGGCAGGATTATGAGTTTGGATTTTAAGACGATTGAGCAAGAAGGACGAAGAAGGCTAAAGGGTTATTGCCGGGTCTGCCCGATCTGTGACGGCCGGGCATGTTCCGGCGAAGTTCCCGGAATGGGCGGAGTGGGCAGCGGAATGTCTTTCCAGGCTAATCTTGAGGCTTTGGCTTTGTATCGATTCAGGATGCGCGCGATTCATCAGGTCAAGGAACCGGACACCACCACGCTTTTGTGGGGCAAGAAGCTTTCCCTGCCCCTTATGGCCGCACCTATGACCGGTACCACCTATAATATGGGCGGAAAAATATCCGAGGAAGAATTTGCATCCCATATAATCTCCGGGTCCATTGACGCTGGAACCCTTGGATTTACCGGAGACGGGGCTGACCCGTCCATGTTCGACAGCGGTATAAAGGCGATAGAGGAGAACAAAGGCCAGGGCGTCGCCATTATCAAACCCAGGTCCCAGGAGGAAATTATCAAGAGGATCAAGGCCGCTGAGCAGGCAGGGGCTAGGGCCGTTGGAGTTGATATTGACGGAGCCGGTCTGGTGACCATGGCTCTCAAGGGTCAGGCAGTAAGCCCCAAGTCGGTTGATGAAATTGGCGAGCTTGTTGAAAGTACCAGCCTGCCGTTTGTGCTTAAGGGAATAATGACTCCTGAGGATGCTCTGGGAGCACTGGAAGCAGGTGTCTCGACCATTGTGGTTTCCAATCACGGGGGAAGGGTTCTTGACAGTACTCCGGGGGCCGCCCACGTTCTGCCTGAGATATCATCCCTTGTCCGGGGTCGAATGGTTGTGCTAGCCGATGGCGGAGTTCGTTCCGGGGGAGACATTTTAAAGCTGCTTGCCCTTGGCGCCGACGCCGTACTTGTGGGCCGTCCATTGATTACCGGTGCTTTTGGAGGTGGGAAAGAAGGAGTACGTCTTGTCCTCAAAAAGATGGAACAGGAGCTTATTCAAGCTATGCTTTTGACCGGAACTCCCAATGTGATCCGAGTAAACCCGGATATTATTCAAAAATAAGCTTTTTAGTTCATTGTTTTCAATTTCCCACTCTAAACCCCATTCCGCTTAACAGGGTATTGAAAATCTCCCAATTGCTGCGTGTCGCTTCTCCCGCACCCACTTGAGTTGATGCTATCCTGGCATGAGTAGCTGCCGACATCACATGTGGGTGCCGGACGTTAAGACAGCTTGACCGGGTTGTAGAAGATTTCTGCATAATCTCTACAATTAATCTTCTTTATTTTCAGGCACCATGCCATCTCCATCACCGGAATCATCCCTCGGAAAAGGAAGCACGTTCAGAAGCCTGAATGATCTTCATCAAAGCACTCCAGCATTTGACAGCATAAAAAATAATTCTATATGAAATATAATGGAAAACATGTCCTCAAGTTTTAATGGTGATCCGTTTTTGAAATAATATGCCTGAATCCGGCGCACTGACTGACCGGGCTTGTATGTCAATCCCCAATTCCTTGAGCATCATATTAGTCAGGAGAATTCCATGCAGCTTGGTATAGCAGTATCTTTATCGATCATTGCAACAATTTTATGTTTTAGGACTTTTGGCGGTAAGTTATTGTCAGCATGCCTGGCATCCGGCCTTTTTTTTTCGTACATGTTAACAGGATTTTATTTTGTTTCCGACTCAATAACCGGGCTGGGAATCGATGAGTCAGTCCTGTATCATTTATCAACAGGTTTAAAGGGAGCCGGATTTACTGAATATATCCCGGAATTTATTTTATCGGCAGTGATTGTCTGGTCCAGCATATTAGTTTGCGCGATGGTCTATAAAATTTTAGTTACTAATAATTTTTATAAAAACAGGCTGAATAAATATAAATTAATAACTGTCTGTGTGTTCGTATCATTCTCACTGTATTTTCATCCGGCTACAGGTGAGATACGGGTATTAATCCAACCTGATTCAACTGACCAGCCGGCAATGATACCCGAAACATATGTACTTAATGAAATTAATTTTAATCCTGAATCCAGGAAAAAGAATATTGTCTATTTATATCTTGAGTCTGTAGAACGGACATATTTGGATGAAAGATTATTCCCCGGCTTGATGCCAAATCTGAAAGCGCTTGAAAAAAAAGCAATTAGTTTTACCCACATTAAACAGGTTTATGGCACTACCTGGACTATTGGGGGCTTGGCAGCCAGTCAGTGCGGAGTTCCCCTGGTTGCTCCGAGTGGCTGGAACTCAATGGCCGGCGTAGATCATTTTCTGCCCCTGGCCGTCTGTTTAGGAGATATTCTCAGTAAGCACGACTATGATTTGCATTTTCTGGGAGGAGCGAGTTTGGATTTTGGAGGCAAAGGGAACCTGTTTGCTTCTCATGGCTTTGATTCTGTTGAAGGACTTCAGGAATTGGAAGGGACGCTTGAAGATCAAAGCTATGTTTCAAGCTGGGGATTATATGACGATACCCTGTATTCAATCGCCAAAGACAGATTTGACTCGCTGATATACGGGGATAATCCGTTTGCCTTAGTTTTGCTGACTCTGGATACACACCATCCTGATGGACATATGTCTAAAACTTGTGAAGATATACGATATTCGGACGGGAGCAATCCAATTCTAAACGCGGTTCATTGTGCCGACAAAATGGCAGGAGATTTTATCAGGCACGTCAAAGGCAGCGAAGCCTTTGAAGACACGACACTGGTGGTTTTATCCGATCACCTGGCAATGCGTAATACAGCATGGAGCAAGCTTCAAAGAGGAGAACGACGTAATCTCTTTATGATATTTGATTCCGACATTGATCCTTATTATGTATATAAACCCGGATCCTTGCTTGACGTAATGCCGACAGTTCTCAGTTTTGCAGGATTCAACATTGATGCACATGGTTTTGGACGCAACCTGACTAAATCTATCTCCTCTTTAGTCGAAATGACGAATTCTACGGATGATTACTTAAAGAAAAACAGGGATTTTCTGCTGTCGCTCTGGTCTTTTCCGCAGTTGGATGATGGTATAATGGTGGATCTTAAAAATAAAAAATTAATATTTGAAGATAGATATATACGATATCCTGCTATACTGGTAATGGATGAAAAATTTAATATTACTGAAATAAAATTTGATTTTTTCAGCGCCCGAAGCTTGAAGGATCATCTGATGACACTGGAAATGGAACAACTATTTTTATGGATAGATGAATGTTCCAAAACAGGAGCAGAAACTATATCAAAATACGAAAATTTTAACGGTTCGGATTACTGTATGCTTTGGGGTTCGCTGGGGAAAGCGGAATTCGGACTTGCATATCTAAATGATGGTTTGAAATTCAGCAAATTCGATATCAGTAATTTCTTTGAACATGGACCAGCCGGCAAGTATTTGAATAACAGAAAATAGATTGCGTCCAAGTTTTTTGATGCGATATACTTAGTCACATTTTTGAGTAAGGTTAGCCTGACAATCGAGAGTTCCGGTTATTTGGCAACAAAGTTGGTGTGGCCTTCCTCCAGCAGCAAAACCTCATCCCTGCCGTCCCTTTCCAAGGTCAGGACATCTACCTTTTCCATGAAGGTTGTGTCGATCTTTTTCCCAATAAAGTCGGCGTGGATGGGAAGTTCCCTGTGTCCGCGGTCAATCAGGACCATTAGTTTTATGGTTCTGGGTCTTCCGAAGTCCAGCAAAGCCTCCAGGGCGCATCGTACGGTGCGACCAGTAAACAGAACATCGTCAACCAGAACAAGGGCCTTCCCGGTGATTGAAAAGGTTATTTCTGTACTGTTTATTACCGGGGCTTCGGTTAAATTGGTCCAATCATCCCTGTAAAGATTAATGTCAAGTTTGCCCAGGCGGATTTTTTGTCCTGTCCGGTGTTCAATCATTGATTTTATCCTGGAGGCAAGGTCAACCCCTCTTCTCTGGATGCCGATGAAAGCCAGGTCTGTGGTGTCAGGAACCTGTTCCAGAATTTCATAGGTGATCCTTTCCAGAGTTTTGTGCATTTCCTGAGAATTGAGAATAATTTTTTTTTTCATGATTTTCTCCTTGACAGATAGCCGGACATTCAAAAGTATATCCATTGCTTAGTGATTGCAAGCCTTTGGCTAAAAATTATTTTGAGTATTCACTATACAGCAATGATACTGATGGAGTCAGTAAGCTTATCTGATATTGTCGTGTTTATCAAATAATATCAATCCTTAACCCCAAAAAAAGCAAAATTATGGTCAACAATAAGCTGACATTTAAAATTAAGGGGATGACCTGCACTGCCTGCGTGGCCAGGGTTGAAAGGGCTGTGGCCAAAGTTCCGGGAGTTGACAAGGTTAATGTCAATTTGGCGAATGAGACCATGTATCTCCTGCCAAATGGAACCGTAAGCCCGGAAAATCTTATTAATGCCGTAACCGCAGCAGTAAAAAAGTACGGATTTGAGGCTTTGTATGAAGATGATCAGGAAAAATCCCTGCAGCTCAGGGTGAAAGGCATGACCTGCACGGCCTGTTCAGCCAGAGTGGAAAAGATACTTAAAAAGCAGAAAGGAGTGCTGAATGCCAGCGTAAACCTGGCCAATGAAACAGCCATGGTCAGGGTGGGACCGGAAGCAGACCTTGAAAATATGGCTAGAGAGGTTAAAAAAGCCGGTTTTGAAATTGAGACAGTTAAACAGCAGTCTCCATCCTATGATGCGGACATGGCCGTGAGATTACGGGAAATGAAGACCAGGGCGATCATGGCCATGGTTTTTGCCGTACCATTGATGGTTGTCTCCATGGGAGAAATGGTGGGTATTCCACTGCCCTCCATTATCAGCCATCATACCAATCCCCTGAATTTTGCCCTGACCCAGTTATTTCTAACCCTGCCCATAGTCTGGTCCGGAAGGTATTTTTATGTGTACGGTTTCAGAAATCTCTTTAATCTTTCGCCAAACATGGACTCCCTGATAGCAATTGGCACAGGAGCGGCCCTGGTCTACAGCATCTGGAACATGGTTGAGATAATTCTGGGACATATGCCTCATGAAAGGGCCATGGACCTGTATTTTGAATCAGCCGCCGTCATAATCGCCATGGTATCCCTGGGGAAGTTTCTGGAGCAGCGGGCCAGGACCAGGACTTCCGATGCCATCAGGCAACTTATTAAACTTCGGCCGGACAAGGCTGTGATAATTGAAAATGATGAGCAAAAAACTATAGATGTTGAGGATATAAAAAAAGGTCAGATAATTATTGTCAGGCCCGGAGAGAGAATTCCGGTGGACGGAACGGTAACCTGGGGCAGTTCTGCAGTTGATGAAGCCATGCTTACCGGAGAAAGCATACCAAAAAATAAAGCTGAAGGAGACAGGGTTTATGGCGGAACTTTAAATACCGTGGGAAATATCAGATTCAGGGCTGAAAAAGTTGGTTCTGAAACAGCTCTGGCCCGGATTATCAAAATGATAGAAGAGGCTCAGGGTTCCAAGGCCCCAATTGCTTCGCTCACGGACAAGGTCAGTCTCTATTTTGTTCCAGCGGTTATAGTTCTGGCCTTTATATCGGGCTTGTCCTGGCTGCTTATCGGGCAGACCGAATTTACCTTTGCCCTGCGCATATATATCGCAGTCCTGGTGATAGCCTGTCCCTGCGCTCTTGGCCTGGCCACGCCAACGGCCATAATGGTGGGTACCGGTCGGGGAGCCCTGCTGGGTGTGCTCATCAAGGGAGGGGAGGTTTTGGAAGCTGCCAAAAATATTCAGGTGGTCATATTCGATAAGACAGGAACCCTGACCAGAGGGAAACCGGCCTTAACCGATATCATTGTCCTTGACGAACGTGAGGACCGGGCAAAGTTACTGTCCATGCTTGGCGGGATTGAGGATCTGTCCGAGCATCCTCTGGCCAGGGCAGTGGTTTCCGGATTATGGCAGGAAGTGGATGGCCGGTTTGTCCAGCCGGACAGGTTTGAGTCGATTCCCGGTAAAGGAGTCAGGGCTTTTAATAAGGATGATGAAATAGTTGTGGGCAGTTTCGATCTTTTTGAAGAGTTGATGCCCGGAAACATCAGGGAGCAGGGGCTGGATGAAATAAAAGGAAATTTAAGCTCCCAGGGAAAAACCCCCCTTTTGATGTCGGTCAACAATAAAGTAGTTTTAGCCCTTGGAGTGGCTGATGAGATCAGACAAGAGGCCGGAGCAGTTGTTCAAAGGCTGAAATCAGCCGGCATAAAGGTGGTAATGCTTACCGGCGACAACGAAATAACTGCCAGGGCTATTGCAAGGCAGGCCGGAATAGATAATGTAAGGGCTCAGGTCCTGCCTGAAAATAAGGCCAGGGAAGTTGAAGCCTATCAAAAACAGGGATTCAAGGTTGCCATGGTTGGAGACGGCATAAATGATGCCCCGGCTCTGACTGTGGCTGATGTGGGTATCTCAATGGGCACAGGCATTGATGTAGCCATTGAATCGGGTGATATAGTACTGATGCGCGGGGAGCTTAACGGAGTGCTTACAGCTCTTGATCTTAGCCGGGCAACTGTAAGAAATATAAAACAAAATCTTTTCTGGGCTTTTATTTATAACGTGCTTGGCCTACCGGTGGCGGCTGGGGTGCTTAAGCTCTTTGGCGGTCCGACATTAAGTCCCATGATTGCCGGAGCTGCAATGGCCATGAGTTCGTTTTCCGTTGTTTCAAACGCCCTGAGACTGCGATTTTATAAACCAAAAAATAATTTAAAATAGTTGAAAAAAGGTTGCCTTTCAAAGAGAAATAAAATAAATTAAAACACGATGTGTTCATCAGCTTATGTGACAGGTTGGAATGTAGCAGCCTGGGCTGATGATTTTTCTTTTACTTTTGCAGGAGTTTTTTTCTTATGACCAATTTGTATGTCGGCAATCTGCCATGGAGCACAACTGAGTCCCAGCTTAAAGATCTTTTTTCTCAGTACGGTGAGGTCACTTCGGCGAAAATCATCGAAGATCGTGAAACCGGACGTTCCCGGGGCTTCGGCTTTGTGGAAATGGAACAGGGTTCTGAAGAAGCCATTGAGGCATTGAACGGAGCTGATTTAAGCGGTCGCAACATCAAGGTCAATGTTGCCAAGCCCAAGCGAGAGGCCAGGTTCTAGCCAGGTTAAATCAGGTTTTTTTAAGCCCATCCCGCCACAGCGGGGTGGGCTTTTCTGTTTCAGAATGGTTGGTTACAAATATTCAGGCAGGTATTTTCTGATTTCGTCCATTTTTAACTGGGTTACATTTTTGTCTATTTCATCCTGGACTCGTTCCCTGGCATGAGCGTCCAATTCGGCTCTCAACATTCCGAGAAATGAAGGCGGGGCAATGATATAAATTTTTTCATATTTCCTTTTTATAGCTGCCTTATTGATCTTCTCGCCCAGCGCTCTGGCAAATTGCTGGACTTCATGTCTTTTGGGGTCTGTTGAGGGCAGGTATGCCTTGCGCTGTTCGCTCTTTGAAGGGTGAACAGTGCGACCGGGCCGGTCGGTAATCATATCCTTGACTGACTGCCTGGAAGCAGGATGAACAATGGATTCTATTTCCTTTTCCAGGCCGTTTCGTCTGGTGGTTTCAAAGATTCTGGCTCTGCTGTTGTCTGCTGCTAAAACCCAGATTTTTTCCATTACTTGTCTCCTTGGTTAGCGTTGACAGTTAGTATAAAAGATACTGACAATCAATGATACGTCAAGGCGAAATGGAATCATCCGCTGAAGAGGCCGGGCAAAAACAGGGCAACCTGGGGGAAAATCGTCAGGATGACAATGCAAACCATAATGGTAACCAGGTACGGCCAGGAACCCCGAAAGATAGTTGTAACCGGGGTGTCATGGACAATTCCGGCCACCACGTAGACATTGGCGCCAACCGGAGGGGTGATGACTCCCATGCCGACCACCAGTACGATAATTACCCCGAACCAGATGGGATCAAAACCAAGCTGTACCGCAACAGGATAGAAGATGGGGATGGTCAGAAGAATCAGAGCCAGGGCGTCAATGAAACATCCAAGCAAGAGGTATATTAAAAGAATAAGCGCCAGCACAGCCACCGGCGGTATGGGAAGGTCCGCAGCCCACAGGGCCATGGACATGGGAATGTTGGTTACTGCCAGAAATCTGCCGAAGACTGTAGCAGCGGCAACCAGAAACATGATCATTGCTGAAATACGGATGGAGTCACGCAGGGAATCAAGAAATCCTCTCCAGGAGAGCTGTCTTCTGACAATTGCCACTCCCAGGGTGGCTGCCGCTCCTACGGCCCCGGCTTCGGTAGGTGTAAAATAACCTAAAAAAAGCCCCCCGATTACCATTAAAAAAATTATTACAACCTCTACGCCTCCACTGAGAACGGCCCTGACTTTTTCCTTCAGGCTTACTTTAGGGCCTGCGGGAGCAAGCTTAGGATTATGACGCACCATTATGTAAGTGACCAGCATGAAAAGAAACATCAGTAGAAGTCCAGGGAAAATACCTGCAAGAAAAAGACGGGCTATGGACTCACCAGTGGCTATTCCGTAGATTATAAAAATAACGCTCGGAGGAATCATCACCCCCAGGATAGCGGAAGAAGCCACGACAGATGTGGCCAGGGAGCGAGAATATTTGTATCGTTTCATTTCAGGCACTGCCACCGCGCTCATGGTGGCGGCAGTGGCGGTTGTAGAGCCGCAGATGGCCCCGAAAGCAGTACTCGCAGCAATTGTGGCCAGAGCAAGACCTCCGGGCAGGCTGCCGATCACTTTATAGGCGGCACCGTAAATACGGCGGCTTATTCCAGCATGGTAGGCAATATAGCCCATCCAGACAAAGAGGGGCACAACGATGAGGGAATATGAGGCAAATGTATTATAAATGGAAGATGCGGTGATGGAAAGAGCCGCGGAAGGCGATATCAAATATCCGTAACCGAGAACGCCCACTACAAGCATGACATAAGCCACGGGCATCCGGGATATGATAAGAAGAAAAACAAGGATTATCGCCAGAATTCCAACTTGGACAGGGGTCACTGCTTATTCCTTTTTTTGATGAGAATAGTGAATGATTTGATGAGATCAAGCAATGCGGTCATGGCAAGCATGATCAGTCCTGCAGCTACAAGGAAGTAAACAGGATAAAGCGGAATGGACAGGGTTGATGTTTCCAGACCCCTATTATAGGTCATTTTTGCATATTTCAGAAGACCCCAGCCAATGGCGGAAATAAAGACAAAGGATATGATGCTGGTGACCAGATCCACCAGGGCCTGTTTCTTTTTAGACAGTTTGTCAACCAGAAGTGTAACGGTTACATGGCCCCTTGTAAGGGCACAATAAGCAACGCCCATGGATAAGATCACCGCTCCCAGTATTTCAACCAGTTCGTAGCTTCCAGGCAATGGTTTCCACCAGATACGCATAAGTATGTTGGCCATTATAACCAACATTACCAGTACCAGCGCAAACTGGGCAAACTGGGAAATGCGTTTGGCCATTGTATGGATAACTTTTTCCAGGATATTCATTTCTTGAGAGTTCAAATTTTGAAGTATAGAGTTACGTGCTTGAATTTATTGTGTTACGGATTAAACAGCATGCTGAATAAGGACTTTCAACACGCTGTTAAGGATCAAATCAAAAGAATTCCCCGGGCAGAGCATTAAAGTGCCCGGCCCGGGGAAATAAAAAAAAGAGGAAGGTTAATTCTGATACATCTCAGAGTATTTTTCATCCAGTTCCCTGGCAATTTCCACTACCTGTGCAGCCGGCAGTCCCTGACCCTCCCTTCTTGAAATCCAGTTCTGGACTACAGGGTCGATTCTGTCCAGCCATCTTTGTCTTTCTTCTTCTTCAAGGTTTATTACCTCAATGCCATGTTCCTGAACCGCCTGTTCCAGGATATTTTCTGAAAATTCATCCATCATGCTTGAATATTTCAGCACAAATTCGTCATTCATTCCGTCAAATACCGCCTGGATATCCGGAGGCAGAGAGTTCCATGTATTTTTATTCATGATCTTAATAAAAGCGATATTGTATAAAAAAGGAGTATTGGTTACGTAATCGATTACTTCTGCCAGCCTGAAAGCCCTGAGGGTTTCATTGGGCGCCAGAATGCCGTTGACAAGACCCTGGTCAAGAGCCAGGTAAGATTCGGACATGGGCATGGCGTGGGTTGTTGCTCCAAGACTTTCCAGGGGAGGAATGGTGCCGCCTACAGCCCGAATTTCCATGCCCCGCATATCTTCAAGTGTGTTGACAGGCCTTTTGGACATGATGTTTCCAGGTCCGGTTGCCCATAAGAACAAAACTTTCACGTCGTCAAATTCATCCTTGTCAAGGTTCCGGATAGTCTCTTTGTAGCCTTCGTTTATAGTCATGGATGCCGCTGTGGCGTTAACATTTCGGTATCCGGGCAGTTCAAAGGCCTCGATCAGGGGAAACATGCCCGGGGTATAAGAAGGGCAGGTGGTTCCCAGGTCAGCGACTCCAGTGGCAACACCATTATAGATTTCAGTTGCGCCTAAGAGAACTCCTCCGGGATGCAGGGTGATTTTCACCCTTCCGTCAGTCCTTTTTTCAACTTCATCCATCCATAACTGGTGCAGACCGGAAACCTGAAAAGAAGTCGCCGGCCAGAATGTTGCCATTGAGAGATTGTAGGTTTCGGGCCTGACCTCTGCCTCGCCCACATCATCGGAGCCGCAGCCAAGCATTATCAGCGCCGAGAATAAAATAAAAATTGTCAAACAAAGCTTAAATCCGGGTTTCATAGTACTTTACCTCACATGATTAGATTAAAGACAAAAAACTCAACATCTAAAAGATTATTCCAGGAATAGAGAAGTCGGCATTAAAAACTATCGGCAAAGTCCGGTTGTCCGGGTTAGAGAATGGTTACTATGAAGGAAGATTTCAGTCAATTTGCTGAAAAATATTATCTCAATCATGCATGGTTGTAAAACCAGGATTGAGGTAATATTTCTGCAAATGCCGCTGTCCGGGAATTATTTTTTCTTTGCCTGCCTTGGCCGTATTTCAGTGATGTCTTCAGGTTGTTGATGTTTTGCCGGCTTGGGAACCAATTTTATTTGAGGAATGAGTACTTTACTTACAAACAATACTTCTTCAACGTCCTCCAGTTCTTTCCAGCCCGGATTCTGCTGGTCAAAAGTTTCCGGAGCCTGGGTAAGACTTCCGTCTTTTTTCTTAAACAGATACATACTTTCTCTCCTTGTTATAAAACCGGCAAAAGTTTCAATTACATATCCTTGTTCAATGTACTCATCGATCTCTTTACGGGTGAAAAGTTCGCATGGAAATTTTTTGCATATCCGTACGCACCGGGCAGGGGTGGTGTAATAGCTGCCTGACAGTTTGTGCTGGGCCGTACAATAAATATTTTTATACATTCTGGGCTTTTTTATTCAGTTTATTTAGTCGCCGACCATAACCTCAATTTCCGCCTCCTGGATAGTGACCCCGTTATGCTTGATAAGCGGCCTGATTACCCGGGAAACAAACTGTTCGCCAGGCAATAGTTCGTGTGTCAGAAAAAACTCAGCTTTGGCCGGCATGTCCTCGTGATATTTTTTGCCCTGCAGATCAACCAATTCGTAACCTTTTTCCCTGAAGGCAGTCCAAAGCCTTCTAAGCGAGGTTTTGAGTTCTTCAAATATCTGGGTTTTCTTAGTCAGATCTTTATTGCGTTTCATTAAGTTGTAAATTTCCTCTCCCAGGGCAATGGCCAGAGTATGATCAGTTATCTGGGCTGAATCGGCATCCCCGGGATGTACAGGCATTGAGTCCGCTCCGGACAACAGGGGAATTTGTTTTTCCAGCAGTTCAATCAGTCTGGTGTCCAGGACTGCACTCTGTTCCTCAATCCTATGATTCAGCTCAGAGTTTTTTTGTTCAAGTTTGCGCTCAACCTTCATGGTTTTTCTTCTGGAGGCAATAGTCCCAACCGCCACCAGGAGTATAAGAAAACCAAGACCAATGATCGCACCGACTGCGAATAGCTCACGCTCTTCGATATATTCATTCAAATAAGAAATCCGGGATTCGGCTGTGTTGATTCTATCCACAATTCCCTGGTCTGTATAAGAAATTTTTTGAAAAAGACCTGAAATTTCTTCCCGGATACTATCTTCCAGGTTTTGAATGTCACTGATGCGTTCCTCTGACTCCTGATCCAGCATGGAAGACAATTGACTTAACTCTGATTCCAGGCGGGAAACATCTCCCACTATCCCGGAGATGTTTTCTTCAAAGTTCCCTAATTCATCGATCTTGCCGGCAAGTCCGGAAACTGCGGCATCAACTGAACTGATCCTTTCTTCCGCAGAGGAGATCCATTCGTCAGCAGAGGAAATTCTTTCATTAGCCGAGCTAATCTCTTCATCCATTTGTTCCTGGTAGGCCCTGATGCCGGCAAGGCTCTGCTCAATATCCTCATGCCCGGATTCAAGGGCCTCAAGGTCTGTTTCAAGTTCATTGATAATGAGATCAAAGGAACCGATATCATCATTGATTATACCAATATATTCCCTGATAAGGGATTGCTCCTGAGAGAGTCTTTGTTCAGTTTCAGAGATTTGGCGTCCAATATCCTGTCTGATGCCATCAATGTCTTCTTCCAGCCTCATCATCCTTGTGGTCTGACGGTCGCGCAGGACTGCCTCGCTTTTGACCAGGTCATCCATTTTTTTGCGGATTTCTCCCAGTTCTTCCTGCATGGCTTTAATTTGAAAATCTGTTTCCTGGGCTGAACCTGGAGAGATCATCAGGAAACCGATTATTATGGTGAATAAAATTAGTTTCATCTCAGCTCCTCTGGCTTGAAAAGCAGTCCCGATTTGCATTTTTATGCAGTAAGCGAATATATTCAGGACGTCAGGCGTATTGATATTATGATGGGCCGGCTAAAAAATCAAATCAGGGTTTGCAACATATAATCAGCGTCAGGACTTTCAGGCAAGGCCTAACCAATTGCCGGGAAAAGGCCGGAATAATGTTGAGGTGGACTGATGCCTTATCATATTTCCGGGCATGTGTGGATGATTTAATGATTTCCGTGAGCTTTTCCTGATTGACTATACCCGTACATCCTGATTTCTGATAAGCTGGTCCAGATAGTTAATCATGAATTCCCGCTGCCCGGGATTGCAATAGGAGATACAATCACAGCGTAGTTTTGCTTCGCAGCGTACAAGCAGTTCCAGCTTGAACCAGTCCTCTCCGGCTTCAATGGCCAGGTAATGGGGGCCGCAGTCTCTGTGTTCCTTTTGCTCCACGGAAAGCAAGTTTTCCGGCAAAATGATCCAGAAAAGACCATCGACCGGAATCTTATATGCTTCCCGCGTGATTGCTTCCATAAGCTTGGGCATATCCAATTCACTTATTTCCTGGATAAGATATGATCTCATTATTTCCTTTCTTTTCTGTTTTGGTGTGTATCCTGGTGCATTGGTTCATCATCCAGGTTAAAAATTCTCCTGGCCAGCTCTATAAATTTTTGTGAACTTCCTTCTTCTCTGGCCCTTCTTTTAAGAAAGACTATGGGGTCATGGTAAAGCTTTCCAACCAGGGACATGGCCAGTTGTTCCATTGCCCTGCAAGTGGCTTCATCAGCATCCGGACCAAGGCTTCGAATGGATTTTCGAAGTTCTTTCCTGGCCATGGTTTCTCCCCTGCTCAAAAGATCAACTATGGTTGGGCTAAGATCAAGGGATCTCAGCCAGTCGGAAAATTTAATTACTTCCTCTTTGATAATTTCTCTGGCTCTGTCTGCCTCTTCCTTGCGACTGGCCAGATTTTCCTCAACCACTTCCTTTAAGTCATCAATATCATAGATGTAAACATTATCCAGTAAGTTTACATCAGGATCGATATCTCTGGGCACGGCAATGTCGATGAAAAACATGGGCTGGTGCTTTCTTTTCTTCAGGATTTTTTTGACCTGGGCCGCGCTGATAATGGTGGTGCTCGATCCTGTGGAGCTGATGACAATGTCAGCCTTATGCAGGTTGTCCAGCATTTTTTCCATGCACATGGACTGGCCATTGAATCTGTCGGCCAGTTCCCGGGCTCTTTCAGGCGTCCTGTTGGCCACCATGATTTCTTTGAGCCCGCTGTTTATCAGATGAAGAGCTGCCAGTTCGGCCATCGCGCCCGCACCTATAAGCATTGCCTTTTGGTCATTCAGTTCGCCGAATATTTTTTTGGCCAGCTCAACCGCAGCATAACTAATGGAAACAGCGCTGGAGGATACAGCGGTTTCGGTGCGGGTTCTTTTGGCTGCGGAAAAAGATTTGTGCAAAAGACGGTTGATTATCACTCCGGCAGTCTTTTCCTCCACTGATTTTCGGTAGGCGTCTTTGAGCTGCCCCAGTATCTGGGGTTCTCCCAGGACCATGGAATCCAGACTGGCTGCTACTGAAAAGAGATGGTTGACTGCTTCCAGGCCTTTATAGCAGTAGGTATGCTTTCTGAGAAGTTCCGGATCATGCCGGCAGTACCCGGACCAACCACCAAGTACTTTCGGCTCGACCTCATCAAAATTTTTTTCGCTCACGTACAGGATTTCGACCCTGTTGCAGGTGGAAAGGACAAGAGCCTCATCAACGGGGCTATCCTTGTCAATAAGTCCGTCATTTATGGGGTTAAAGCCATTCAGAGCGAATTTTTCTCTGATCTCAATGTCGGCGGTTTTATGGTTGAGTCCAAAAAGATATATTCGCTGTTCCATTACGGCCTTAAGCTATGGTGAGTTTCAGTGAAAAAATTAATGCCTACAAAAGAAGCCAGGGTCAGGAAAAAAATCAGGATGATCATCTGAGCTGGTTTTTTACCCCTCCATGAGCCGGAAACCCGTCTGTGAAAGAGCCAGGCAAAAACAAACCAGATGATAACGGTGATGACTTCCTTGGGGTCCCAGGTAAATATGGTTTTCCATGTAAATGCGGCCCAGATGAACCCTGATAAAACACCTACCGTATAAAGAGGGAAACCTATGATTACAGCCAGGTGATTGACCCGGTCAAAGCTCTGCAATGAGGGTATCTCTTTTGAGACATTGCCCAGTCTGACCTTGGTTTTGATCTTTTTATTCAGATAAATATAGGTGACGCCGGCTCCAAAGGCCATGGCCAGAAGGGCCATGCTGATGAACAGTGAGCCGATGTGCAGACCGAACCACAAGCCCTGCAGAGGACCGGGAACAGGAAGGGTGGTCGGGGAAATGGCCAGTGATCCGGTGAAAACGAGGAGCGCCAGAGGAGCGGCTGTAATGGACAGAAATTTAAGTTTTAGTCTCCACCATAAAAAGAAATAAATGAGCAGAAAAGACCAGGCCAGAAGACTTATGTAGAACTGGCTTTGAGTGAGTATCTCGCCGATGCCCAGTGAGTATTTCAGAACCAGGTCAAGGCTGTGCAGTCCGAAACCTGTGGCAGTAATTATCACTGACCGGTCCTGAGTTTTTTTGCTGGAGTAAATGAGTCCCAGCAAGAATGAAAGCGCTCCGGCAAAATAAAGCAGCGCAATGAAGAAATCCAGGATTCTAAAAGAGAGCATCTATTAAACCTTGTATATGTTTGTGAGTCCTGGTGGGCAGGATATCATGCAGCAGAGCGGCAAGTTCCTCCCGGCGGCCGGACTCAAGAAAAATAATTGCTTCGGAATCAACAATTTTTTTAAAATACTCCCTGTTCTTTTCCTGAGGAAGGTTCAGGGGTAAAAGTGTTTTTCTAACCCCTGCCAGAAGTCCGGTCAAGAGAGCATACTCAGAGCCGTAAATATCCTGAAGCTCATTTTTGATTTTGGCAGTCAGAGCAGGACTGCAGCCGCAGGTAGAAACAGCTATAATCAAATCCTGTCTGGAAAAAACACCTGGCAGTATAAAATCCCCCTGTTCGGGTCGTTCAGCCACATTGCACCAGATATTACTGTCCCGGGCAGCCTGTGTAACCAGGTCGTTGGTTTTGGGGTCACTGGTACAGGCAAAGACCAGGTCGCAGCCCTTGAGAAGCAATGGGGAGAAATTAACCCTGACATGACGGATGACTTTACCGGGATCAGGTATGTCAATGGCAGTTACATATGGGTCAATTACAATTATTCCCGCAGGCGAGCAAAGAGCAAGGGTCCGTATTTTTCTGAGACCAACTCTGCCCGCTCCTACAACCGCACATGTCTTATGCCTGAGGTCTAAAAAAATGGGATAGTAGCGCATTTTTTTAAATATTCATAAAGAGGTCAAGGTTGCCCGGATTCAGAACTTGATATAAGCTTGATATTTATTTGAGAGGCTGCCGGGGTTAATTATTTATTGCTCCGTTCAGGTCATTTATTGCAGACCAGGAGACTTGTAAAGTATACATGCAAATATACTGGTTTTTCATGTTGAATAAACGGGGATAATAATATCATGGATCGGCCGGGCAGGGACTGCAAGGTTTTCTTCAGGATTTCAAGCTGGACAAATGAATTATGGGGGAGTCTGAAAACAAATGATTAAGGATAATTACGGCAGGTCGGTAAGTTATCTGCGCCTGAGCATAACCGACAGGTGCAACCTCAATTGTTTCTATTGTCGTCCGTGTAAGAATACCCGGTTTATTCCTCACGATAAGGTCCTTACCTATGAAGATATGTTTTACCTGCTTGGTGTTGTCTCGAAAATGAACGTGCAAAAGGTTCGTTTAACAGGAGGAGAGCCATTTGCCAGGCGGGACATTCTGTATTTTCTCAACCGGATCAAGAATAATTTTCCAAAACTCGATATCAGGCTTACCACCAATGCCACCCTGATTGCAGGAAAAATCGGTGCTCTGAAGGATATTGGAATAAAAGGACTGAACATATCCCTGGATACCCTGGACAGGGATAAATATCGGCGCATTACCGGATGCGACTATTTAAGCAATGTTTTAGCCAGTATTGATCGTTGTCTGGAAGTAGGGATCAGGGTCAAGATAAATGTTGTAGCTCTTAAGGGAGTTAATGACGATGAGTTGGAATCTTTTGTAAACCTGGCCCTTAAGAAGCCCCTGGATGTCCGGTTTATAGAATTTATGCCCATCGGGCAGAAAACCCTTTGGCAGAGGGAAAATTTCTGGCCGTCAGAGGAGATCGTCCGGGCAGCCGGCAACATCACAAAACTTGATCCTGTTGCGGAACAGGATAAGAATCATGGCCCGGCCAGGATTTATCATCTCCCCCAGGGACTGGGCAGGATAGGAGTCATCTCTCCGCTAAGCAATCATTTTTGTCTGACCTGCAACAGGTTCAGGATAACAGCCGATGGCCGCCTGAGAACGTGTCTGTTTTCAGATAAGGACTACAGGTTGCTTCCCCTGATCCGTTCATCCAAAGTCAGCGCTGATCATCTTCAAAAAGTTCTGGAAAGGGCAGGTCAAAAAAAACCTATGGGTTATGAGATTATGGGCCAGAGCAGCAAAGAACGAAAAAGTGTCTGTCAGAGAGTCATGTCGTCTATAGGCGGATGAATGAATCCGGTGATGCGTTTGTCAGCCAATGGGTAAGTGGGTTGGTTGGGTTAATCGCGCCGGATTACAATATCAATAATTTTCAATATATACCTTATTAAAAAATGCTCAAAGTAACAATTGACCTTGAGGCCATAAGGCATAATTACCGGTTTTTGGGATCAATATGCGGGTCACAGATGATGCCTGTGGTCAAGGCGGATGCTTACGGTCACGGTCTTGTAAGGGTTGCCCTGGCGCTGGCCTCTGAAGGGGCGGAGGCTTTTGCCGTGGGCACTGTGGATGAAGGCCTGGGTCTCAGGGAGCACCTTCACGAAGCGGATATATACTCGCTCATGGGACCTGTCTGGGATGAGGATTATCAGAAGCTGACTAATTCCGGCATCACTTCTTTTATTCATTCATGGGAACAACTTAAAAGACTGGCTCAAGAGATCCCGAAAGAAGACATTATTGAAATTGGAATCAAGTTTGATACCGGGATGAGCAGACTTGGATTCGAGCCGGGAGATGCCGGAAAGCTCTGTGATTTTTTTAATGATAATTCCCGCCTCAGGCTGAAAATTATTTCTTCGCACCTGGCATTTGCCGACGATCCCCGCATGGCGCATCAGGTAGGTGAGCAAGTTGAAATTTTGGATGGTGTATCCCGAATTTTTGCCCAGGCTGGTTTAAAGCATAAAAAGTCGCTGGCCAATTCCGCGGCCATTCTTCATTCTCCCGGGGCCTGGTCTGATATTGTCCGGCCGGGGATAGCCCTGTACGGAGGCAATCCTTTTACGGGCACATCATGTGAGGAAAAAGGTCTTTACCTGAAGCAGGCCATGAAAGTCAGGGCACCGGTATTGTCAGTGCATAATCTGCCCAAAGGCCGGGGTATCAGCTACGGACTGACTTTCACCGCGCCCAGGGATATGCGCGTAGCCATAATCGGTTGCGGTTACGCCCATAACTATTCAAGATCCCTTTCCAACAGAGCCTGGATGCTCTATAAGGACCGGAGGTTGCCGGTAATTGGACGGGTTTGCATGCAGCTCACAGCTGTTGACGCTTCATGCGTGCCTCTTATAAAACCTGGAGACGAGGTTTTTATCCTGGGAGGAAACGGAAACAGCAGCATAGAAGTACATGAACTCTCAGCCTGGTGGAAAACTGTCTCATATGAGGTCTTATGTCTACTGGGAAAAAATGAAAAAACCTATATCAATTCCTGATTCAACCAGGTTTTTGAATGTGGATCATCCTCTCATTTCTCACAGCTGTGTGCGAGGCTTTAAAAGACGGTCTCTGCAAGAAATCCCTCAAGAGTTTTGATGTCTTTACCATTTCATGGGTCTGGAAAGTCTTTAGTCTGCCCTTTATCATTCCCCTGATTTTTTTCGCCCCGCTGCCAGAGTATCTTCCCGGCGAGTTCTGGATGGCCCTTCTGGTAGGGGGGGGATTAAATATTCTTGCCACTCTTCTTTACATCAGGGCCATCAACATGTCTGATCTCTCCATAACTCTTCCTCTCCTGAGTTTCACTCCTGTATTTCTTCTTATCACTTCCCCGCTCATGGTGGGCGATGTTCCAACTCTGCCGGGGTATGCGGGTGTGTTTTTCATCTTTGCAGGTTCATATCTTCTGGGAATCAGGGACAGATCCACAATTTTCAGCCCTTTGCTGGCCATAGTCAAGGAACCCGGCGCCAGAATAATGCTTGGAGTGGCTCTTATCTGGAGCGTGGCGGCCAATATGGACAAGATCGGGGTAATGGCCACAAGCCCTTTGTTTTGGGCTGTTTGCGTGCAGAGCTTTATCTCTCTTGGCCTGACCATTGTTTTGCTTTTTAACCGCTCAGCTCTAAAGGGGAGTCTCGGCGGCAATCTGAAGATTCTTCTGCTCATCGGCCTTTTCACCGGAGCCGGTTTTGTATTTCAGATGACCGCAATCAGTATTGGTCTGGTCCCTTATGTGATCGCCATTAAAAGGACCAGCATTATTATGGGTGTGCTTATCGGCGGACTGTATTTCATGGAAAAGGACCTCAAGACCAGAGTGACAGCTGCGGCTGTCATGCTGGCCGGTGTTTTTCTCATTGCTGTTTCATAAAAAGCAAATCTGCATGCAGGCCTAATTACGGCCCAGTTTTTTGCGAAAAAATAATTTTTCCAGTTCAACCAGGAAAAAAACAGCTATTCCAAAGATAAATATCTTTACCCAGGCCACCGGGCCAAGCCCTTCGGTTTCAAAAAGAAACTGCATAGGGGGCAGATATGTGAAGCTAAGCTGCAGAACGGCCAGTACCGCAATGGAGATAAGCACCGGACGGCTTCCGAATATGCCCTGAAAGTTCCAGGACGGCTCGTGTATGAATCGACTGCTGAACAGGTAGAATACCTGGCCCATAACCAGGGTATTGATGGCTGCGGTACTGGCCAGGTTCTGGGACGAGCCTTCCGCGAGAACAAGAGTGTAATGACCAAGGGCTCCTGTTACCAGCAGGATTGATACGAAAACTATTCTCCAGAGCAGAAAACCTGAGACCAGCTCTTCGTTCGAAGGTCTTGGAGGCCTTTTCATGACGTTGGATTCCGATGGCTCAAAAGCCAGGGCGAGGGCAAGACTGACCGCAGTGACCATGTTTATCCAGAGGATCTGGGGAGGACTGATGGGCAGGGTAAATTGACCCGCGGCGTCCATTAGGCCTATGCCCATAACAATTGAGACAATAACCACCAGTGCCTGCCCCCCGTTAGTGGGAAGAATGAACAGGATTGCCTTCTTCAGGTTGTCGTAAACTGTTCTTCCTTCTTCTACCGCATTGGCAATGGAGGCGAAATTGTCATCAGCAAGGACCATTTCGGAAGCTTCCTTGGCTGCCTCGGTACCGCTCTTGCCCATAGCTACACCCACATCAGCTCTTTTCAGGGCGGGAGCATCATTAACGCCGTCACCTGTCATGGCCACGATATGATTCCGGGCCTGCAGGGCCTTTACCAGCCTGAGCTTATGCTCGGGACTGGTTCTGGCAAAAACATCTACTTCCGGAATCATTTCTTCCAGCTCTTCGTCGGATTTTTTCTCCAGATCCTGGCCTGTCAGAACTGTCTTCCCGTCTCCTATGCCCAGTTTTTCTGCTATTGAAAGGGCGGTCAGAGAATGATCTCCTGTGATCATCTTAACCCTGATCCCTGCGGAATTGCATTCTTTGACAGAAACGCAATGCCCGATAAGCTTGGCTGCTGCCTCAATTGCTTCTTCTCTGGGCGGATCAATTATTCCAAAAAGGCCAAGAAGGGTGAACCCTTCTTCAACATCACTGTCTTTAATTTCTTTATCGTCTCCATTCGCTTCCTTAACAGCCAGAGCCAGCAGCCTTTGTCCTTTGGATGCGATTTTTTCTCCCTGTTCTTTCCAAAAATCCTGATCAATAGACTCATCCCCTTCAGCGTTACGCTGGTGAGTGCATCTTTCCAGGATTTTCTCGGGAGCTCCCTTGAGAATGATGGTTTTTTTGCCATCCTTTATCTGGTTAAGGGTGGCCATGAATTTCTTTTCAGAACTGAAGGGCATGATGCCCTGTCTTGGATTTTCCTTGTTCACCTCATCAGGTTCAAGACCGGCTTTCATGGCTCCAGTGATCAAAGCTCCTTCGGTCGGAGCACCGTCAAGCTTCCACTGGCCTTCTGATTCCTTGACTTCCGCCTCATTGCACAAAATGGCCGACTTCAGAAGCTCACTGAGCACAGAGTGCTCCAGTGGATCTATTTCCTCTTCATTCAGAGAGAACTTACCTTCAGGAGAGTACCCCACTCCGGACAATTCATAAAGTCCGTCTGCTGTACGGACATTCTGGACGGTCATTTCATTCCTGGTCAGGGTCCCGGTTTTATCGGAACAGATGACGGTCACCGAGCCAAGAGTTTCAACTGCTGGAAGCTTTCTGATGATGGCGTTGCGTTTGGCCATTCTCTGGACTCCGATGGCCAGGGTAATGGTCATGATGGCGGGCAGACCCTCAGGAATGGCGGCCACTGCAAGGCCCACAGCCGCGAGAAACATGTCGGTTATTCCATAATCCTGGATTGTTATTCCGAATAAAAAGGTCAGTCCTGCAAAAAGTAATATGACGACGGTTAGATAACGTCCAAAGGTTGATACCTGTCTGAGCAGGGGAGTGGTAAGGGTCTCCACCTCGCTCAGCATCGAACTTATGCGTCCGATTTCTGTTTGTTCACCGGTTGCGGCCACCAATCCTCTGCCCTGACCATAGGTTACCATGGTGCCTGAAAAGGCCATGCAAAATCTGTCTCCAAGGGGGGTATCTTCGTCCAGTTCATCAGTCTTCTTGCTCACTGGAACCGATTCGCCGGTCAAAGCCGCTTCATTGATTTGGAGGTCGCTGGCTTCAAAGAGCCTGAGATCGGCGGGGACTTTATCTCCTGATTTGAGGACTACCACGTCACCGGGTATCAGTTCATGTGCTTCGATTTTTTTTCTTTTTCCGTCTCTTATGACTGTTGCCTTGGGAGCGAGCATGCCCCTTATGCTCTCGAGGGATTTTTCGGCCTTTCCTTCCTGGATGAAGCCGATCAGGGCGTTGACTATGGTTACTCCGAAAATGACGGCGGAGTCGACCCATTCCTGTAAAAGGGCGGTTATTACCGCCGCCGCCAGCAGAACATAGATAAGCGCGTTATGAAATTGAAGGAGGAAGCGCTTAAGCGGACCGTGCTTCTTGGCCTGAGCTAGCGTGTTCGGGCCGAAATCATCAAGCCTTTCCCGGGCATCGTCGCTTGAGAGGCCCTCTGAGGATGAATCAAGTATTTCAAAGGCTTCCTGAGCAGGAACCCCATGCCAATTTTTTTTCTCAATGATCTTTGTCTTGTCTGCCACTCTGATCCTCCGGAAGTGATTTCACCCTAAAATGACAAGAATTTTGATTTTTGTCCATGGTTCATTGTTCTGATGCCGGCAATGAACTGTACTTTCAGGATATTTATATTACACGAAAGCTTAAATAGATAAATATTTCTATCTTAATTATGTTAATCCGTACAATTGTTTGTCAACTCCTCAGCATATTACATCATAGCAGGATAAATTAT
>SKKD01000037.1 GCA_007121655.1 Desulfonatronovibrio sp. | reverse complement strand
CCTGTGAGGAAATCTGGTTGGACATCGGACTGCAAAGTTCCTGTGATGAAACCTTAAAGCGCATTAACAGAGGACATCTTGTCCGGGACTTCTCCGAATCCTGTCAACTGGCTGCTTCAGAAGGCATTAAGGTATGCGCTCATGTCATTGCCGGTCTTCCCGGTGAGAGGCGCAGCCATTTCATGAAAACCATAAACTTTCTCAACAATGAACCAATTCATGGCATTAAGATTCACAACCTCTATGTATGTCGAAACACCCCCCTGGCCCGGATGTTTGAGATGAAAAGATATTTACCTCTGAAAATGGAGGAGTACGCCACATGGGTTGCCCTGGCTCTTGCCAGGCTTAGATCCGACATTATCATTCACAGACTGACCGGAGATCCGGGCCCTGGTGAGCTTGTGGCCCCGGAATGGGCTGCCGGGAAAAATTCCATTATAAACGAAATTAAAATGACAATGGTCCGGAAAAATTTATGGCAAGGTAAGGCATGGTTAAATTCTACAAACCGGGAAAATATTTGAAACCGATATGCGAATAGGAATCACTTTGGCCTATGACGGTTCAAAATACTGCGGATGGCAACTGCAAAAGGACAGACCTACAATTCAGGGCTCCATTGAAGAGGCTCTAAAAAAAATCTGCTCCAGACCGGTACGTGTACACGGATCCGGAAGAACCGATTCCGGAGTCCACGCACTGGGACAGGTAGCTCATTTTGATCCCCCGGAAAGTAAAAACGGGCTTCCCTGGCATAAGGCTCTGAATTCCCTTTTGCCGGGTTCCATCAGAGTTATTCGATCCCTGGCTCTGGATCAGGATTTTCACGCCCGGTTCAGTGCTGTCTCCAAGACATATTCCTATACCATATGGACTGAGCCTGACTTTGTCTTTCCCCAAAGAAAGAATTATGTATGGCAAGCCGGTCCTCTAGGTCTGAAGGCCATGAAGGATGCCTCACTTTCCCTTTTGGGAAAGCATGACTTCAGAGCCTTCATGAACACAGGAACAATGGTCAGTAGCACATGGCGCGAAATCAAACAAATCTCATTTGATTCAGGTCTTTATCCTCAGGAATTGGTGATCAGGGTAAGGGCTGACGGCTTTTTAAAACAAATGGTCAGAAACATTGTGGGCGCCCTTGTGGTTATTGGCAGGAAAAAGTATCCTGATAATTATCTTGAACAGATACTTTTCGCCCGGAACAGGATTCTTGCCCCCGCGACTGCACCGGCTAGAGGATTGTGCCTTGAACAGGTCGAATACCCTGAGAGAACCGGCGTGCATTGACTTATTCCAAAAAATTATTAGGGTTTAAAACTATGACTAGAGAGATGACCGACACCCGTACTTCACCTGAGATATTTGCTGCTGACGAAGTAAAGGAACCGCGGAGATTCAAGGTATTGCTGCACAACGACGATTACACTACAATGGATTTTGTGATATATGTTCTGAAGAAAGTCTTCAACAGAACAGAAGGGGAAGCAATTCAGATTATGATGAATGTGCACAAAAACGGCACAGGCATATGTGGCATCTATACCGCTGAAGTTGCTGAAACAAAGGTTATCATGGTCAAGAATCTATCAAGAAAAGAGGGATTTCCCCTTAAATGCACCATGGAAGAGGTCTAAAATGTTAAGTAAGGAATTAGAGAGAATAATCGCCCGGGCCATTCGTGAGGTTAAGGTTAGACATCATGAGTACCTGACTCTGGAACATATACTTTATGCCTATCTGCTGGATGACAAGGGCAAGGAAGTCCTTTCAGGATGCGGCGTTGATATGTTTAAACTCAAAAACCAGCTGGAGAGATTCTTTCTGGATCATCTGGAGGTTCTGCCGCCTTCAGGAGAAAGGGAAATCGTTCAGACTATCGGAGTACAGAGGGTAATGCACATGGCTTTAGGACATGTGCAGTCCGCCGGAAAGAACATGATCCAGGTCGGAGACCTTCTTGCGGTCATGTTTGAAGAAGAAGAGGCGTTCGCGGTTTATTACCTGCGCGCCCAGGGTTTGACACGACTCGATATTCTTGAATATATTTCCCACGAAATGGAATCTGATCAGCCCGGATCAACTTGTCCCGGATGCAAGCCCAAGGAAAAAACCGAACAAAGTTTTCTTTCCAAATACACTGACGATCTGGTTGAAAAAGCCCGGAAACGCCTCATTGACCCCTTGGTCGGGCGAGAACTTGAAATGAGAAGAGTAATTCAGGTTTTGCTGCGGCGTAGAAAGAATAATCCCATTTTCGTCGGCGACCCGGGAGTAGGCAAGACCGCTATGGCTGAGGGACTGGCCCTTCAAATCTCTGACCGGAAAGTCCCGGATTCTTTTTTAAAAAACAAGATTTACGCTCTTGACATGGGTTCTCTTCTGGCGGGAACCAAATTCAGGGGGGACTTTGAAGCCCGGCTCAAGGGAGTAATCAACGAATTAAAGCAAATCAGCGGCGCGATACTTTTTATTGACGAAATACATACCATAGTAGGGGCCGGAGCAACCAGCGGCGGGTCAATGGATGCTTCAAATATTTTAAAGCCCGTCCTGGCATCGGGTGAAATTCGATGCATCGGTTCTACGACCTATGAAGAGTATAAAAACCACTTTGAAAAGGATAAGGCCCTGTCCAGAAGGTTTCAAAAAATCGAGTTGCCCGAACCCAGTACACAAGAAAGCATAGAAATCTTAAAGGGACTAAGGCCTTATTATGAGGACTTCCATCACGTCAGGTACATACCCTCGGCAATTGAGGCTGCAGTTGACCTGTCGGCCAGGTTTATCAATGATCGTTTCCTTCCTGACAAGGCCATAGACGTCATGGATGAGGCTGGTGCCGTTCATGTACTCGAAGGCGCCCCCAGGGGAAAAAAGCAAATCACGCCTAAGGATATTGAGAAAGTAATTGCCTCCATGGCTAAAATTCCAGCCAGACAAATATCTTCTTCAGACAAAGGCAAGCTGCTGAGCCTGGACAAGGACCTGAAAAACCTCATTTTCGGTCAGGACAGGGCTGTGGAAACTTTATCAATGGCTATCAAAAGGTCCAGGGCCGGACTGCGCGAAGAGAACAAACCAGTGGGAAATTTTCTCATGATAGGACCCACGGGAGTGGGCAAAACTGAGCTTTCCAGACAACTTGCAGAAGTACTCGGAGTGCGGTTTATCCGTTTTGACATGAGTGAATACATGGAAAAACATGCTGTGGCCAGGTTAATCGGCGCTCCTCCGGGTTATGTAGGCTTCGATCAGGGTGGGCTCCTCACTGAAGCGATACGCAAAAGCCCCTATAGCGTTTTATTGCTGGATGAGATTGAAAAAGCACATCCGGATATGTTCAGCATTCTGCTCCAGATCATGGATTATGCCACCCTTACCGATAACACCGGCAGAAAGGCCGACTTCAGGCACGTGATCCTTCTTATGACCTCTAATGCCGGGGCCAGAGAAATGAGTTCCAAAAGCATCGGTTTTGGCCAGGAGGCAAAAGAAGACGTGGCAGCCAAGGGCCTGAACGCCGTGGAAAAATTATTCAGCCCTGAATTTCGCAACCGCCTGGACGCCATTGTAAGCTTTGAAACCCTGAGTTCCAAGACAATGGAATTAATTGTGGACAAGAACATTAACGAATTGAACCGTCAGCTCAAAGACAAAAAGGTTGTTCTGACCCTTTCCGAACCTGCCAGATTATGGCTGGCCGAAAAAGGATATGATCCTTTATTTGGAGCACGACCACTGTCCAGGGTAATACAGGAAAAGATTAAGGATCCACTGGCTGAGAAGCTCCTTTTTGAAACCATGGACAAAAAAACCACCATCAAGGTTGAACTGGATAAGAAGAAAGAAAAGTTGCAATTCAAGTGAGCACTTTTTTCCTGGGAAGGGAACCCGTCTTTCCGCATCCAAGTCTGGCCGACCCCGATGGCCTGTTGGCCATCGGGGGAGACTTGAGTGTAACTAGACTTTGCAGCGCCTATTCCAAAGGTATTTTCCCCTGGTACGGTCCTGGTTCGCCGATTCTATGGTGGTGCCCGGAACCAAGACTACTGCTTTATCCTGATCAGATACATATCTCCAAAAGCCTCCGCCGGGTACTCAACTCCTGTAGATTCAGCATCTCCGCGGACAGAGCCTTTGAAAGGGTCATTGAAAACTGTGCGGTCGCTCCAAGGCAGGAAGGAGACGGAACCTGGCTTGTTCCGGAGATGATTGACGCATATATCCGGCTGCATGAGTCAGGGATGGCCCATTCTTTTGAATCCTGGCGAAACTCCAGTCTGGTGGGTGGAATATACGGCGTTGCCGTAGGAAAGGTCTTTTTTGGCGAATCCATGTTCTATCTGGAACCCGATGCATCGAAGGTCGCCCTGGTCCACCTGATCCGCTTCCTGGGAGCAAATAATTACCGTTTCATGGATTGCCAGCAGACAACCAGGCACATGCTCAGGTTCGGGGCTTGTGAAGTACCCAGAAAAAAATTTTTGAATGAACTGGAAATGGCGGTCGTTGAAAAAGGGGTGAAGGGTAAATGGCAATACTCCGCCTGACAAGACTTTTCAGGTTTAAGGTCCAGTGTTCAGGGTAAAAGTTGCATTTCCCGGAGCTTCCGGATTCCTGAATCCAAATAAATATCAAGAACCATATTCAAGCCCTCTGCCTTCCTGATTCTATAACCAGACATCTGTGTTATTCAGTCTGTGTTATTCAGATTTCTTCACCGGCCAAAATAGGAGCATGGGCACTTAAATCATAAAAACCATGCACAGGGAATGAAAGGGTATAATTTGGGATCCGCTCAAATTTTATCCGGCCATGATTTTCATTTTCCGACATCATGGACAAGGGCACAAGGCCTCCTGGTATTGGAAACTGCAAGGGAGCACTGTTGATCTGTCTTAGTTTTTGAGAATATCGCTCCTTGAGATAGCCGATTATAATGTCCCGTTCCAAAGCTGTGAAAGATTCCATGACCACATGTCTGGATTTTTCCATATCTTTGCCCGTCTGGCCTGGTAACTGGGCCAAAAACAAATCCCAGTCATATTTTTTTTCTTCTGACTGATCCCACCAGGGCCTGTAGAGGTGAACTTCCACATCCTTTCTTCCCTTGAAGGATCTGATAACTATACTGACCACAAAAACCCTGTCCAGGGGAGGATTTTGTTCCGGGGAAATGAGATTTATTTCCATCAAATCACCATTAATTAGGGGCGCTGCAGCGCCCCTGTTAAATCAGGTTCATTTATTCACAGCATTATAATAAATAAAGGTAATAAACCGAAAGAGCTAGTCCAACTGTTTCAGCAAAATATCCTTAATCTCATCAATACTTCCCTCACCATTCAGCTCAATGTATTTAAAACCTTCCTTACCGGCCAGATCTTTGTAAAAATACGCGGCAGCCAGAGTTCCTGTTTTGTCATCATAGTAGATATTATGTCTCTTATCTATAGCTTCCTCATCCTGATCATCAGCCCTGGACTTAAGCTCTCCACCGCATACCCGGCATTTATCACCATCAGGCTTGATGGCGTCTATAAAAATATTGTTGGGGTGGTTGGGATCGTTGACGCAAAGCCTTCGCCCCATAATCCTGTTTTTAGCCACCTCTCTGGGCAAAAGAATCTCAATAACATAGTCGATCTTCATTCCGGCCTGGTTGAGGGCTTCCCATAACTTTTTGGCCTGGACAATATTTCTTGGGAAACCGTCCAGAAGCCAGCCCTCAGCACCTGTTTCCTTGAGGGTTTCCAGAACCATGGGGATGGTGATATCATCAGGAACCAGCTCGCCCTTGTCAATAAAATCCTTGGCTTTTTTCCCAAGATCGGTGCCCTGGCCTATGTGTTGCCTGAATATGGCGCCTGACTCAATGTGAGCCAGGTTGTACTTCTGCTTGACCAGTGATCCCTGGGTACCCTTTCCGCTTCCGTTTGGACCAAAAATTAGACTATTCAATTGTATACCTCCTTGAAAAAAATTTCACAAGAAATACCTGCTCTGATAGAGTCTGTCAATGAAGGTCCCTGTTTTTCAATTTTAGTTTATTGCCAGAACAGGCTTGGCAATTCCACCTGGTTGGGCTAGAAACATTTTTGGCTGATTAATTAGTTTTTCATCCGGAAATTATTCTTTTTCCTTTTGGCTGCGTCAATCTGCACAATTATTCGTTAACGTATTAAGATACGCCTCCTCATAATTGATTGATTTCCATTGCCAAAAGAAAAACTCCTCGTTTCCGTAAAGAAAACCAATAGTTCCGGCATTCGAAGACTTTCCTGATGGAAACTGATTATTTCAAATTTATCGGGGAATAATTTATTTATACCAGTTTACCGGCTAATTTCCTGTTGGGAAGAATTTTTAAGTCAAAAGGTGGAAACTGATGAAAACCAAATTCGTATTTGTGACCGGAGGAGTGCTCTCTTCATTGGGAAAAGGACTGGCCGCCGCCTCAATCGGAGCTCTTTTAAAGGCCAGGGGGCTCAAAGTCACCATTCAAAAGCTTGATCCTTATATCAATGTTGATCCGGGCACCATGAACCCCTTTCAGCACGGAGAGGTATATGTGACTGAGGACGGGGCTGAAACAGACCTGGACCTTGGGCACTATGAACGTTATCTGGTCCAGCCCATGGCCCAGATAAACAACTTTACCTCAGGCCGGATATATCATTCAGTCATCACTAAGGAACGCCGCGGAGATTATCTTGGAGGAACAGTCCAGGTCATTCCTCATATTACGGATGAGATTAAAGAGGCCATCAAAAGTGTGGCCAGGAACAATGAGGACGTGGCCATTATTGAAATCGGAGGCACTGTAGGTGACATTGAAGGATTGCCCTTTCTAGAGGCTATCAGGCAGCTGCGGGGTGAACTGGGAAAGGAAAATGTCCTTTACATCCACCTTACTCTGGTGCCGTTCATTAAGGCTGCCGGAGAGCTTAAAACCAAGCCTACCCAGCACAGCGTCAAGGAACTGAGAAGCATCGGAATCCAGGCGGATATTCTTCTTTGCCGATCTGAAGTCGATCTTGCCCAGGATATCAAGTCAAAAATCGCCCTTTTCTGCAATGTGGATCCTGATGCAGTATTCACTGCCAAAGACGTTCACAGCATTTACGAATTACCCATGGCTCTTTATGAAGAGGGCCTGGATCAGAAGATAGCCATAATGCTCAAGCTTCCGGCTAAAAATCCAAATTTGGAAACATGGAAAGGCATTGTCCACCGTCTTTATCATCCCAAGGGCAAAGTCAGTATCGCCATAGTGGGGAAATACGTGGATCTGAAAGAATCTTATAAAAGCCTTCATGAAGCTCTCATTCACGCTGGCCTGGAAAATGAACTGGAAGTCAATCTCAAATACGTAAACTCCGAAAATATTTCATCTGAAAATATTTCCAGCCACTTGCAGGAACTGCAGGGAATCCTTGTTCCAGGAGGTTTTGGTTCCCGTGGAGTAGAAGGTAAAATACAGGCCATTCAATATGCCAGGGAGAAAGGCATTCCTTTTTTCGGCATATGTCTGGGAATGCAATGTGCAGTGATAGAATTTGCGAGGAATGTCATTGGTTTCAACAGTGCCAACTCTCAGGAATTTGACCCGGGTACAAAGCATCCAGTGATTTATCTTATGAAAGAATGGTTTGATTTCAGAAAAAATATCCTCCAAAAAAGATGCGAACAAAGCGACAAAGGGGGTACCATGCGCCTTGGAGCATACCCTTGCGTTATTATTCCCAACACCCTGGCCGGGAAGGCCTACCAGAAAGACCAGGTCATGGAAAGGCACAGACACCGGTTTGAATTCAATAAAAAATACGCTTTGGATTTTGAAGAAAAGGGTTTGATTTTCAGTGGTCTTTCCCCGGATGAGAGTCTTGTGGAAATAGTTGAACTAAAAGATCACCCATGGTTTCTTGGCTGCCAGTTTCATCCCGAATTTCAATCCAACCCCATGCACGCTCACCCGTTGTTCAGGGAATTCGTCCTCGCGGCCGGGAAGATGCATTAATACGGACCTTTTATGAACGATCTTTTTATCAAAAGCGGAAATGAACTTTTCTTTATCCTGGGGCCATGCGTCCTGGAAGAACTTGACCAAGCTCTTAAAACCGCTGAATGGATAGCTGAAATCGGTAAAGACCTGAAGGTGGAAATCATATTTAAAAGCTCTTTTGACAAGGCTAACCGAACTTCGGCGGAAAGCTTTCGCGGACCGGGAATTGATCTTGGTCTTGAATGGCTCCAAAAAATTAAAACCTCCACCGGCCTCCGGATTATAACTGATATTCACTCACCTGATCAGGCCGGAATAGTGGCAGAGGTGGCGGACGTCATCCAGATTCCTGCTTTTTTGTGCAGACAAACGGATATCCTGCTGGCAGCAGCTGCTACCGGCAAAATCATAAACGTTAAAAAGGGTCAATTTCTTGCGCCGTGGGATATGAATCAGGTAGTCTCCAAAATTTGTTCCCTTGGAAACCGCAGAATCTGGCTCACAGAAAGAGGGTCTTGTTTTGGTTATAACAATCTGGTGGTTGACTTCAGGTCTTTACCTGTTATGAGGGATTTGGGTTTTCCGGTAATTTTTGATGCCACCCATTCTGTTCAACTTCCCGGAGGCAAAGGAGCATCCTCAGGTGGACAACGGGAATTTGTTCCGGTACTTGCCAGGGCCTCGGTTGCTGCCGGGGCAGACGGGGTTTTTATGGAGGTCCATCCTGAGCCTGATCAGGCCCTTTGCGACGGCCCCAATTCCTGGCCTCTGGACAAACTTAGATCTCTTTTGAAGAACCTGCTGGATATAAGGGCTTGCGCCGGCGGTTGCGGGAGTCTCTGAGTCGCAGTGCTGCAAACAAATGCATTCTCATGGCAAAACAAATCATTAAGGACATAAAGATGACTCAGGAAACCCTATCTATTGCGGCCGGAATCAAATTGCTGGTTATAGACGTGGATGGAGTCTTGACTGACGGAGGCCTTTATTATGATGACAAAGGCCGGATTACAAAAAGATTCAATGTTCAGGATGGATTAGGAATAAAACTTGCCCAGGCAGCCGGTTTGAATCTGGCCGTAGTGACCGGTCTCTCCTCTGCGGCAGTGCAGTCACGGGTCAGTGAGCTGGGCATTCGCCATTATTTTCATGGATTTAAGCATAAATTTCCCATCATTGAACAATTGGCAAAGGATGAAAATATCAGCCTGAAGGAAATAGCTTATATCGGTGATGACTGGGTAGATGCAGGCCCCATGCTACGGGTCGGTCTCCCCATGACTGTAACCAACGCCCAGCCGGAAATTAAAAAAATTGCAACCTGGATAAGCCGGAGTCAGGGTGGGAATGGAGCGGTCAGGGAGGCGATAATGTTTATTCTCGGATCACAGAATAAAATTGAAGAACAATGGGAAAACTGGAACTCAGCAACATGATCAGGAAACTTGTTCACTTTTTTTTTAGCGCTGCGGTTCTATTTATTCTTTTTCTTATCTTCTGGCGAAGTGG
>SKKD01000220.1 GCA_007121655.1 Desulfonatronovibrio sp. | reverse complement strand
TTAGACGCACTTCGTCCCTTTCGGGGTACATGCATATTTCTACCCTTACTTAAAATGGAAAAGCGAAAAGCATATCGTAACAACAATTTTCGTATGCAAACTTTGATCCAACATAATTATCAGGGCCCGACTTCTATAAGTCGGATACCATAGCATCTTCCACACACACCGGGTTGAAAAAAAATTGTCTGATCCATTGAGTCAAATGGCATGATTAAAATAAAATTTCAGATTAAAAATGTATGATGTATAATCTGGAAATTGCAGAATAATTTTTTTTTCTTTTTTTTTTGGAAAAATTTTTAGAATTATTGATTTGAAATAGATAAATTCTTTAAGGAATTGATATTGTTGGTGATGAAGGAGTAAACCGCTTCCTGATAAAGGTAAATTACTCTAGTGGTTAAAGCATCTATTGCCATTAATTAAGGGCTGTAAAAAAGTTTTTTCCCAACACGCTCTTCCGGCTAATTTACGCAATTTTGATCCGGCATGATTATCCGGGCCAGACTTCTATAAGTCGGATACCCTGGACATCCGCCACACACATCGAATTGAAAAAAAATATCTGATTCCACTGAGTCAAAGGTATAAATATTGCAGATGAAGAAAAAAGTCCTCTTCCTAAACAAAGGTATAAATATTGCTTGTGAAGAAGAAGTAAGCCGTTTCCTGAATAAAGGTAAATTACTCTAGCGGTTAAAGCATTATTTCAAATATTGCTTTTAAATTATCCTTATCATTTTGAGACGTGATCATGAAGATTATGAAGTTATTAATTTTTACTTGTATCGTTTTTGTATTTCACTTCTTGTCAGTTTCCTTCGCAGAAAAAGCGCAGGCACCGCAGGAGGTTCTGGAAACACAATACACCCTCGGTTCAGGAGACAGGATCAAAGTCAATGTGTTTGGTGAGGAAGACCTGTCAGGCGAATTTCATATTGACGGCTCGGGATATATTTCCCTGCCTCTCTTAGGAGAGATCAGAGCCATAGGACTCAGTGCAAGGGAGCTTGAACAGCGCATTGAAAGCAGATTCCAGAACGGCTATCTGAATGATCCCAAAGTCAGCCTTGAAGTTCTCAACTACCGTCCTTTCTATATCCTGGGCGAAGTGAACAATCCCGGCCAATACGAATATGTAAGCGGCATCAACCTGTTCAACGCAGTAGCCATAGCTGGAGGATACACCCACAGAGCCAGGAGAAACAGGGCTGAAATCACCAGATCCAATCCCGAAAAAGTTATCGAAATTGCTGAACACTCTACAGTGATTCTGCCTGGTGATATCATTTATATCCGGGAAAGGTTCTTTTAACAGTGGTCAGTTAATAGTGGGCGGTGGACAAGGATTCTGAAATATAACCGGAATGCTGGAATGCTGGGATAAAGATAAGAAAAGCTGGGATGCTGGTTTCGGTGAAATCCGCCCGGTTTAATTGGCGGAATATAAACCGGGTAAACTTCGCTGACACTTCGTATCTTTCACCTGGTTTAACAAAGGAACTGGTTTAACCCGGTGTCCCGACTCTGATCCAGGATCCGGATCTTTTATCAGGATTCCGGTTTTCCCGGAATAAAGTATTTTTGGAAAAACAATATCGCTGTACCCCTAATCTGTGTGAATGAAGAAGGTATAAATGACTGTAACCTATAAGTAAATAAATCGACAGGAAGCCATGAAGGACAAATATCAGCAAGATGAACGAAATTCGTTCAAATATCAGCCTCAAGCCTTGCACCCGGGCAAAGAGTTGGCAGAAGAAGAACTTGATCTCAGGGAATTGTTACGGAAGCTCAACCGGCGCCGCAAAACCATTCTGGGAATTTTTCTTTTAGTAGTCGTCATGTCAGGATTGTTTCTGTATCAGACCACCCCCAGATATACGGCCCAGTCCCAGCTGGCCCTGGATATCCGACAAACCAGAGTCGTGGACATCGAGGAGGTTTTGTCGGGTATATCAGTTGACGATGCAGTGATTGGAACTGAATTGGACATAATCCGTTCCAGCTCCCTACTCGCCAAAGCAGTAGATAAGCTTGAACTGCACAACTATCCTGAATTCAATCCAGTTTTGCAGGAAAATCAGGGTGAAGATCCTGTCTATCTTTTAAGCAACTGGTTCCAAAACTTCTGGTTTCCGGAATCCGAAGCAGTGGAGGAAATCTGCCCTGAAGAAGAAGAAAAAAAACTTAGAAGAGACGTCTTGAAAAGATTAAATGCCAACCTGGAGGTGGATCACCGCAGGCAGACCAATACCATAAGCATCTCCTATACTTCTGAAGATCCTGGGATGGCGGCAAGAGTGGCCAATACTCTGGCCGATCTGTATCTGACCGACCAGCTTGAAGCCAAGTTTGCGGCCAACAGAAGAGCTAATGAATGGCTGGCTGAGCGCCTGGAAAATCTGCGTCAGGAAGTGCAGGCAGCGGAGCAGGCGGTCAAGAACATACGCCAGCAGAGCGACATGATTCAGGCCGGGAGCACCACAATTCTTGAACAGCAGATAAGCGACGTGAATGCACAGCTGATTCAGGCCAGCGTGACAAGATCAAGAGCTGAAGCCAGGCTGGACCGGGCAGAGGAGGTAAAGTTCTATTCCGGGAGCGCGGAAACACTGGTCGAGGTCCTTGACTCTGCTAACATCCAGCGGCTGCGTTCTGAAGAATCCACTCTGCACCGCAGAAAGGCCGAACTGGGTCAACGCTATGGGCCCAGACATCCTCAGATGGTTCAGGTGGAAGCAGAGATGAAGGATCTGCAGAATAAATTTGCTGAAGAAGTCAACCGCATTCTCGAATCTCTGGAAAATGAGGTTCAGACGGCCAGGGCAGAAGAACTCACTCTGCAAAGAGCGCTGAATGAATTAAGAGCTGAAGCCGGACGGACCATGCAGACCGAACTGGAGCTGAGAGAACTCGAACGGCAGGCCGAATCATCCAGGCTTCTTTACCAGAGCTTTCTCGCCCGCTTTCAGGAAACCAGGGAGCAGGATGCTTTGCAGCGCCCGGACGCGAGAATCATTTCCCAGGCGGAAATACCTGATCAAGCTTCTCATCCGCAAAAGAAAAAGACCCTGGGCCTGAGCATGATGGCCGGACTCATGTTCGGAGTCATGGGCGCTTTTATCCTGGAGACGCTGGACAGGGGATTTCGCACCGGGGACCAGGTGGAAAGGGTCACCGGCATGTCAGTGCTGGGCATGATTCCCCTTCTGGGCCGCACCAGGGGCAGGCCGGCCGACTACGTGCTCAAAAAGCCATTTTCCTCCCTGGCTGAAGCCTTGCGGGCCTCGCGCACAGCCATTCATCTGTCCAATGTGGATAGCCCGCCCCAAACCATCATGATCACCTCCACCCTGCCCAAAGAAGGCAAATCGACTTTTGCTGCGGCATTGGGTCGTCTGTCAGCCATGTCCGGCACCAGGACCCTGGTAATTGATGTTGATCTGAGACGTTCTTCCCTGGAGGGGTTTTTCCCGGTTATTGATGCAAAAATCAGACTGGAAGACGTACTCAGCAAAGGGGCCGATCCTATTTCGGCTATAGTGGAAGATCCTGAAACCGGCCTGCACCTGCTCATGTCCCACGGCAAGGCCCCTGCAGCTGCCGAAATGCTTGGTTCCAGGCGCATGCGAGATATGTTGGAAGAACTGAAGAGCCTGTACGAGCTGATAATCATAGACAGCCCGCCTTTCATGGGGTTTTCCGACGCCTGGAGTCTGGCCCGCCATACTGATTCAGTTGTCTTTCTGGTCCGCTGGGCTGAAACCCCGCGGGAGACAGTCCGTTCCGCATTGCGGCAGATGGAACTGCTGGATATTCGCGTCAGCGGAGCCATCCTGTCCATGGTCAACATCCGTCAGCAGTCCAGATATGGATGCGGAAGTCATGGTTATTATTACGGAAAATATAAAAAATATTATCATGACTAGAAATTAATCAGTGATCGGCAGCCAGTAGACAACATGCTGGGATGCTGGCCCCAGTCGGCCTGAGGGTAATCCATGGTCACACCATCAGCAGGGAGGTCCAGGAACTTCCCAACCGGGTGGGAATTGATACCGGGGCCTATGCCAGGTGTTTGACCTGCGCCTTACCGGAGGACAACCGGATAAGATACCTGCCCACAGAACAGGAGGCCTGAACCCATGCGCTCCATCCAGTTAAAGATCATTGCTGCATTTTGCCTTGTCGGTTTGATTCTCTCCGGCATCTGGCTCTGGACCGGTCATAAAAGCTGGCCAGGTCTTATGCTGGAGCGCCAGGTGGAAAAGGACAGGCTTGTACCTGAAGATGCACTGCTCAAGGTGTGGAATCAGTGCATCGGTCTGGAGAGGACTCTTCTGCCCGGCAGGCACACGCATTATTCTGCTCTGGCCGCTCAGGTTCTGGCAGATGGGGAAAAGTTCGATTCCGGCCAAGTGACTGCCGCTCTTGTTCAGGGTCTGGAATCAGCAAGACATGCCCTGGCAAGGGAACCGGCAGACGCACATGCCTGGGCCAGAAAGGCATGGATGGAATACAGCCTTAACGGAGAATCACTCAGAGTGATCAATGCTCTGCGCATGTCGGTTTACTGCAAGCCTGCGGGGGAAAGTCTGATTTTCTGGCGGATCTATATGTCCGGGCTGAACAGAGAGTTCTGGGATTCAGACTTTGAAAGTCTGCTCAGACGCCAGATCATCCAGGCCTGGAACATATCCCCGCACAGGCTGGTCAGTACAGTTGAGGGGGTAGATATGGAGGACATTGCCAGACAGGTTCTGCATGCATATCCTGAAGATCTGCGGAAATTCGAAGAATTTATTGCCGGTATCGAATAAAGCTTGTCTGTTTTTTCCGGAATTTGTCCCATTAAAGGAGAATTATAATGGAGTAATTACAGTAATGCCTGTAGGACATTAAAATCGGGGGGCAGGACATGGACTCAGAAGTGGTGGCCAGGTGTAGATGTGGTGTCGAGACTTCAATACTCATCGGGGGCGGCATGTCGAGTTTCATGAACATGCTTCTTCCCCTGCCTGTTCGAAAGCTGCGATAGCCGCCATGTGCAAGTAAACCTGCTTGCCAGAGAGATAAGATGTCCGGAATGCCGAGCAACTAATCCCCGTATGATGATCCGCAATTACGAGATATCCCCGGACACCATTCCCTTATTCACCTGCCCTTATACTCGCCTCTTTTTTTGTCAGACTCGCTTAGCAGGCGAGCGCCTTCAGCCAGCTCGGCCACCTCTCCGGAATTGCGGAATTGTTCGGATACCGGGATTTAAATAAATGCCGACCCGAAAAATCAAAAATTAGCCAAAATGGACATAGCCGTCAACCTAATTGTTTGACATTTGTCCACTTGAGTAATTAATGTAATCCGACGTCATGTTTTAGAAGGAGCGTGCCCCCGGGCTTTCAGATCTTTTGCTGAAAAAGAAGCTCCCGCCTGGGGCGGAAGACCTTTTTCATTGCCCCGGCTCAGGGCAATGAAAAAATGTTTTTCTCTGTGAGCTCCGTGAGCTCTAGGCCTGCTTCCCACCGGGGCGTAGGCCCTATGGGCCGGAGGCAGGCCGGGTGTGAGACATTTCTTTCCGGAGTGATTGCCAGTCGCTATTGGGGGGCATAAAGCCGATAGCAGCATATTTAAGTATTAGAGTTTGAAAGGGTCAAGGTCCACACGAAACGTCGAAGAGCCACAATTATTAGACAACCATCAACCACTTTCCAGGAGCTATCATGGGTAATTTCGCACGCATAAACAGATTGCCTCCATATGTTTTCGCCATCGTCAACGAACTGAAAATGCAGATGCGCCGGCAGGGAGATGATATTATCGATCTGGGCATGGGCAATCCCGACCTGGCCACACCAAAACACATTGTGGACAAGCTGCTTGAGGCTGCTACCAAGGCGGTCAACCACAGATACTCGGCTTCCAGGGGCATTCCCAATCTGCGCCGGGCCATTTGCGACTGGTACAAAAGACGCTTTGATGTTGTTCTTGATCCCGAGACCGAAGCCATTGCCACCATGGGCGCCAAGGAAGGTCTGTCCCATCTGGCTCTGGCCATGCTCAGCCCCGGAGACGTGGTGTTTGCTCAGGATCCCACCTATCCCATTCATCCTTATTCAGCCATTATAGCCGGGGCTGATGTACGCAGGATTCCCATAGGACTGGACAGGGATTTTTTTGAAGACCTGCTTGTGGCCACAAAACAGACCTGGCCCCAGCCCAAGGTACTGATAATCTGTTATCCCCATAATCCGACCACTGCTACCGTGGATCTTGGTTTTTTTCAAAAAATCGTGGATTTTGCCAAGGAGCACGGCATTTATGTGATCCATGATCTGGCCTATGCTGACCTGTGTTTTGACGGATATGTAGCTCCAAGCTTCCTTCAGATTCCCGGAGCAAAAGATGTGGGAGTAGAGTTCTTTTCCCTGTCCAAAAGCTATTCCATGCCCGGATGGCGCATGGGTTTTTGCTGCGGAAACAGGGAGATGGTCAACGCCCTGACCAGAATGAAGAGCTACCTGGACTACGGGATTTTTCAGCCTATTCAGATCGCCTCCATTATTGCCCTTAATGGACCCCAGGAGTGTGTTCAGGAAATAGTGAACATTTATGAGGACAGACGCAACGCCCTGGTGGAAGGACTCAACAGGATCGGCTGGGAGCTGGAAAAGCCCAGGGCGACCATGTTTGTCTGGGCCAAAATTCCTCAGGAGTTCCAGAAGCTGGGCTCAGTGGAATTCTCCAAGCTTCTCCTCAAGGAAGGCAAGGTGGCTGTTTCTCCGGGCCTTGGCTTCGGACATTACGGTGACGATCATGTCCGTTTCGCCCTGGTGGAAAACAGACATCGCATAAACCAGGCCTTGAGAGGCATTAAAAAGGTACTGGTGGGTTAATGGAAAAGAAAGTCATCAACCTGGCCCTGGCGGGATTCGGAACTGTGGGCACCGGTCTGGCCAGAATAATTCAGGAGAACGAGGACTGGATTGAAAGAAGAATCAACAAAAAACTGGTCATTAAAAAAATACTGGTCAGGGATCTGACCAGAATCAGATCCTTCATCCCCGGTCCGGAAGCTGTATTCACCGACAAGGTCGAAGATATCCTGGCCGACAGAGATATTGATATTGTTGTCGAACTCATGGGTGGCCTTGATACCGCCTTGCGGCTTATTCAAAAAAGTCTTGAAAACGGCATGCATGTGGTTACAGCCAATAAAGCCCTCCTGGCGGAAAAGGGCAACGAACTTTTCTCCCTTGCACATGAACGACATCTGGGGCTCTATTATGAGGGCAGTGTCGCCGGAGGCATACCCATAGTGCAGACCTTGAAAAACAGTCTGGCCGGCAACAGGATAACCTCCTTAACAGGCATCCTTAACGGCACAGCCAATTTTATACTCAGCGAAATGACCTCCAGGGGACAGGATTTTGCTGCTGCTCTGAACACGGCCAAAGAACTGGGTTACGCCGAAGCCGACCCGACTCTGGACATCGAGGGTCTGGACGCGGCCCATAAATTGATCATCCTGATCCGCCTGGCTCACGGAGCGGATTATCCCTTGAGCGTCCTTCCCGTGCAGGGCATCTCCGGGGTTAAACGCACAGACGTCGCCCTGGCCGCGGAATTCGGCTATGTGTTGAAACTCATTGCCCAGGTCAGGGAAAAATCAGGACATCTCCAGGCTGGAGTGTTTCCCGCCCTGTTGCCCATGGATCATATCCTGGCCAAGGTGGATGGCCCGTTCAATTCAATTCTTCTTAAAGGCAATGCGGTAGGTCCTATAATGCTCTATGGCCAGGGGGCGGGAGATCTGCCTACGGGAAGCGCTGTCCTGGCGGATATCATGGCCCTGGCCAGGGATAAGGCCAGAATCGACAACACCGGGTTCAGGGAAAGGGCTTTACCCAAAGCTCATATTCTGGAACCTGACCTGGCGGTATCCCGGCATTATTTCAGAATGACCGCCCTGGATAAGCCCGGAGTTCTTTCAGCCGTGTCCGGAGTTATGGGCGAGCACAATATAAGCATTGCCCAGGCGGTTCAAAAACCAGGTCCTGAAGGCAGGGACGTTCCCATAGTTTTTCTGACCCACAGGGCTCCGCTCAAAGCTGTATTGCAGGCTCTGAGGGTCATTGATGAATTTAATTTTATTACAGGGCCCACGGTTCACTACAGGATTTTAAAATGACCAGGGTACTTATGCTGGTGGCCGACGGAATGGGGGACTGGCCTCTGGATGAACTTGGTGGAAAGACGCCGATGCAGGCCGCGCACACTCCCAATATGGACAGTTTGGCCGCCAGGTCGCTGGTGGGAGTATGCCGGACCATACCTGATGAAATGCCGCCGGGATCAGATATCGCCAATATGGCATTGATGGGTTATGATCCGGCTGTTTACCATACAGGAAGAGGACCCATTGAAGCTGCGGCGCAGGGCCTCGTTTCCGGCCCCCTTGATCTTATCTGGAGATGCAATCTTATCACCCTGGATGAGCTGAAGCCTGGGGGGAAACTGATTGATTATTCAGCAGGCCACATTTATTCGGAAACATCCAGGCCGATTATCGAGTCTTTGCAAAAAGAAATGGGAAATGACGAGTTCACTTTCTATCCCGGGGTTCAGTACAGACATCTGCTGGTGCAGAAAAAGGGATTTTCCGCCGGGGCCGAAAAGATCAATGTGCGCCCCCCCCACGATATTCTGGATCAGCTGATTGACCAGGACCTTGAGGAATTCAAGTCATATCCTCCATTATGGAAACTTGTACAGGGATCATGGCAAGTCCTGAATGAAATAAAAAAAGATTCTAAAGCCGATTCCATCTGGCCCTGGGGTCAGGGACTCCCCCTTGCCCTGCCTCCCTTCAGCGACAGATTCGGCCTGGAAGGCGCGGTCATTTCAGCTGTGGACCTGATCAAGGGTCTGGGCAGGGCCGCCGGACTCGAGGTCGTGGACGTTCCTGGAGCAACCGGTCTTCTGGATACTGATTATCAGGGGAAAGTCAGTGCCGCGCAAAATTTTCTGGATAAAAAAGACTTTGCTTTTGTCCATCTGGAAGGGCCTGATGAATGCGGGCATATGGGTTCAATCCCGGATAAGATTGAGGCCATTACAAGATTTGACCGCCTCATTGTAGGTCCTTTGCTTGATTACGTGCGGGGACATGACTTTATCATGATCATCTGCTGTGACCACCTGACCCCGGTAAAAATCAGAACCCATTCCAGGGATCCGGTCCCTTTTCTGGTGTTCAACAGCCTGAAGCCCCGCAAGGGTCCGAAATCCTTTTGCGAACAACAGGCATTGGCGACCGGCCTGGTGGTTGGCCAGGGACATGAGTTACTGACTTTTGCCCTTGGATCCTGAGGCCATTTATTCTTCAAGGCAACTTAATTCGTATTGACATATGAAGCGTGACCAGGGCTGTGACTATCCAGTCATTGCGAGCGAGTCTTCGAGCGCGGCAATCCTTTGGTTGCGAGCAAAGCGAAACAATCTATAAGCATAGGGTCATTTCAAGTGACTTATCAGTTTGGTCCAGGGCAG
>SKKD01000169.1 GCA_007121655.1 Desulfonatronovibrio sp. | reverse complement strand
GTTTCCGATTTTATGAAACCCGACCGTGTCGTGGTTGGCACGGACAATATCCGCGTAGCCGAACTGCTCAAGGCTCTTTATTCCCCTTTTGCCAGGAGCAGGGACAAATTGATAGTCATGTCGGTACGCAGTGCTGAAATGACCAAGTACGCGGCCAACTGCATGCTGGCCACAAAGATTTCCTTCATCAACGAGATGGCCAATATCTGCGAGAAAGTCGGGGCCGATATAGGCGACGTGCGCACCGGAATCGGCTCTGATCACCGCATCGGCTATCATTTCATCTATCCGGGAATTGGTTATGGCGGTTCATGTTTTCCCAAGGATGTAAAGGCGCTGATCGGCACTGCAGTCGATTTCGGGTATCAGCCAAGAGTGTTGGAGGCGGTGGACAGCCTGAACCAGGATCAGAAAAAAGTCCTTGTGGGGAAGGTGTTGGAATATTTTGAGCATCAGGGCGGGGTGGCCGGAAAAGTCCTGGCCATGTGGGGACTGGCCTTTAAGCCTAATACGGATGATATCCGGGATGCACCGTCCCTGGAGATCATAAATGAACTGACCGCCAAGGGCATGAGCATCCGGGCCTATGATCCGGAAGCCGGAGAAAAGGCCGTTCGGGAATTGGAAGGTAACTCCCTGGTGGAAATAGTTGAAGATCAGTATGATGTCCTGAAAGGGGCAAGTGTCCTGGCCGTGGTTACCGAGTGGAACCAGTTCAGAAATCCGGATTTTACCAGAATCAAGGACCAGCTTGCAATTCCGGCAATATTCGACGGGCGCAACCTCTATTCTCCGAAATTGATTGCAGATATGGGTTTTTCTTATTTTTGCGTGGGCAGATGTCCGGTGAATAATGTGAACAAAAAACCAAGCGAAAAAGAAAAGATTTTGGTTGAAAGCGTAAGAACCTAGCTGACAGTCAGTTAAGAGCTGTCAGCTCAAGGCTCGGTCTTGAATCACTTTAAATACCATCCAGCCGCTTTTTCCAGCCCTTCAGTCACGGAATAAGCCGGCTGATATCCAAGGAGTTTACTTGCCTTGGCGATATCGGCAAGGGAATGTCGTACATCGCCAGGTCTGAAATCCGCGTATACCGGCTTCAATCCGGCAGTATCCGGATTTACCCGGGTTGCAAACTCTTTGATCATAATAAAAAGCTCATTTAAGGTGGTTCTCTGACCAAAAGCTATGTTATAGACCTGGTTACCTGCCTCAGGATCCGTAGCAATGGCGGCCAGAATATTAGCCTGAACCGCATTGTCTATATAGCAGAAATCACGGCTGGTTTCACCGTCTCCGTAAATGTGCGCCGGCTTTCCCTGTTTCAATATGTCAAACCATCTGGGGATAACAGCGGCGTAAGCTCCTTCCGGGTCCTGCCTTGGCCCGAAAATATTGAAGTACCTGAGTCCTATAGAGACAAACCCGTAACAGCGATTGAATACGTCAGCGTAGAGCTCATTGACGTATTTAGTCACAGCATAGGGTGAAAGTGGATTGCCTATGACCTCCTCTTTTTTGGGAAGCCCGGAATGGTCTCCGTATGTGGAACTGGAGGCTGCGTAAACAAAACGGCTGACTGAAGCGTCTCTGGAAGCAGTGAGCATGTTTAGGAAGCCGGTAATATTGTTCGCGTTGGTATTAACGGGATCTTCAAGGGAGCGGGGAACACTCCCGATGGCTGCCTGGTGAAGTACATAATCAACACCTGCGCAGGCCTGATGGCAAGCTTCAAGATCACGAATGTCCTTTTTGATAAAGCTGAACCCGGCCCATTGTTGCGGGCTGACAATTGACTTTACCTCATCAAGATTATGCTGATAGCCTGTGGAAAAATTGTCCAGGCCTACAACAATCTGATCCGCCCTGAGCAGGCTTTCCAGAAGATTGGAGCCGATAAAACCGGCTACACCGGTTATGAGCCATGTTCGGGGATGTTGACGAAGGTCTGTCAGTGCTTTTTGGTATCTGGTCATGTTTTCTGCTTTGAGGTTAAAGGACTTGTTTATGTTTAAATTATTCCTGGTGAACTGACGATAGCAAGTTATCATCACCTTGAGGCGGTAAAGATCTTTGCGTCGCAGGTGAGGGCAAGTTTTTACAGCGGGCCGATTTTTTATAGCTGGCAATGTCGCGCGCTGTTATAATACACTTTGTCCGCCTCGTAGCCTTTCTTGTCGTTGAGGCGCAGCGGGCAGGTTATGTATCCTTTGCGTTATCCTGCATTATAAACCCCCAATTAATAGGCTGATTTTTGTCAAATCAATAGAATGCCATAAGTTATGCATGGTTATATACGGAATTTGAAAAAGTTTTTCAAGCTGAAAATTAATGAATTCGGGTGATTCAGGACAATATCAGGCAACCATGGGGGCTGGGATAGAGTGATCATTGACAGTCAGTATAAGGTAAAATAAAGAATTAATGGGAATACTGAATGAGATGGAAAGAAGAAGTGGTCGGGATGCGGGGATTCGAACCCCGGGCCTCAGCGTCCCGAACGCTGCGCTCTACCAAGCTGAGCCACATCCCGACATGATTACTAACCCTAGCCCAGAGTTTTTTAAAAATCAACACATATTCATTTTGCCGTCCCCGGAGGGATCATTATCTGAATTGATTGTGAAATCAAAGGCTGATCATGGAAGTTAAAAATGATTCAATCAGAATTCTGGTTGTTGATGATGAGGAAAGCCTCAGGGAAATATGCAGGGACGCTCTCGAGGATGAAGGATATCAGGTGCTGGAGGCCACAGACGGCCGAGACGCCCTGAAGGTTATTGCCGCCAGTAACATTGACCTGATCATCTCCGACCTCAGGATGCCGGAGATGAACGGGTTTGAGCTTCTGGAAAAAATTAAGGAAAAGCAACTTGATATTGATTTTCTGATCATGACCGGTTTTGCCACCATTGAAACTGCGGTGGATTGTATGAAACTGGGAGCAGCCGATTATCTGCCCAAGCCGTTCAAAATAAACCACCTTCTGGTCAAGGTAAGCAAAGTACTCAGGGACAGGGCGGCAAAAATCGAGCAAAAAAGGCTCAGCAATATTGTCCGGCTCCTCAATCTAAGTAACGCTCTTAATTCCCTGCTGGATCTAAAATCAATATGTCAAGAATTTGTAATGCAGGTGCAGAAAAATTTTTCCCCGGACAGTGTTGTACTTTTTCTTCGCCGGGATGATCAGCCCCTGCTGGGAAAATCAGTGTGCAGAGGAAGACCCTTTAGGGAAGACTCTGATCTTTTAGCCGGTGTTCAAAAACTGGCTGAGCAATCCCTGGCAGAAAATGTTTCATATCTTCTGGACAGCAAAAGCATTTCCGCGCTGCCCGTCTTTCTTGAGCGGGTATTTCCCCATTCCCTGATGCTGGTTCCTCTTTTTTCCCAGATGAACAAGGTGGGCGTGGTTGCGCTGCTGAGAAAAGAAAACCGGAATTTTACCAGCGATGAGCTTAATCTCCTTAGTGTTTTCGCGGCCCACGTAGCAACCACCGTCCAGAATGCCACGATTTATTCCCGGATGCGGGATCAGAATATCCACATCATCGGCTCCTATGCCAAGGCGGTGGAGGCCAAGGATTATTACACCAAAGGCCATTCCGAGGGGGTGGCGGTCTACGCGGTGAGACTGGGCAGACATCTACACCTTAACTCCCGGGAACTCGATGCCTTATACACTGCCGGAGTGCTTCATGATATCGGCAAGATCGGCATTCCCGACCATATCCTGAACAAGCCTTCCAGTCTGGATGACGAAGAATTCGAAGTAATGAAATCGCACCCGGCAATCGCCCGGGATATCATCTCCCAGGTAGGGACTTTAAAGGATATCCTGCCCATTGTTTATCATCATCACGAGCGGGTGGACGGCTGTGGGTATCCGGATGGGATAAGTGATCAGCAGATTCCCGAACTGGCCAAGATCATCAGCGTGGTGGACTCCTTTGAAGCCATGACCTCAGACCGGGCTTACCGTAAAGCCCTGCCATGGGAAAAGGCCAGAGATATCCTGCTGAAAGGCAGCGGTACCCAGTGGCATAGCGAGCTGGTTGAAAAGTGGATAAAAATTGTCACTGACGAGGGGTTTGAAAACATTCAAAAAGAAATTAGACTTAAGCTAACAAGGTTCGCTTAATAACAGACATGGATTGAACAGATTGTCACCCGGGAGGGCAAAGACACTCTGTTACCCCGGATGCACTTTGGTGAGCATCCTTATTTCCGCACATTTAATGAGCAAGGTTTTACATGTACGAGAAAAAAAACAGCAAATATTCCAGAAGAGATCTGTTCAGGGGTTTTTTGAGGAATGTCCGTGGACAGAGTATGGAGAATGAGCCATCCGGTCTTGATCCGCAAGTTTTCAGGGCAGACAGGCTACTCAGGGAAGAGAAATACACGGAAGCGGCAAAGCTTTATGCCTCCTGTCTGGAAAAGGAGCCGGATCATGCTGAGGCCTGGCGCAAGTTGGGATTTTGCCGGTTGAAGCTCAACCAGACTTCCGGTGCAAGACAAGCCTTTGAAGAACTGAACCGAATAAGGCCGGGAGATCATTTTGCGGCACTCTATACCGGCCTGGCTTATGCCATGGACAGCAATCTCAAGAAGGCCATGGAAACCTGGAAAACATACTTCAACCTCAAGCAACCGCTTATCCAGCGTGAGATCAATCTTACCCTGGCCCTGTACGAAAGGGGGGATCAAATGGAAGCATCCAAGGTGGTGAAATCCGTTCAAAAGGCTATTGAGGCCCAGAGGCAGAGTCAGAGATAAGGGTTCAGGGCCAGGCCCCTCAAACATGAGACAAGCTGGTTCCATCCGGAAAGTCTATTTTCCGGATCCTGGAACAGGTGGTTTTATTTACTGAAAGATTTCTTCCTTTTGGTAAGGAAATCAAGTAACTATGAGGAAACTCATCTTAACATATCTTAACATGTTGACGACTGATTGTGCGCAGCCAAAAGGGCAAAGAATCGTTTCCGGATGAAAAAAAGCTAGTTTGTCTTGCCGGAATGTACCTGGCCTTTTTGCTGAACTTCCTGCATGTTCAGGGAAAGCTGAATTTTTTCGGCACTTTCGGAACGTTTCCACTTGTCATAAAGTTCCTTCCACTTTCCGAAGCTGAGAGTAGTCTTATCGAGCTGCTCTTCGTAAAGCTGGGTCCAGGTGTTGAAAAGCTGGATCTCGGTCTTGAACGCGGCTGAATCCAGAATTTTGGGTATATAGCCCATTTCATACTTCTTTCCGTCAAACTCATCCATCAGGTGCTCGACAATTGTTTTCTGGCAGACAACAGGATCCAGTTCTATCCGGTTCAGGCTGGAAGCGATCCTGGCCAGATGTCCATATTCTTTCTCCATTTTTTCAATCACCTGATCATCAAGATTGATGCGTAACTTCCCGTCTTCTTCTTCAATAAAGTAAAAACGGAGCCAAAGTTCAAATTTGAATACTTCTGAAATTTCTTTTAGTGCTTCGAGAGTTTTATCCTGCATATATTTCTCCGGTTGTGTTTTGCCCTTGGGCGGCAACTGTTAAGAGAGTGCAGTTCCCTTATCGAAATACGGGACCGCATCAACAATCAGACAAGGGCCGCAAGGGTTAAGAAATTTTCCTAATGTGTACGCACAATCCCCACCAGTGTGTCCGTAAAGTTCGGGCTACCCGGCAGTTTTGTACCCTTCTTCCTCAACAGCCCTTTTTACTTTTTCCATGTCAACATTATCCGCAGCGTCGAAAACAGCTTCATTATTATCCAGGCTGACCTTAACGTTGGTAATGCCCTCAATGCCCGAAAGGACTCCGGCAACAGCTTTCACGCAATGTTCACAGGACATTCCCTGAATTTTAATTCTGTTCGTCATTAGCTTGCCTCCTGATAATTTTTTTTAATCTTTTTCCGGATTGAAAACCGGAAGCTTCATATCCGCAAAGAAAATAATGTTCTCTGCGTGTAAGCCCCTTTATCTATCTAAACTTTTAGGATCATTTTGTCCAATTTTTCGGGCAGGTCCAAAACCCAAAAACCATTAAAGTCACGGTCAGAGGCGGGTAAGGTGAATTTCCGGCTTTATCAGGATTTGATTTAAGATCCGATCAGTTATAGTTAGTAGAGGATATTCGGTTTGTTCCGCTTTTAGGCTTTGGGATTGACAGAAAGGTAAAAGTTGATGAGATTCCCCCGGTTGGGACTTTCAGGCAAGGCTGGAAAAAAGCCTGAAGTTTTGCAGCAACTTGTGGCTTGCCCGGAGATTTGCAGCCGTAAACCATAAATGACAAAGAGAAAGTATTTTGACAAATAATTCAACAGATCAGTTCCGTTTCGGGACCATAGCCCTGGTTGGTTTGCCCAATGCCGGGAAATCAACCTTAATGAACCATCTGGTGGGTGAGAAAGTGGCCATTGTCACCCCCAGGCCCCAGACCACCCGCAACAGGATAACCGGCATCCTGACAGAAAAGGATTTTCAGGTAGTCTTCCTGGATACGCCGGGCATAAACAAGGCCGGGGGCAGAATGAACGAACTTTTGAACAGGGCGGCCCTGGAGGCGCTCAGGTCGGCGGACGTGATAATCATCCTTGTGGACAGCGCCAGGTATGCCGACCGGCCTTATCTTATTCGAAAAGAGCTTGCCTTGTTGAGGGGCAAGGTTATGGACTTTGCCAACGTTTTCATTGCAGCCAACAAGGTGGACAAGATAAGGGATAAAAAAAATATGCTCCCGGTGATGGAAGAGCTGGCGGAACTTTTTCCCGCCAGGGAGATATGGCCTGTTTCCGCCCTCAGCGGGGACGGCTGCAGGGCGCTCCTGGATAAAGTCATTTCACTTCTGCCATACGGAGAGGCCCATTATCCCGAGGATCAGATTTCCACGTTGCCCATGCGCTTCATGGCGGCTGAGATTATCCGCGAAAAGCTCTTTATGCACACCCGCCAGGAAATTCCCTACGGACTTGCCGTGGAAATTGAAAACTGGACCGAAGAGGACAATCTTATCAGAATCGGAGCCCTTGTTTATGTCCTTAAAAGTTCGCACAAGTCCATAGTGATCGGAAAAAAGGGGCACGTTTTAAAGTCCGCCGGCATGGAAGCCAGGCAGGAGATTGAAGCATTGACGGGGAAAAAGGTTTTTCTGGAAACCTGGGTGAAGGTCAGACCCGGGTGGAATGAAAACCGCGGCATTCTGTCATCCCTGGGTCTTGGCTGATCCGGTGCAAAGTTCAACATTCAGGTTAAGAGGTATAGATTGATGTATATGGAAAACCGGTATGCTGACCGAAGACAGAAACTAAGGGAAAGAATGCACGAACAGGGCCTTGACTTTTTTCTGGTTCAAAGTCCGGCCAACAGGTTCTATCTCAGTGGTTTCGAGCTTTTTGACCCCCAGTGTAATGAGAGTTCGGGATACCTGCTGATTACCAGGGACACAGCCATATTAATGACTGATCCCCGATACCTGGACGCGGGAAAAGAAAATTTTCCGGCTGAAGATATTTTTATCTATTCCCGGGATAAGTATGAAAAGATAAATGAGTTTTTGAAAAAGACCGGGGTGGTCAAACTTGGATTTGAACCCGAATGGATGAGTTATGATTTTTTTGAAAGTCTGAAAAAGGAATTGGAGCTTGCGCCGGTCAGGAGACTGGTAGAGGGGCTTCGGCTGATTAAGGATGAAGATGAAATAAGTGTGCTTAGAAGGTCCTGTGCCCTTAACCACAAGATTTTCAAGACAATCAAGTCGAGGATTGGTCCGGGCATGAGCGAGACGGAGATTGCCTGGGCCGCTGAAAAAATGTTTCGGGAAAGCGGGGCGTCGGGACTCAGCTTTTCAACCATTGTTGCCAGTGGGCCAAGGTCGGCTCTTCCCCACGCCATTCCCAGAAACATACCTGTGAAAAACAACTCCCCTCTGCTGGTGGACATGGGGTGCAGGCTTGATGACTATTGCTCCGACCAGAGCAGAACCTTCTGGATAGGTGAACGTCCCGCCGATGCATTCAACGCGGCCAAGGAACTGGTCATGGAAGCCCAGCATATGGCCATAAATAAAATCGAACCAGGCATGCCTGTAAATGAAGCTTACGCTCTGGTCCGTTCTTTTTTTGAGCAAAAAGGTGTTTTTAAACACTTCACCCATGCTCTGGGGCATGGAATCGGCCTTGAAACTCATGAACTTCCAAGCATCGGGCCTTCTGCCGAGGGTGAATTCAAGCCGGGAATGATCGTCAGCATTGAGCCCGGGCTCTATTATCCGGATTGGGGGGGAGTACGCTGGGAATATATGGTCTTGATCACCGAAAACGGAGCTGAAATTTTGTAATGAAAGACTTTTCGCGCAGAATTTATGTCCAGGTGAACAGAAAAGATATCGCCCTGTTCAAGTTTTTGCTTGAAGCCCGGGATAATCTGGCTTATTTAACAGTTATTGATAAATACAAGGCGGTTGTTCAGGTGGTTTGCGGTTACGGGTTTGAGCAGGAGATGGAAGAGTTTTTATCAGCCGCCTCCCAGGAGATGTTTGTAAAAATTGTTTTTCAGGTTACGCCCTGACAGGCGGTATGCATTTAAGTTCAGATGCTTCCATTAAAGCATTAAAAAAATCAAATTAAATAATTATAAAACCACAACCCAGACCAGAAACTTCTTTCCGGGAGCCAACATGACTAAAAAGCTAATTATTCTCCTTGTATTGGGCTACTTATGCATGGGAATGGCCGGGACCGGCGATTTCGGACTTGACTCGTCCCGGACGGACAGACTCTTCAGGGCCACCATAATTGATCAGTCCGATCAGACTTATCAGGCGCAAAACCTGTCGGTGGAAGGATTAACCCATCTTCCGGCAAGAACAGGAACCGCCAAGGCCAGCATTGACTTCGGAAAGATCAGCACCATCCGTTTCTACCTCCAGGACGAAGAAGTCCTGGCCAGGGTTGCTTTTGTCCATGACCAGGAAATGGATTTCTATATTCAGCCGGAGACCACTTTCACGGGGCAGACCGACTGGGGACGGATCAGCTTTCAGGCCAGGGACATTAAGGAGATAAGCTTTCGGTAATGAATCATACATTCCAACATAATAGCATAAGTTCCTCTATACTCACACTGGAAAGCGCCAGGGAACTGTTCACCCAGGACGAAGTTGCCGGGGCTTTTTATGTTGTTTTATCCGGAACCGCGGACATGTACCGGAATAATGAAATGTTCATGCGGCTTGGCCCGGATTCGGTCCTTGGAGCGGAGCCTCTATTTACTCCCGGGGGCACATATCTTTACACCGTAAAATCCTCCGGCATGACCAGAATCTCCCGTTACGCCTACCCGGATCTTCTTGATATGCTGGGTGCTCAACCCCAAATATTCAAGCAGATGCTTAATTCCATCTGTACACAGCTTAAGGATTTCTGGGCCCGGGCAGGGGCTCAGGCCGGCATAGCTCCGGAGCTTTACTATTTGGGCGATATCAGGTCCTACGGACCGGATCAGTGGGTCATTCGCGAGGGAGAAGATGATACTGAGATATTTCGGATAGTTTCCGCAGACAAGGGGCTTGAGGTCTCAAGAGGAGGCCATAAACTGGCGGTTCTTGAAAACCCCGGGGATTTTTTCGGAGAAATGGCCTCGGTTCTGGAAGAAAATAGATCGGCCAGTGTCCGTTCTCTGGGCAATTCCATTCTGGAAGTTTATCCCGGTTCCCAATTGCAGAACATACTTACGGATTACCCCGAGGTGTCCATGAGGATTATTACAGCAATGTCCAAACGTCTGGCCGAGACAACCAGGGCTCTGACCCGGCAAGGTTGATCTGACGGCAAGGACCACTGGGACGGGTAAAGTATAGTATTGACTGCCCGGTATCTCTATCTCTTCTGCTGTCCTGCTATTTCTCTGGTATAGAGATCCTCCTGCATCCATAACTCCACACATCCCGCACTGCTTTTAACTTTCTCCAGAAAGTGAATCTTCCTGATTTGTATAAAACCATGAAAATTTTGTTGGGAAACCGCGCATCATTTCTGATGAAGGTGAACATTTCTCCTGACTTTTTTTGTGCTATGATTCAAAACAGCCTGGAGAGTATGCTATTTTTACTATAAAACAAGACCGGCAAAAAATGGTTTTGATCACCTTACTACCCCCAAAGTTGCTGACTTAACCCCTTAACAAGGCCTAATCCCTGCTCAGCAGGCTTTGGCCAGCATCAAATCCGGATTTACCCGTCCCAGACATTTGAGCTGGGCATGATTTAAACCCCTGGCGATGCCCGGTTCAAGTCTCATAAAGTATTTTATCGCATTGCCGCTGAGATTGTTGTGCAGCAGCATCAGCTGAAAATTACCGTTGTTTCGGTATTGCCTGTACCTTTTGTATGTATTGTTTATTAAATTGTTAATATACCTGTATAAAGGAATATTGAAAGGAAATTTTTTGCTCAGAGCCATCATGGACTCCAGGGACCTGTAAAGATTGCCCCGCAACCCCACCGCAGGAGCGTTGACTTTGGGGTAATGCCGGACCGGTCCCATATCCTCAAAGGGAAAGAGCTTCTTGTAATATTTTTTGTGTCTGGGGTGAACCATTATGCAGATATCGTCCACGCCCTTATATATAAAATACCAGTACATGGCCTGTATTTGATACAGGAATAAGTTTTTTCCCCGGTATTCACACATTGTTGCCAGAGAGGAAAGCTCAACTATATTGCGGCCCAGGTCTCTAAGCCGGTCCAGTTCAGATTTGTACAGTGCATCCATGGGCAGGCCGAATTCCTCGGTGTTGGGGATTCCGGTCAGGTTGGATACCGCGTTTTCCTTATGTTTGGCCACGGCATGCACCGTTCCTGGTAAAAGAGAGTATATCGAAAATAGCATTTTATGGGATTTGGCAGTGGGGACAAGTCCTCTTTTAAGGTAACTCTCGTATACCAGGGAAAAACTTTTCTTCAGTTCATCGGCGGAGCTTGCGTAGCTGAGATCCAGACTGCCCGGCCGGAACTCATTTAATCCAAAATTCCTGATTTTTGCTGATTGATCCCGATCCGGAACATCATGTTGTGAGTTGTCAGCTTGATCTATCTCTTCGGCATAGTTCATGATTTCTATCTCCTTTACAGAATTTGAGATTAATTAAAGTTTGCTTACAAGGTTTTTGCTTTGCAAAGACATTAAGTGAGATGTTTTTATGCATCAAAAGATGGATGTTTGAGGATTAAAGTAAGAGATAAAACTTGTTCTATTTTTCACATCTGGTGAAAAAAAAATTTGACATCGAAACAGCCCCGCTTAAGCAAATCTGATGCCAATATATAAGAACTGAATATACAGGTGTTTGCAATTTCCGGTTGTTAATATGAACCAATTTGGTACACATGAGTTACGTTTTTGCCCACAACCTAGCATTCTCTTAAAAACTCACAGAGCAGAAATGAGCTTTTTAACCTGTAAAGGCTGCTTTACAGACCGGGCTCTTGACATCTGATCCCTGCCTGCAAATATTTTTCATGTGCAGACAGGATAACACCTCAAATTATGGCGGGAGCTTGAAGATTTGAACTTTGGCGTCCCGGTCGGTAAAATGCCTTCCTTCAAGTAGCCAAGGTTAATAATAAATTCATAGCCGTTGCACATCCTGTTTTTGTCTGATAGCTTGCATTAAGCGGATATCCCTTAATTACTGCGGATAAATACAGGGCAGGGTTGCCTGGTTTTAAATTATTAGGGATTTACCAATTCTTGACCGCCTGTCATGTATTTTCGGAGAAAAAATGTCCATTAACCGTATCTTTTCAAGGATGAGCATCACCACCAGACTGTTGTCCTGGTCCCTGGTGCTGATGATAATCTTTTACTCCATAACCTTGTATTTTTTCTTCGGCATAAGGGATCTGGTTTCAAATACCGATCAGATAGTGAATAAAGATCTGGAAGTGGTTGCCATTACGGAAAAACTAGTGAATACCACACTTCTCTTTGTTGAAAACCGGAGGAAATATCAGATCCTCGGAAAAGAAATGTATCATACGGCATCCCTGCATCACCTGAATTCCCTTGAAATGCTTATGGAAGATTTACCCAGAGATTTTTCCTTCGCCGGGATTAACCCGGAAGTACAGGGATTAGTCCTTAACCAGGAGAATCCTGACCACTCCCAGGTTCAGAACCTGTCCCTGCCCAGCGAGGAAGCTCTTTCTTCCTGGATTCAGGACATTACCAATCTGCGGGCCAGCTACCTGGAAAATATTAATGAGCGCATGCATGAAATGTATAGCCGGGGCATTCAGGCCCAGACATTCGGGTTTCTGGGTCTGGGCCTGGCCACGCTTCTGGCCGTTTCAGGCAGCCTGGCTATTGCTTTTTTTCTCAACAGGACCATGCGGGAGTTCAGCAGGGGTATATCCAGGCTTGCCCGCAACGAGGACTTCCAACCGGTCAGAGTGAGTTCGCAGGGGGAACTCGGCCGGCTGGGCGGCGCTTTCAACAGGATGGGCCTTAAACTCAAGCGGGAGGAAGAATTGCGTTCTCAGTTCATATCCACCCTGAGTCACGAGATCAGGACTCCCCTGACCAGTATCAGGGAATCCATAAATCTGGTTAGGGAGGGTGTAGCCAGGGACAATTCCCGGGAGCAATCCAGATTTCTGGATATTGCCAGCAAGGAAACACTGAGGCTTTCAGAACTTCTGCAACGTCTTATGCAGTCTTCCACCCTGGAATCCACAAGCATTCAACTGGAACCGGTTAAAATAGATGTTGATAAACTTCTTAAAGAAGCGGTAGAAAGGATGTATCCGACAGCAAAGGCAGGCAATATACGCATAAAGGTGAACGACAGCGGAGATCACAGGTTTGCAATGGCTGACATCGGTCATGTTCAGCAGGTTCTGTTCAACCTCCTGGGAAATGCAGTAAAATTTTCTTCTTCGGGAACGGAGGTGGTCCTGTCATATACTTCCGGAACCGATAAGGACAAACTGCGGATTTGTGTTGCAGACCAGGGTCCGGGAGTGTTTGAAGAGGAAAAGGAGCTGCTTTTTGAACGTTACTACAGTGGGAAAAATGCTGAAAATATAACTGACGGGGCTGGGCTGGGCCTTAGTATTTCCAGGCAGATAATCAGGGCTCACGGCTGTGATTTATGGCTGGAAAAAACTTCGTATGCAGGAAGCATGTTCTGCTTTACCCTTCCCCTTGCCGAATAAAAGCCGCAGACAACAGGTGGAATAATGAGCATATTGCTTGAACTAAAAGATGGTTATCGGTTGGTCTTTCCGGTTTTATTGTGTATCCTGTTATATGGATGTCTGGAACTGAAACCCCAGACGACTGACAATAAGGTTTTTCCGGGTATACTTGAGGCTGCTGAGGTGGATGAATATATGCGCTCAGCCCTGGTCAGTTATTCCCTGGGAAATTATCCTGAGGCAAGAAAAGATTTTTTTCAGGCCAGACAAATTACAGAAGACCGGGATACAATTCGTCAGGCGGAGCTGGGGATAATATTGTCCAGATTATTGTCTGCTGAATCCATGGCTGAGTTCATCAGATATCATAGGGATCTTGATCAGATCATTGATCAGCACACTGAAAAATTATTTCTGGATTTCAGGATAACAATCCCGTTTGTTTCAAAAAAAGCTGATTATATAGAGTTGAAAAACATGCTGAAAGCCCTGGATGCCCGGCACAGGGAAACTCTTGATAGTTTGCGCAGGACAAAAGATGAAAAAGATGTCCTTAAGGCTGAAAATACGGCCCATGCGCAAAAACTGCATGAGATGGAAGAGGAGAACTTCAGCCTTAAAAATCAGATTCAGGAGCTTGAAGAGCTCTTTGACCTTATAGAACAACAAAAGCGCCCGCTTTTTGAATAATATGACTCAAAACACAGATAAGGAGCTTAAAGAGCTCTACTCCATCCTGGTGGTTGATGATGACCAGAGCATACTGCAGCTACTTGAAGCCCGCCTGACTGCAAGCGGATACAGGGTGACCACCTCCTGTAACGGTAAACATGCCCTGGAACTTATGGAGCAGCTTCCATTTGATCTGGTCCTGACTGACGTCAGAATGCCGGGAATGGACGGAAACGCCCTTTTGATGGAAATTAAAAGTACATGGCCCGGAATTCCCGTCATGCTGCTCACGGCTTACGGAAACATACCTGACGCTGTAAATGCCATTCAGCACGGCGCAGCCGACTACCTGACCAAGCCATTTGACGGACATGAGCTTGTGGACCGAATACATGCCCTGCTTGTAAGGACTTACCCCATTGGAGAGGGAGGCCTTGTGGATGAATGCGGGATCATCTGCGGCAACAGCCCTTCCATGGCTGCTCTTATCCGTATGATGCGCAGAGTGGCTTCAAGCGATGTTTCCGTTTTTATCCAGGGCGAATCAGGGACCGGCAAGGAACTGGTGGCCAATGCCCTGCATAAATGGAGCAGCCGCAGCAAAGGGCCTTTTGTGGTAATTGACTGCGGGTCAACCCAGTCCACTCTTCTGGAAAGCGAGCTGTTCGGACATGTAAAGGGCGCCTTCACCCATGCGGTGCAGGACAAGAAAGGACTGATCGAGACCGCTCACAAAGGGACTCTGTTTTTTGACGAGATTGGAAACATTTCCCCGGAGATGCAGACCAGACTGCTTCGTTTCCTGCAGGAAAGGACGTTGCGCAGGGTCGGTGATACCCGCTCCATTGAGGTAGACTGCAGGATCCTGGCAGCTACCAACGCCAACCTGAATGAAATGGTCAAATCCGGAACATTCAGGGAGGATTTGTTCTACAGGCTTAAGGTTGTCAAGCTGGAAATTCCGGCTTTGCGCCAGCGCCTGGAAGATTTGCCCCTTCTGGTGGAATATTTCCTCGGTACCCTGAAAAACAGTGAAAAGGCGGGCAATCCGGAGATATCTCCCTCAGTCATGGACAGGATGTATGAACATTCATGGCCCGGCAATGTCCGGGAGTTGTTCAATGTACTGGAGGCGGCAGTGATCCTTTCTCCGGACGGGGTGATAAAACCCGGGGACCTGCAGCTGGAGAATTCTTTACCGAAAGATGACCACCTGGATGAATCCTTTTCCCTTGATGAAAACGAAAAAAAAGCTGTTATCCGGGCTCTGGAAAAAACCGGCTGGGTACAGAAGCGCGCGGCCGAGATGCTGGGAATCAGCAGAAGGGCCATACATTACAAGATTCGCAAGCACAACATCCCCATCCGTTCCAGATTTTCCTCCAAATGATCCGGAATCATGGCTTTCCGGTTTTGAAAAGTTCCTTCCAGACGAATTACGCATCAGCTCACATTGAAAAAATCCCTGCAGTTGTCTCCGCATTTCAGCCATAGCTCGGCAACATCCATATCCATTATCTGAGCGATCTTCAGGGCGGTGAATCCCAGGAGAGCGGGTTCATTTTCCTTCCCCCGGTAAGGTTCCGGGGCTAGAAAGGGACAGTCGGTTTCAATGAGCAGTCTGGCAGGGTCAATGATCTTGACGGCCTGGCGCAAGGCATCGTTTTTTTTATAGGTAACGCTTCCGGGCACGGAGATGTGCCAGCCAAAAGACAATATTTCTCCGGCCTGTTCAGCTCCCTGCCCAAAGCAATGCCAGAGTACCGCACGGTCTCTGAACCCCATATCAGTCAGGACTTCAACAGTCTTCTTATAGGCCTCCCTGGAATGAATGACCACAGGCATGTCCATTTGTCTGGCAGCTTCCAGCTGCGCCCTGAAGGCCTTTTCCTGAACTTCGGGGGAACTCAGGTCGTAGAAAAAATCCAGGCCGATTTCTCCGACTGCCTTGATCTTATGGTCTTGTTTAAAGGCTTCGATAATTTCACTGCCCATATCCTGGTTAAATGTCCGGGCTTCATGAGGATGCACCCCCAGGATGAAAAATACCTGTTCATGGTCAGTAAACAGGTCCTTATTCTGCCTGTAAGCAGCGGGACCCTGAAAAACATTGCCCAGGGTGGATATTCCGCAGGACTCACTCCTGGCAAGGACCTGCTCCAGGGATCCGGCGAGACTGCCCATATCCAGGTGGACATGACTGTCAGCTCCCCCGGGAGGCAGGTTCAGCTCCTGGGGCAGGGGCCTTGGCTTTTTCCGGGACATGTTTTATTTTTTCTCCCGCACGCCCTTGTTCCATTCCTCAACCGGTATGGCCTCATCAATAAGCATGATGGGGATCTCATCCTTTATAGGGTAGACAACTGAACAGTTGGCACATTTCAGTCCTTCCTCTTCTCCCACCAGCTCAATGTCCTGCTTGCACTTCGGACAAGCCAGAATTTCCAGCAATACTTTGTTAAGACTCATGTTTTTACCTCGACTTTGCTTACAGGGTATAAGTATTTATGAACGAAATATTCAGGTAAAACAGCCCAGATTTTAACCATGATAAATATCAGGCAGATGGAAAAAATCAGCCTGATCAAAAGAATTCCTGAAACATGTGCTCCCAGAAGCATCATCAGAAGGGTGTCTTCAATCAGGCTGTGAGCGATACCCATCAGGGTAAGGGAGAAAAAGATATCCTTATTTTCGATTCGCTCTGATTTAGCTTCCCTTATGATCAGTGCCCCTCCGTAGGCCAGCCCCATGGTCAGCCCTACAATGGTTATGGTGGTGGCCTCTTTGCCTATGCCAAGGGTCTTCAGCAGTGGAGTTAAAAGCCTGATAAGCAGCTGGGTGACCCTGATCCGGTCAAGAATTCGGATCACGCTCATAAGGGCCAGGATTATCAGGTAGATAGCCGCCAGATTTTTAAACTGGGCCAAAACCCAGTAAATCAGCCCATCCGGCTGGGGTTCAGGTCTCCAGATCACGGTATTGGCATGTTGCAGCCAGCCGCCCCATTCGTAAAACAGGTTGAGGAAGATGCCCAGGATCAAGGCACTGGACAACCGGAAAAGGCCCTGGAAAACCATCCTGGTTCCGGCTTTCTGGGCAATTCTCAGCTCTATGGGCAGGGCGTGGGCCATTAAAATGGCAGTGGAAAGAACCGTGACCTGGGCAACGGTGAGTTCAAAGCTTTCGGGCAGCGACACGAAGACAATCATGGCGCTGTAAATGTTGTTGAGCATGGCCGTGGCCCAGACCAGACCCATTATTCCGGGCAGCCCCATGAGATGCATCAGCGGTTCGAGGGCGGCTGCAAAATATTTTAAAAGATCAAGCTCGGAAATAATCTTGACCCCGATAATTATGGGGATCATTATTTTTAACAGCTCAACCCAGGTTTTGCAGGATTCCACTACCAGGGAACGCAGGCTTGAAGGCAGGCTGTTCATGCAGGCCTGGATTCTAGAAAATCTGCCTTAACAGATCTTCTTCAGAGGTTCCGGAAGGTGCGGTTCCGGCAGTTTCATCAACCCGGGTGCTTCTTTGCGTCGGTTCCGTTCCTGTCAGAAAGGGCACGAAATAGCTCTGTGAAGAACCTGAAGGGGCCAGAAGTCCTGTTGCCGGATCGATTCTGGCCATTGTCACTCCCGGGGGACGGGCAAAGTCCTGAACAGGATAGTCATCTTCCACCTCAAGCCTGTAATTGACCCAGATGGGGGAGGCTGCTCTGGAACCCGTTTCATACTTGCCCATGGGGGTAAGCTGATCAAAACCCACATACACCCCGGTTAGAAGGTACGGGGAGTAGCCCACATACCAGGCGTCGTTCTGGTCGTTGGTGGTTCCCGTCTTTCCGGCAACAGGCCTGCCCAGGATCCTGGCCCTCCAGCCTGTGCCATCCCGGACAACTTCCTGGAGCATATTGGTAATAATGTATGCGTTTTCAGGACTTACGGCTCTAACAGGCTGATCCTGATGAACATAGAGCTCCTGTCCCCAGGAATTTGCTACCCTGTTTATGAGATGCAGGGAAATGTATGATCCGTCCCGGGCAAAGACGGAATAGGCCTGGCAAAGATCCTTGAGGCTTATGGCCACTGATCCCAGGCTTATGGACAGGTCTCTGGGAAATTCCTCCTGCATGCCGAAATCGCTGAACCTGTTTACCATTGTGTTTATTCCGATGTTCTGGGCAACCCTGATGGTGACCAGGTTTCTTGATTTGACCAATGCGTTGCGAAGCAGGGTCGGACCGTGAAAGACGCCTTCGAAATTTTTTGGACGCCAGGTAGTCATGGTCTGATAGTCGTCATAGGTTATGGGGGCGTCCAAGACGACCGAAGCCGGGGTAAATCCGTTGTCCAGGGCAACGGAGTAGACAAAAGGCTTAAAGGCCGATCCAGGCTGTCTTTTAGCCTGGGTAGCCCGGTTGAAGTGACTGCGATGGAAGTCATACCCGCCGGCCAGGGCCAGGATTTCCCCTGTGCGGGGATCTGCGGATAAAATGGCCCCCTCCACAAGCGGTTCCTGTTCCAGGGCCAGGCTCCACAGGCCGGTTTCACTTTGTTTTTCTTCGATCACCGAAGCCCAGACAACATCGCCTTCATTCAAGATCAGGCGCGCATCCCTGATCGCGCGGACTTCTTCGGGAGCCTTGGAAGGATCAGGAGTTCTGGCCCAGGACATGGTTGAGACATCTATCTCCCCCCGCATGTTTCCAAAGCGCACACCGGCTCTGTCCTGGCTTACATCCGTAACCAGGACTTTAAGCCAGGAGCCCTTGGTCAGCCTGTCAGGGTCAATCACCAGTCCAAGCAGAAAAATATCCCGGTCTTCAGGGTTAATATGTTCCAGCGGTCCCTGCCATCCTCTTCTTTTGGTGGACTCAACAAGTCCCTGACGCAGGGCGGACTGGGCCGCGTCCAGATGCTTGATGTCCGCGTTGGAGTTTACAATCAGTCCTCCTTCGTAAACCTTGTCTTCACCGAACATGGTGATGAGCTGACGCCTTACTTCTTCCAGATAATACGGGCCATGCCTCCATGATGGATCAGTCATTCTCTCAAGTTCGAAAGGCTCTGCAACTGCTGCTTCATACTCTTCGTGAGTGATCCAATCCAGATCCCTGAGTCGGGATAAGACATACAATTGCCTGTGTCTGGCGCCCTGGGGATTGCGATAGGGGTTGAGCCTGGTAGGGGCCTTGGGCAGGGCGGCAATAAGCGCGGCCTGGGCCAGGGTCAGGTCTGAGGCGTGTTTTCCGAAGTAGTCCCGGGCCGCCGCCTCCACCCCGTAAGCGCCCGCGCCCAAAAATATCTGGTTAAGGTAAATGGTCAGAATTTCATCTTTGTTCAGGTGGTTTTCGAGCCTGTACGCCAGGATGGCTTCCTTCATTTTCCTGGTGTAGCTCCTTTCCGGAGAAAGAAGCAAAGACTTGACAACCTGCTGGGTAATGGTGCTGCCGCCCTGAACAATCTCCCCGGCTCTGAGGTTATGCAGGGCCGCCCTGACTATGCCCAGGAGTTCCACTCCCTCATGTTCGTAAAACCCGGCATCCTCGGCAGCCAGAAAAGACTTGATAAGCCAGGGCGACATTTCGCCCAGGGAAACGAGAAAGCGCTTTTCCCGGTAAAAATATCCAAGGACCTGGCCGTCCCTGGCCAGAACTTTGGTCACCAGAGGGGGATTGTAATCGGTAATGTCCTTATAGTCAGGAAGATCCTGGGCAGCCCATTTGTAAACGCCTATGAGCGATCCTATGGAAACAAGGAGCAAAAAAAGAAGCAGCACTGAAAATATTTTAATAAATTTCATAATCATTATTCGGTTTGGTTAGAGCACCGGCAAATTCAGACTTTAAGCCGGCTGGAAAAAACCTTAAAAACTCCGGCCAGGTTCTTTGTATCCTGCTGAGTCCGTTCATCACTTTGAAGAAACACGGCGGTTTACAAACCTGTTTTGAAAGCCGGGTGAAACAATTGCATAGAGTTTTCCATGTCAACCGGCTGATCCTCCGGCTTAATGGGAACTCAGCTTTTTGTTTATTCAAGTCTTGATACGGCCTTGAATATTGTCAAGAAAAAAACGCTTAAAAAAATTTTTTTAAAAAGATGAACAATCCGGTTGATTTGCGAAAAAAGCAAAACAGTTGTTATACTATGTGGACGGGGCCCTTCATCGGTCAATGCGGGCCAGGCCGTATTCGACGATTTTCAGCAAGAAAGAAGTACGGTTGCCTGATCAAGCCTGTCACCGGATTATTGGTCCTGGATCCGCCTTGATCCAGGAAAATTAGTGCGTACGGAGTAATATAATTAAAAATGATCCGGTGGCAACCTTAAGCGGAATTGTTGGAAAACTTGTATTTACCCTTGCCCAGAAGATCGTGAAGATGAATCAGACCCAAGACCTTTCCGGTATTGTCCACGATGGGCAGAACAGTTACTGTGTTTTCCTCCATAATATCCAAAACTGCCGCGGCTGAAAAATCCGGATTAACCCGGAGTGGATCGCTGGTCATGAAATTCTTTACGGGGAGGGCAAAGTCGAGATGCTTTTTGCAAACCATCCTGCGCACATCACCGTCGGTAATGATGCCGGACAGGGTTCCGGTCTTGTCAGCAACAAACACCACTCCGAACCCGCCGGAATTCAGCACGTTAAGGGCCGCTTCCAGGTTTTCTTCGGTACTCACCAGGGGAATATTCCCGGCGTGCATAAGCTCCAGTATATTTTTGCGCAGTCTTTGGCCCAGGAATCCTCCTGGATGATATCTTTTAAAATCTTTTTGCTCAAAGTGCTTACTTTGCATAAGACAGACAGCCAGGGCGTCGCCCATGGCCAGGACCGCGGTTGTGCTGGCGGTGGGGGCGAGGTTTAGGGTACATGCCTCCCTGGGCACGCGTACCCGGATGACTATGTCGGACAATGCCGCCATGGCTGAATCCGGATCGGAGGTCAAGGCAATTATTTTTACTCCCAGAGCCCTGAAACTGGGGATGATGCAGTTCAGTTCGTCGGTTTCACCGCTGTTTGATATGGCCAGGATCAGGTCTTCCCTGGTGAGCATGCCCATGTCTCCGTGGGCCCCCTCAACAGGGTGAAGAAAAAAGGCGGGGGATCCGGTACTGCTCAGGGTAGCGGCTATCTTTCTGCCGATCAGGCCTGATTTTCCGATTCCGGTAATCACGATTCTGCCCTTACATCCGGCCATTTCCTCAAGGGCCAGACAGAAAGAACCGTCAAGGTCTTTTTTTACAGCCTCTATGCCTTCAATTTCTACATCAAGGACTTTTCTGGCCAGTTCGAGCCATTCGTTTCGGGATTCAGTCAATGCTGCCATTCATGCTACCATTCAATGCACATTTTATTGCAGTTGGGACCCGGAGGCACAGGATAATGCTCATTGAAACAGGCCAGGCAGAAGTCCTTTCTGTGATTGACCGAGGATAAAAGGCCCTCAACAGAAAGATAATGCAGAGAGTCAAGGCCTATATACCTGGCAATATCCTCCACACTATGGTTGGCGGCAATGAGTTCACCCTTGGATGAAAAGTCGATTCCGTAATAGCAGGGAAACTTTATGGGAGGACAGCTTACCCGCATGTGGAGTTCCCTGGCTCCCAGCTCTCTAAGTTTTTTGATTCTGGTCCTGATGGTCGTTCCCCGAACAATGGAATCTTCAACAATAAGGATCTTGCGGTTTTTAATCATGCTTTTGGCCGGATTAAGCTTTACCTTGACCCCAAAATCACGCATGTCCTGGGTCGGCTGGATAAAAGTTCTGCCTACATAGTGATTTCTGATCATGGCCATTTCAAACGGAAGTCCCGATTCTTGAGCGTAACCAACCCCGGCGTACATGCCGGAGTCGGGAAAGGGCATGACAAAATCAGCATCAATCGGTGCCTCCCGGGCCAGAGCTGCCCCCATGTTTTTTCGGGCCTGATAAACCTCCTGATCAAAAACAATGGAGTCCGGCCTGGCAAAGTAAATCAATTCAAAGATACAGGGAGAAGTTTGCTGAACCTCGGCAAACCGTGAACTGGAAAGTTTTCCCTTATCAATGACAATCATTTCTCCAGGCTTGACGCACCTCATGTATTCAGCTTCCAGCAGATCAAAGGCGCAGGTTTCCGAGGCAAAGACATATGAGTCTCCCACGCGGCCGATGGACAGGGGTCTGAATCCGTTTGGATCACGGACGGCGATAAGTTTATCGTTGGCAAGAATCAGAAGCGAATAAGCCCCCTTGATTCTGCCCAGGGCCTTGACCAGAGCCTCTTCAAGGCTGCTGCCGTTCATATATTTGGAAATAAGATGGACGATAATCTCGCTGTCCATGGTTGTCTGAAAGATTGAACCCTGTTCTTCCAGTTCCTTGCGCAGATCATAGGTGTTGATAAGGTTGCCGTTATGGCCGATGGCTATGGACATATTCTTGAATCTGACCAGAAAGGGCTGGGAGTTGCGGATAAGGGAGGCTCCCGTGGTTGAATACCTGATGTGTCCCATGGAGATATTGCCTTTGAGCTGATGTCCCAGGTGCTGTTCGCTGAAAACATCGGCTACCAGGCCCATACCCTTTTGTTCCCTGATTTTCTCACCGTCCCAGGTCACAATGCCGGCACTTTCCTGGCCCCGGTGCTGCAGGGCGTAAAGACCGAAATAAGCCATTCGGGCTGCTTCCGTATGACCGTAAATTCCAAAAAGTCCGCAATATTCTTTTTTCATAATTTTAATCCGATGAAAGATATTCCTGCATGCTTTTGACGCTCAGGCCGAGATGCGATTTTTCCTTGATGGCCAGGGCCATGGCTTTGGCAGCGGTAATTGTTGTGGTATATGGTATTTTATACAGGACCGCGGCCTGTCTTAAAGACGACGAGTCGCTGACCGTCTGCTTGCCGGATGAAGTATTGATAACCAAGTGTATTTCTTTGTTTTTAATGCAGTCAATTACATTGGGCCTGCCCTCAAATACTTTGTTGACCACCTGGGCAGGGATTCCGTTTTGCTTCAGAAAAGAGGCAGTCCCCCTGCTGGCAAGAATTTCAAACCCCATTTCAATGAAGCTGGCCGCAAATTCAAGGCTGTGGGCTTTGTCGTAATCGTTGACAGAAATAAACACGCAACCGCCGGCGGGCAGCATCTGCCCGGCACCAAGCTGGCTTTTCATAAATGCCAGGCCGAGGTTGTCGTCAATGCCCATAACTTCTCCTGTTGAGCGCATTTCAGGACCAAGCAGAACATCCACTCCGGGGTACCGGTTGAAGGGAAGGACCGCCTCCTTCACTGAATAGTACCCCCCCCTCCGTAAGGACCAGGGGGCAAGTTCCTTCAGACTGGAACCCATCATGATCCAGGTGGCCATTTTGGCCAGGGGAACTCCCGTGGCCTTGCTGACAAAAGGAGCTGTCCTTGAGGCCCTGGGGTTAACTTCCAGGATATATAACTGCCGGTCTTTAATGGCGAACTGGATGTTGAGCAGGCCGATGACACCCAGCTCCCTGGCCAGACTTTTGGTTTGTTTCTTGATTTCTTCAACCATTGAATCATCAATGGTGTGGGGAGGAAGGACGCAGGCCGAATCTCCGGAATGAACTCCTGCTTCCTCAATATGCTCCATTATTCCGGCAACATAAGTGTCTTCTCCGTCACTCAGCGCGTCCACATCCACTTCAATGGCATGCTCCAGAAATTTATCAATAAGTATGGGATGTTCAGGTGAAACAACCACAGAAAGTTTAAAATACGACCGGAGCTGTTCTTCATCAAAAACGATCTCCATGGCCCGTCCTCCCAGGACGTAGGAAGGCCTGACAACAACGGGGTAGCCGATCTGTTCAGCCACGGCCGCCGCGGCTTCAAATGACCTGGCTGTGCCGTTGGCAGGCTGAAGAAGATTCAGTTTTCTGATCAGGGACTGGAATCTTTCCCTGTCCTCGGCCCGGTCTATGCTGTCCGGGGAAGTGCCCAGAATAGGCACGCCGGCCTTCATGAGCGAATCCGCGAGGTTAAGGGGGGTTTGGCCGCCAAACTGGATGATCACTCCGTCTGGTTTTTCAAAGTCAATTATGTTCATCACGTCTTCAAAGGTAAGGGGCTCAAAATAAAGAAAATCAGAAGTGTCGTAGTCAGTGCTGACGGTTTCTGGATTGGAATTGACCATGACGGATTTGATGCCCATTTCTTTAAGGGAATAAGCTGCATGCACACAGCAGTAATCAAACTCGATTCCCTGTCCTATCCGGTTGGGGCCGCCTCCCAGAATCATGACCTTTTTGGCGTTTACGGGGTGGACTTCTTTGCCCTGTTCATAGGTGGAATAAAAATACGGGGTATATGCTTCGAACTCCCCGGCGCAGGTATCAACAAGGTAGTAAGTAGGCAGGATATTTAATTTTTTTCTTATCTTGCGAACATCTTCCTCTCTTTTTTTCCACAAAAGAGCCAGCTGTTTGTCGGAAAAGCCTAGTTTTTTAGCCTGGGAAAGTACAGAATGCACTTTTGGATTGTTTAGGGACAGGCTTTCTGTGGCGCTGAATCTGACAAGTTCTTTTTCAAAGGAAACCAGTTCTTCAAGCTGACGGATAAACCAGGGGTCTATGCCGGTCATCTCGTAGATTTCACTGGTGGAAATACCGCTCAGGATGGCATGGCGCAGGGAGTATATGCGCTGAGAATTGGGAACCCGAAGTGCGGTTTTAATGTCTTCCAGAGGGGGAAGATCCTCCTGAAAATTGGATGCAAACCCGATATTGCCCGTTTCAAGGGAGCGCAATCCCTTTTGCATGGCTTCCTTGAAGGTCCGGCCAATGGCCATTGTTTCACCGACGCTTTTCATGGCTGTGCCCAGAATATCTTTTGCTCCGGGGAATTTTTCAAAGGTGAACCTGGGTATCTTGACTACGCAATAGTCGATGGTGGGCTCGAATGAAGCCATGGTCTCCCTGGTTATATCATTGGGAATTTCGTCCAGGGTATACCCCACAGCAAGTTTGGCCGCAATTTTGGCGATGGGAAATCCCGTGGCCTTGGAGGCCAGGGCAGATGACCTCGATACCCTTGGGTTCATTTCAATAACCACCATTTCGCCGTTTTCCGGGTTCAGGGCGAACTGGACATTGGATCCCCCGGTTTCCACGCCAATTTCCCGCATTATATCCAGTGAAGCGTTGCGCATGATCTGATATTCACGGTCGGTCAGGGTCTGGATCGGGGCAACGGTTATGGAGTCCCCGGTATGAACCCCCATGGGATCAACATTTTCAATGGAGCAGATGATTACACAATTGTCGTTTTTATCCCGCATGACCTCAAGCTCGAATTCCTTCCAGCCCAGAACGGACTCTTCAAGCATGATTTCGTGGGTCAGGCTGGCGGCCAGACCCCGGGAGCAGATTTCCTCCAGGTCCTCCATATTGTAGGCTATCCCGCCTCCGGTGCCCCCCAGGGTATACGCCGGGCGGATTATTATGGGAAAAGTGACGGTTTTGCCCAGTTCCCTGACCTGATCCATATTTCTGGCGATGCCGCTCTTGGGGACCTTAAGTCCTATATTTGACATGGCCTGGCGAAATTCCTGTCTTGATTCGGCCTTTTTAATGGAAGGCAGTGAGGCCCCGATGAGTTCGACTCCGTACTTGTCCAGGACTCCGCTCTCAGCCAGGGCAAAGGCCGTGTTCAGACCGGTCTGACCGCCCAGGGTGGGCAGCAGGGCGTCAGGTCTTTCCCTTGCGATTATCTTGGCCACTGTCTCGGGTTCAATGGGCTCAATGTATGTTTTATCGGCCAGTTCGGGATCGGTCATGATGGTGGCAGGATTGGAATTGACCAGCACAACTTCATAGCCTTCTTCTTTCAGGGCCTTCAGGGCCTGGGTACCTGAATAGTCGAATTCACAAGCCTGGCCGATAACTATCGGGCCGGAACCGATGAGCATGATTTTTTTGATGTCTTCTCTTTTAGGCATAGTTTTCAGTATCTTGAGGATTTAAGTTGCGACAGGGAGTTTTGCTTTCCTTATTGCAGGTCAGCACTGCCATGAGCCGTTTATGAAACTGAAGTTATTTACTTGGATTAGCCTGTAAGGTCAACACGAATAAAAATGGAAAAGGATGTATGGCCGGGAGTATAGAGCCACGGCCATAAGTCAGCCGGTACATTAAATTCTCAAAAATTTGTTCAGCGCAAAAAACCCTATGGGATTGATTTGAGCAGCACATGAGCCTGGAGAAATAAAATACTTGAAGAACCCTATTTACATCCTTCTTTCAAAACATAAAATGGAAATTAATCTTCATAAACATATTCAGCTTCGAAAACCGGTATCGGGAATAGTTAAAAATAAAGTTATTCTTCAAATCCTGTCCGGCTTTTTTTGATTGAATCCGGTAGCAATTTGCGCCTTGCTTGTTCTTAACTAAGCAAGTTTGAGTTTTTTTTCTGAAATGTCAGCAGAAAAAAATGCTGCCGGATAATTTGAATAAAGAGGTTATCAAATGGAACCAAGCGTCAATGTTTCCGGAGAATTTTACGTTGTCGCCACATCCGGCATGGCGGATCAGCGGCACCGCATCATTAAAAATTCCGAAACCTTTGCGGTATTCGACATACATGGTGACATCCGTCAGGGGGATCCTTCCCAGGGTCTATACAGCCAGGGAACACGATTTCTTTCACATCAGGCACTGAAACTGGATGGCAAGCGTCTATTGCTGCTTAGTTCTGACATCACACAGGATAACCATCTGGTTACGGTCGACATGACCAATCCCGACCTTTTTTTTGAGTCAGAGCCCATGATTCCCAGAGGTGCACTTCATATTTTCCGATCAAAGGTACTTTGGGAAAGTCGCTGTTATGAAAAATATCGTTTCAAAAACTTCGGATTACGTTCTGCCACTTTTTTATTTCAATTTATTTTTGATGCGGATTTCATCGATATTTTTGAAATCAGGGGCATGAACAGACATCGGAGAGGAAAATATAACTCTCCTCAAATTTCAGATAAAATGCTTGAATTCTCATACCTTGGGCTTGATGATATACTGAGGCTAACAAGGATAAATTTCTCTGAGCAGCCTGAAAAAATTCATGACAATGGAGCGGATTACCGGATTCAACTGGGAGTAAATGAGGAAACCGAATTAGAAGTGGTTGTTTCCTGTTTAAGCGGGAATTCCGAGCTTAACCCTTTAACTTCTTATGAAAAAGCCTACTTTGGTTCCGCAGATGTCTTGAAGAAAACCGCTCAGGGCGGATGTTCGATTTTAACATCGAATGATCAGTTCAATGTTCTGCTGGAACGGGCCTTATCAGACCTGCGGATGCTCATGACCGATGAAAAGGGCATTCGTTACCCTGCT
>SKKD01000106.1 GCA_007121655.1 Desulfonatronovibrio sp. | reverse complement strand
GTTGCCTTATGGGAAGAGGATTTTTCAGAAGTTAAAAAACGCCTGGACGAAATAGAAAGTTGGAATGTCGGCGATTTGCGGTCTTTTTTCCTGAGCCGACCAAAGTTGATTCAGGAACTGGTCGGTATGATCAGATTGACAGACGTTAATCAGGCTGCCTTGAAACAATATAATGCTCAATCGAAGGAGGAATTTATTTCCGGGATTGAAAGGATATTTACTGAACGATCATTTAAAAATTTCATACATAAATTTATGGCTGTTGCTGATGGTGCAAGTGGGTTTTGCGCAGAGGAAAAACATCTTGGCTTTGAAGGGCAAACCGTGGACACCCAGCTGCATTGGAATGTAACTCCTGGATATGAAGAAAGTTATGCCAGTGTACTTGTTGTCAACGTTGACATTACCCACCGCAAAAGGGCCGAGGAAGAGTTGCGACAGAAAGAATCCATGCTCAGGGTGGCCGGAGATCTGGCCAGACTTGGTGTATGGAGTGTGAATCTAACGGAAAACCGGGTCATCTGGTCTGAACAGGCCGCAGCCATCCACGAAATGCCTCCGGGATATTCACCCAGAATAGAGGAAGTGATAAGTTCCTACGCTCCTGAATACAGGAGAAGGATTAAGAAGGTTTTCAGCGCATGCGTCAGCGAGGGTGTCCCTTATGATGAAGAAATGCGGATCATCACCGGCAGGGGCGGCCTGGTCTGGGTCAGAACAATTGGAGTGGCGGAAGAAGACAATTCCGGCGCAATCATCCGGGTACAATGCGGCATCCAGGATATCACCGAAAGAAAGGAGGCGGAGGAGAGACTCAGGCATCTTAGTCTGCATGACCAGCTGACGGGCCTGTACAACCGGCTTTATCTTGAAAACGAGAAGCAGCGTCTGAGCAAGGGCCGGTATTATCCCATAACCATCATTTCCATGGATGTGGACGGTCTGAAGCTGGTCAACGATACCCTGGGCCATGAACGCGGAGATGAACTCCTGATTGCCACCGCCGAACTTTTGCAGAAATGTCTGCGGGGTTCTGATGTCCTGGCCAGGTACGGCGGAGACGAGTTCGTGGCCCTTTTGCCCGCAACGGATTATCAATCCGGCAAAAACATAGTCAGCCGGATCAAATCCCGGGTTGAAAAATACGCCCTGACGATGCGGGACCAGTTGCCTTTGAATATTTCTATAGGCATGGCAGTGGCAGAGCATTCCGGCAAGGATCTGGAAGAGGTTTTCAAGAAAGCGGACGATCTCATGTACCGGGACAAGCTGAGTAAGGATATTACCGTCAGGTCACAGATTATCCGTTCACTTATGGCCGCGTTGGAGGAGCGGGATTTTATCACCAGTGGTCACGCCCACAGGCTGGAAGATCTTTGTTGCCGTGTCGGAGTAAAGATCGGCCTTACGGAAATGCAGCTGTCGGATCTGGCTCTTCTGGCCCAGGTGCATGACCTGGGTAAGGTGGGCATCCCGGATCATGTACTTTCCAAACAAGAACCCCTGACTGATGAAGAATGGCATATCATGAAGCAGCATTCGGAAAAAGGGTACCGCATTGCCCGGGCCAGCACCGACCTGGCCGAGATCGCCGATCTGATTCTCAGGCACCATGAGCGATGGGACGGGCGGGGCTATCCCCTTGGTCTGAAAGGCGAGGAGATACCTGTTGAGTGCCGCATCCTGGGCATAGTGGACGCTTTCGATGCCATGACCAATGACCGTCCATACAGAAAGGCCATGTCCATCGCGGAAGCCGGTCAGGAAATAAAAAAGTGTGCCGGAAGCCAGTTTGATCCCGGTCTGGTTGATATCTTTCTTGATCTTTTGGATTGATATAATTCAATATGGAACATATGCGTAACCAGCCGCATTTACCGATGTAATCCTTCCCTTTATCGTCCCTTCTTATTACTGTATTTTATTTTTTAAGCCCTTGACAATCTGCTTGCACATACTAATTTTTATAAACGTAACAAATTGGACTAAGAATCCCTTGTCTGAAGTGAACTTTTAACGGTGCAAGGAGGTCATAATGTGGGTCTGGGTAGCCAGATGGCTTAAAAAGAAGGATAATCTGGAAGAGATAAGAAAAGATGCCGACAAGATCCGTACTCACTGGCAGGAAGTGGCCCTGGACATAGGTCTGGACCCGGAAAAGAACGTCACAGTGTCCGAGAGTGAAAACGAAGTCAGGGTAGGGATCACCGAGGAAATGGACATGACATTTCGGGAACAGCCCGGTGAGTGGCGTTAGTTTTGTTTAATTCAGAACGGGGCCAGGCCCAAAGGAGAATGCGCGTATGCCATACCTGAACATCAAGGGAAGAGAGATAGAACTGGATGAAGAAGGATATCTGGTCAACGAGGACGAATGGGATGAAGAAGTTGCCCAGACCATGTTAAAGGATTTGGAGGGCATTGAAATGGATAAGGAAACATTGGAGATTTTACGATTTATGCGCAGTTATTATAAAAAATTCAATGCATTCCCAATTTTGAATGCGGTGTGCAAAAAATTGCATCAGCCCAAAGAATGTGTACATGAAAAATTCCTGGACCCTCTTCTGGCCTGGAAGGCCGCGGGTTTGCCCAGGCCAGGAACCATGTATACTGAATCCCATGACGATGAACACAAGGTGTATAAACTGATTACCGCACAGTAATCCTGGCAGGCAATCTCCCTGAAATAAAAAAAAGGGATTGAAATGTAAGTCGATCCGGATATATAGATTGATTTACTGAAAAAAGATTTGGGTTTAATGGAATCATTGGTTCCAAATTACATAAAGCAGGAGGTAAGTTATGACCAAAGTTGGAGAAATGTACAAATGCGATGCATGCGGAAATGTTGTGGAAGTAAAGGAAGCCGGGGATGGTGAGCTGGTCTGCTGTGATCAGCCAATGAAGAAACAATAGTAACAGAACATACAGCCCGGCGGCTGCTGAATCTTTTAAAAAGAGCAGCAGAAAGAGTTCAGAGGGCTGAACCTTTCTGCTGTTTTCTTTTGATCGCCAATTCAATCGCCCGTTCTGCAAGAATGCTGTCTATTTTCCCTGCTTATTGCGGTTAAGGCATTGAACGACATTTAATTTAAGAGGAGCGAGTTATGAGTTTTACCTTGCCTGAACTTCCATATCCCAAAGAGGCACTGGCCCCGCATATCAGCGAAAAAACCCTGGATTTCCACTACGGGAAACATCACAACACTTATTTGACCAATCTGAACAAACTCATTCAGGATACAGATCTGGCCAATGAATCCCTGGAGTATATCATAGAAAAGACATCCGGCATTACATCCAAGTCCGGAATTTTTAACAACGCGGCCCAGGTCTGGAATCATACCTTTTACTGGAACTCAATGAAGCCCGGTGGAGGAGGAAAACCTTCCGGACGAATAGCTGAAGAAATCGACGAACATCTGGGAGGATATGATCAGTTTGTGGAGCAGTTCAAAAAAGCCGGAGCCACACAGTTCGGTAGCGGCTGGGCATGGCTGGTCCTGAACCGTGGCGTCCTTGAGGTGATGAAAACCCCCAACGCCGATAACCCTCTGGCCCACGGATTCACCCCGGTGCTGACCATGGATGTCTGGGAACATGCCTATTACCTTGATTATCAGAACAGAAGGCCGGACTACATCGAAGCATTTATCAACAACCTGATCAACTGGGATCATGCTTCTTCCCAGTTGGAAAAGACTTGATTGAATTGCCGAACGGTATTTTCATTCCGGGAAGTAGCCGGATGGATTGCAAAACAACGGAAGCAAGGGAAAACCATAAATGTTGGAATGTTCAACCGTATCATGCTTTTCTCCTCGCTTCAGCTGTCCGATTAAACCATGCGATAAAAGTAATTCTAGGAGGTAATTATGGCCCTGACCAAGCCCGAGCTAAGATCCAAAATTGAGGAACTTTTTCCTGAAATAGAAAGGTACGGTCTGGAATTTGACCTGGAAAAGGATGAAGTCAAGGATGCCTGGCTAGCCAAATTTAAAAAGGGTGAACATGAACTTGTCACTCATCTGGAAGAAAAAGAGGTAGAAGATTGTCTGGCCGGCATCAAATGCTTCAATTTAGGCGTTCAAATGGGCATGTTCATCCGAAATTACTGTGAAGATGGAGAAACCTGCCAGCTTGGTTTGTAATTTTTTTACCTGCCGCTGCACGTGAATCCCCTTTCCGGCCGGATTGCGGATGGATATTGTCAATTATCAAGCGATCCGGACCAGGGAAGGGGTAACTCCCTCATTCAGGAATCTAAATTTGCCTGCAATCTATAGTGGACGGTTTATGCGGAAATTTTCTTCGCACACCGGCATCTTCTCATGATTCCGGAACCTCTGCCCTGATCTCCTCCCTTTACTTGACAACATTACTTTACCTCCTGGCTGATGTTCCAGTTTACAGCCCAATGTCCCGGATCGTCTTTTTGAGCAGGTCGGCCGATGCATGAAGCTTTTGTTCCTCGTCAGAGTCCAGCTCCAAATACATCTGTTTACTCACACCGTTCCTGTTCAAAACTGTAGGAATGCTCAGACAGACATCCCGAATGTCATAGAGATCGTCCACAAGGGTTGAAACTGTCATGATGCTGTTCTCATTGCGCATTATAGCCTCGGTGACGCGAACCATGGCCAGGCCGATGGCGAAGTTTGTAGCTCCCTTGCCCTGGATGATCTGGTAGGCGGCGTTTTTCACCTGGTTGAAGATACTTTCCATCTCTTCTTCCGGGCATTGCCGGCCGCAGGAGGGACAGTATTTAGCAAGGGATACTCCTCCGATGTCAACCTTGCTCCAGATGGGGACTTCGGAATCACCGTGTTCACCCAGGATATAGCCGTGCACGTTTCTTGAGTCCACTCCGCAATGGCGGGAGAGCAGATAACGGAAACGGGCCGTATCCAGCACCGTTCCCGATCCTATGATCCGGTTCATTGGCATGCCGGATATTTTGATTGCCGCGTAGGTGAGCACATCTACGGGGTTGGTGACCACCAGGATACTTTTGGGTTCGTGCCGGGCAATGAGAGGGATCATCTCCCGGAAAATTTCCGCATTCCTTCTGGCCAGCTCAATGCGGGTTTCCCCGGGTTTTTGCGCAACGCCGGCAGTTACAGCCACCAGGTCAGCTCCCTTGCAGTCTTCATAAGTGCCTTCAAAAATATGGACCGGTGGCACGAACATCAGGCCATGATTCAGGTCCATGACCTGAGCACGGACTTTATCAGGGTTTCTGCCCACCAGGGCAATGGAGGTGGCCAGACCGGTGCGCATAAGGGCGTAGGCGTACGTGGTGCCCACCGCTCCAGTGCCGACAACAATAACCTTTCGCTCCGGAAGGGATTCCTCCTCCTCTTTGATGTACAACAGCGGGTCCCGTTCAAAGGATTCCTTGCAGTGCGCGGAGCAAAAATAATAGTTCATTCCTCTGAACATTGATTTTTGCCTGGTTCTATTCTCGTCCACCTTCATGCCGCATACCGGGTCGGTTTTCATGAGTCGACCCTCCTTCCTTTTGAATTTACTATTAGCAATTCTGATCAAATTAATAAGAATCGCCCAGAAATAAACAAGTACACATTAAAAATTTATTCCAGAGCTGCCGCGGAATGAAATCTTCAACATGAAATTTGCAGAAAAAATCCTTGTCATGCCGGACATTCAAAATATTCCGGGAAGAACCCGCCCTTTTCGCAGCAAAACAGCAGCCTGAAATTTTTCAACTGTTTCTGCTGCAATTTTCAGTATAACGTCTTTACTTAACGCTTAAAACGATTAGCTTTTAACCATCAGTTTTGCCAGGCATTCATCCCGGGATTATTGATTTAGTCCCCGGCCCATTTACGTTTGTCAAGGAAACAGCATTCTCCCTTGCGCGCTGGAAACTGAGCACTGCGGACAGACGGTTCTGTATGACTGTACTTATCTGGAAAAAACGAACTTGATCATCCGGAAAGAAAGACCTGGCTGATCCAGACAAGCAGCAGAAGGAAAGGTTTGAAGGCATACCATAAGTTAAGAAAGACTAAAACCACACAACCAGTTACACCCTGAGGCCAGAGAGGGATTGATGGAAAGTTCAGCAAATAAGTCACAGTCAGGGGACAAAAAGGAAAAAGTCACCCTGAACGTGCCCGGCATGTGCTCGGATCACTGCGCAGGGATCATCAGGGACAGTCTGAATCGTCTTGAGGGAATAAAAGATGTCAGGGCGAATCTATCCGGTTACAAGGTCCTGGTGGCCTTTGATCCGGAAAGGACAGATCCGGACAGGATACGCTCGACAGTGGAAAAGGCCGGGTATGAGGTTGCCTCTGTTTCCGGAGAATCCCCACCGGGGACCCACAAACTGGTGCTCGTGGTTCCCGGGATGGGCTCCGACCACTGCGCGGGAATAATCAAAGACAGTTTGAACCGCCTGGAGGGAATTGCCGAGATTAAAACCAACATTTCCAATCATAAGGTAGAGGTCGCTTACGATTCGGAAAAGACAGGTCAGGATGCCATCAGGTCCGCGGTAGAAAAGTCCTGGTACGAAGTTGCTTCTGTTTCAGGTGGAGCAAGGCCCGGGCAGGTAAAACTGGTGGTTCCCGGAATGGGCTCGGACCACTGCGCCGGAATCATCAAAGACAGTCTGAAACGCCTGGAAGGCATCGAACGGATAAACACGAATATTTCCAATCATCAGGTTTTTGTGGAACGAAGCGGCGAGACTCCATCAACAGAGGAGATAAAGGCGGCAGTTGAACGGGCAGGTTATGAAGTGGCTTCAATAAGCAGCGGTGAAGAGACTGAAGAAGCAGAAGAGGAGGTGAGCCGCGAAGAGTTTTATTTGACCCGGGCCTGGCGCAGATTCTGGATTGCCGCTGTTCCCACCATAGTGATCATGGTTCTGATGATGGTACACATGTTTGTACAGCCAATCCCAGGCTATCTTGTCATTATATCCATTCTGGCATTTCCGGTTATTTTTTTATACGGGGGATGGGCCGTTCATGTATCCGCCTGGCGCTCCCTGACCAACCGTACAGCCAATATGGACGTGCTCATCTCCATGGGCAGCCTCCCGCCCTTTGTCATCGGCCTGGTCGGTTTTGTCTATCCCATGACCACATTTACAGAGATGGCCGCGACAATCATGACTTTTCATCTCCTTGGCCGCTATCTTGAAAACAGGGCCAAGGGCAGGGCTTCCCAGGCGATCCGCAAGCTGCTCACCCTGGGGGCCAAGACAGCCAGAGTAGAGCGCGAAGGCCGGGAAGAGGAAGTTTCTGTCAGGGAACTGGCCATCGGAGATATAATGATCGTGCGTCCTGGTGATAAGATTCCAACCGACGGAGAAGTCGTCGAAGGTCAAAGTCATATCGACGAATCAATCGCCACCGGAGAATCCATTCCAGTGGAAAAATCACCCGGCTCCCAGGTTCTGGGCGCGACTATCAACAAAGAGGGCAGGATCAAGGTCAGAGCAACCCGGGTGGGCGCGGATACATTTCTGTCCCAGGTCATCCGCCTGGTGGAAGAAGCCCAGGGATCCCGCGTGCCGATTCAGGAATTTGCAGATAAAATCACCGCCAGATTCGTGCCTGTGGTTATCGTTATCGCTCTGGCCAGTTTCATCGTCTGGCTGCTGTTTGCTGATTCTCTGCGCCCCATCCTGGAATGGGGATCAGGTTTTCTGCCCTGGGTGGATCCGACTGCGACACCCATCATTCTGGCACTGCTTGCGGCTATTGCCGTGCTGGTCATTGCCTGTCCCTGCGCCCTGGGCCTGGCCACACCTACGGCGCTTATGGTCGGTTCCGGGATGGGGGCCGAGCGGGGGGTGCTGATCAGGTCAGGGGAAGCTATTCAGACTCTCAAGGATATCAGGATGGTCGTCCTGGATAAGACCGGAACCATCACCAAGGGCGAACCGGAACTTACTGAAGTGGTCGCTGCCGGGGGTTACAGCGAAGAAGACGTTCTGACTCTGGCCGCGGCTGTTGAAAATGCCTCTGAACATCCGCTGGCCCAGGCCATTGTGCAGGGGGCCAGAGAGCGGGGCATTTCTATTGATGAGGTTGAGTCCTTCCAATCGGTCAAGGCCAGGGGAGTGGAGGGCAGAGTCCGCGGCAGACAGATTCTGATCGGCAATCGCAAATTGCTGGGCGAGTATGATGTCAAAGGGCTCGATGCTCTGGACAGCGCTCTTTCAGATCTGGAGGCCAGGGGCAGAACGGCAGTCCTCATCGCCGAAGAAGGCAGCGCCATGGGGATAGTTGCCGTGGCCGATGCCCTTAAGCCGGATTCCAGGGAAGCGATCAAGGCCATGCACGACCTGGGTCTCAAAGTGGTCATGGTCACCGGCGACAACGAAAGAGCGGCCAAAGCCGTAGCCGGTGAGGTGGACATTGACGAGGTCCTGGCCGAAGTACTGCCCGAAGGAAAGGTCGATGAAATCCGCAAGCTGCAGGAGAGGATTGGTCCTTACGTGGCCATGGTCGGCGACGGCATCAACGACGCTCCGGCCCTCAAGCAGGCCAACGTGGGCATTGCCATAGGTGCAGGCGCGGATGTGGCCATTGAAGCTTCCGACGTGACCCTGGTTTCCGGTGAGCTGACCAAGGTTGTCGAGGCTGTCCGTCTGTCCAAAGCCACATTCGGCAAAATTGTACAGAATCTGTTCTGGGCCTTCTTCTACAATATGGTGGCCATTCCCATCGCTGCCCTCGGTCTCCTGCATCCGATGATAGGAGTGATTGCCATGGTATCCAGTTCATTGACCGTGATCGGCAACTCGGTGTTGCTCAAACGCTCAAATATTACACCGGACACTTAATGATCGGGTAAAGGAGGAGACACCGGAATCATGCAGGGAAAAACAACACGGCTTATCAGCATATGGATCGCGGCGGCAGTAATTCTGGCCGCACCCGGAACTTCATTGGAAACAGCGGCTGTCTTGAAAAACGCTCATGCTTCATCCGCTTACTTGGCGGACACAGACCGGAATTTTCAGGAATCCGATATCCAGTGGTTTAGAGATCAACTGAAGATCTCCGACAGGTATGTAGAGGAACAGGAGGGTGTCTGGGGCATGTCCTGGGCTCATTTTCTGACCATGGCCTTTCTGGTTGTGTTCGCCTTTGGAGCCCTGGTGATATTGATCCAGCAACAGAGAAGAACCAAGGAAATTTTGGAAACCATCAAAAAGGAGATGGAAAATGACAATATTGACAATTGATGTTGAATTCAAAACTTCCGGCAAAACCGTTAAATGGTGTGACAGTTATGACAACATCCTGGACATGGCCAGGGCAAACGGCATTGAGATAGAAGCAGAATGCGAGGCGGGAATATGCGGTACCTGCAAAATCAAGATGCTCTCGGGAAAGGTTGATATGGATGTTCAGGACGGTCTTGACGATGATGATATCAGACAGAATATGATCCTGCCATGCGTGGCGGTCCCTTTAAGTGACCTGGTCCTGGAGATCTAGTTCTTTATGCTGAATGAAAGAAGCATTAACGCCTACCTGGCTTTTTTTTTCGTCCTTCTTATGACAGGTTTCCTGTTCCATCAGGACCGGGCCTTCCCCGGGAGCTTTCCAGGCCACAT
>SKKD01000163.1 GCA_007121655.1 Desulfonatronovibrio sp. | reverse complement strand
TTGTTTGGGCTGAAACAGCTTTTGCATCATTGCAAGACTCCCGGGCCCGCTCAGCCGGATGATGCCGACTGCTCCGGTTCCCACGGGAGTGGCTATTGCTGCTATGGTATCCTGAAAATATCGCATTGATCAAACAAAGAAGGGGCAGAGAATGATTTCCTCCGCCCCCGCTGATTTTATTATTCCTGAGATGGTTTTTTTCGCCGCTGCTTAGGCATGATGAGCACCCTTTTCATGGGACCATCACCCTTGCTTTTTGTCCTGATTTTTTTATCGTTCTGCAAAGCCATATGTACTATTCTTCGATGATATGAACTAAGGGGCCTGGTGCTCATGGTCTTACCGATTTTCTTGGCTTTGGTGGCCAGCTGGAAGGCGTTTTCCTGCAACTTTTCGCTTTGTTTTTCAAGAAAATCCTCAGTATCAAGCTGGACTCTCGCCGCTCCGGGTCTGTTTTTAGCGATGATCCGATTGGCAATATACTGAATGGCGCTTAAAGTTTGTCCATCCCTCCCAATCAGGATCTCTGAAGTTGTTTCATCCTTGATGATTACACTTATCGGCCTGGTCTGATCATTAACGGTAATGTCGGCATTTGGGGAAAGAGGTTCAGTCAGGTGTACCAGCAGGCCATGAATATATTCTCTAAGTTCCGGATCATCTGCTGGGGTATCCGGGGGGATATCCAGGGTTTCCATCTTTTCAGTTCCGATTTTTTCCTTTTCGCCTGTTTCAATTTCAAAGGTTGAATTGAGTTCAGGTTCAGGGCCGGACTCCATCTTCGCTGCCGGCCTGGACTCCTGTACAGAAACGGGTTTAGACTCCTGTACAGAAACGGGTTCAGGCTCCTGCTTAGGTGCCGTCTTGTTTACCGGCATGGGCCTGGGCGGCTTGGGCATTGGCTCAGGCTTATGTTGCGAACCGGGTTCTAACTTTTGCTTTTGCTCCTGTTCAGATTTCTGCTGCTTTGGCGCCGGTTTTGGCTGAGGCTTCGCGTTTACCGGTTCAGCTTGAGTTTTGGGTGCCGGGGCATCGGTCAAAGCTGAATCTTCAGTTTTTTTTGCCGGTTTGCTTTCTTCAATGACAGCTCTTTTCTGAGCCAGTATCCTTGCTTTTTTTACTCCTACCAGACCGAAAATTCCGGAAGATCCTCCACTGACAATTTCAATTTCAAGTTTGTCACGTTCAATACCGAAATGTTTGCAGGCATTGGCAATGGCGTCGTCAACATCCTTGCCTGAGAATTCAACGTATTCTTCCATTATAACTCCTTAAATGATTGATAACTACCTGAAACCCCGACATTAAATGGCATGCCAACCGGCCCGACTCGGGCAATGCAGGCAAAGCGCTGTAAAGAGGGCGCGTTGTTGGCCTTTGCACCATTTGCTTTGGGTTAGGTCTTAATTAGCCTGAATGATCAGGTCTCAATTTCAAAGAACAGGCCTTCCGGACGCGTATTAACCTGGCTGACTCTGGCTGTCAGGTTATTTTTTTCTTTTCCTCTTTCCAGGCTTGACACCGGACGATGCCTTTTGAGGCTTTTCTTTGGACACGGACTTTACCTCGTTTTTTTGCTCCGGAGCATCGCCATTCTTTTGTTCCGCCTTTACAAGAGGCTTGTTTCCCGCACTTCTTAACACCCACCACTGCTGGCCTATGGAAAGGACGTTATTGGTCAGCCAGTAAAGAACAAGTCCCGCAGGAAAGCTGATGAATATGAAAATAAAAACCAGCGGCAAAAAGAGCATTATCTTGGCCTGCAGGGGATCGCCTGGTGCGGGAGCCATTTTTTGCTGCAGGAACATGGTCGCACCCATTACAACTGGAGTTATGTAAAATGGGTCTTTGGCTGAAAGATCGGCCAGCCAGATAATGTCGGTGAAGGGCAGGTAATAAATAAAGGCGGCGTGTCTTAATTCTACAGCTCCCATCAGCCCCTGATAGAGGGCGATGAAAACCGGTATCTGGACCAGGATGGGCAGACATCCCCCGGCCGGGTTGACCTTGTAAGTTTTATAAAGACGCATCATTTCTTCATTCATTTTCTGACGGTCGTCTTTATATTTTTCCCGGATCTTGGTCATCATGGGCTGCAGCTTCTTAAGCTGGTTCATGGACTTATAGCTTTTCTGGGCCAGGGGCCAGAAGAGGATTTTTATTATCAGGGTCAGTATAAGGATGGCCCAGCCATAATTTCCGGTAAGACCATGAAAATAATTAAGAGAAATAATCAGGGGTTTGGATACTACGTTGAACCAGCCGTAATGGATGGCTCTGACCAGTTCGGCCGGCGCATCCCTCAAATATTCGCGGTCCTTGGGGCCTATATAATAGGTATTGGCCAGTGTCGCTGTTTCATTCGGATTAAGATACAGATTTTCTGAAACGGCAATCTGGTAAATTTCATTTTCCAGATGGGCCCGAAGGGTCGGAGCCCGGGCAGTTTCCGGAACAAAGGCCAGAAGGAAATAATGATTGCCGATGCCGCCCCACTTGAGACCGTTTTGGTGAACAAATCCTTCCCTGAGTTGTTTATCCTTTTCATGACTGAGTCCGGTCTGGTCGAAATAAGCCACCCGGGTCGGATTAAACCTGTCATCGGCAAAGGCTGGAGTGGCCAGTATATTTGCCAGCTCCCCTGAAATAGTCGAACCTGTGGTATTGGTTACCTGTACATTCTCTCGCATCTCATAGGTGTCAGCCAGAAAGGTCAATACTCTGACGATCTCAATCCCCTCAATGCGCCCTGTGAAGGTAAGAGAATTTTCTTCCCCGGAACCAAGAACCAGGTCCTCGCCCTCAAAAGACCATTCACCTTCAAGCCAGGTCGGGATCCTGTTCCACGAAATGCCCATGGGTCCATTGATCAGGGATCTTGGAGTGATGAGATCTATACTTGGTGCATCAGGGTCTAATGTCTGCCTGAACTGCCTGAGATCAAAATGTTCCAGCACGCCCCCGGAGCTGTTGAATGTAGCCCGGTAAAGGGGAGTCTCAACAACTACCTGCTGGCCTTCAACCGCCTCGAAAGCCCCGGTATCCCGGGGTACAAACTCATCATAAGGCGAACGGTGCACCCTGTCCTCATCAATATCAACTCGTCGTTCAACAGAGGGGTCATCTACAGGTGTTCTGTCAGGAGGAGGAGCAGGAGGGAACACAAAGTTCCATGCTACAAGAACAAACAAAGACAGAACAACGGCTATAAGTACTTTATGTATCTCCATTACGTATTTTGGCTCCGGAAACAGGATTTATCAGACCGGGAAGTGCTTGCAAGACCCGGAGGGGATTTTTTGATTAAATTTTTCAGTCTAAAGCTCTGGGGAACCGGATCAATACCGGATCTGAAAAGAGGATTACATCTGGCCAGTCGCAAAATAGCCAGCAGAAGGCCTTTAAAGGACCCGTGGGTCTTAATTGCCTCACTGGAGTATTCCGAGCAGGATGGATAAAATCGGCAGACACCGGGAAAGAGTGGCGATAAAACTATCTGGTAGAAGACTATGAATTTTTGTAAAATATATCTCATTTGTTTGATGACATACGAATACTTACGAATATCTTTCTTCTTTATTAAAGAGGTAAGGGTTTTGTCCCGGCGTAAGGCTTGCTGTTGCTGATCCTGCGGATAAATTCCATAATTTCCCGGTTGACCAGATTTTGGTTAAGACTCTTCAGGTCCGTGTTTCTTTTACAGACTATCACAAAATCAGCCCTTATGGTGATATTGTGCTGGTTCAGCCTGAAACACTCCCTTATCAGTCTTTTAATCCTGTTGCGCTTCACTGCCGGGCCGACTTTTCTGGAAGCGGCAATTCCCAGGCGCCAGCTGGATAGATTATTGGCCCGGACAAAAATTATGAAGTTAGGCGTAAAATAACGACGGCCCCTGGAATAACATTCCTGAAAATGGGGCCGTTTGGTTATCCGTAAGTGTCTGCCGAAAGTTAGACGGACAATCTTTTCCTACCCTTGGCCCTTCTTCGGTTGATTATTATGCGGCCGTTCTTTGTCTTCATACGCACCCGAAAACCATGGGTTCGTTTTCTTTTGATATTGCTCGGCTGATATGTCCTTTTCATGATATTCTCCCTGAAAAAAAGTAAATAAGTCAAATAGCCCGGAAGCAGGCTATAGTCAAGAATAAATTGGCCAGGAAACGGGAATGTTTGCTGTCCGTTAATAGTTATCTGTTTTTATCGTCTGTTTAATTTTTGTCCCCGGATTAATGACTCCCGTCCGTTGTCATATTCTTTCTCGGGGCCAAAAGCGCTTCCTGCAGGGACTCGTCAAGTGTGGGGTGGGCAAAAATATATTTTTTCGCGTCCTTGATTGTCCATTGCTGATCAGTAACAACCTGGGCCAGAGTGACCAGGCCTGAAAGGCCGTACCCAGCGCCGGTAATCCCGGCCACCTGCTCATTGCACCAGAAAACCTTGATAAATCCCTGAATCTGTCCATAACTCTGAATAATAGGATTGGCTGCCAGATTAGCTGAGGAAACGCTGCAGGAAGCCCCCATTGAAACAAGGTCATTCTGGTTCAGGCCGGTTCTGAAGACCTCCATGCCTCCGTATATGCATGAGGGTGCTGGTTTGTCGTCAAAGGAAGCATCCGTTCGGCCAAGGATATGCTCAAGGACATATTCAGCCTGGTAGTCAGCTGAGTGGGCGTACATGGACCGGCCGTTTACATCCCCTATCGCGTATATATTATCCGAAGCCATTAAATTAAGGTCGGTCTTTATCCAGCCTGGACCATAAACCTGAATTTTTTCATTCTCAAGATTCAAACCCTCAGTATTGGGAAGCCTGCCAAGGGCCAGAAGGCATTTGTCTGTTTTTACGGTCTCATTGCTGTCAAGGCGACTTATTACCTGTTTGTCCTTTACAAGAAATTCAACAACTTTTACCCCTGTTCTGATATCCCAGCTTTCTCTTTTGAGGTATTTGGAAAGCTCCCGGGAAACTTGCTCATCTTCCATGGGGGCGATCCTGCTTAATGCCTCGATAAGGGTAATCCTTGTACCCAGCCGGTGAAAAATTTGTCCGATTTCTAAACCCACAGGCCCGGCCCCGACTATGGTCAGAGATCCTGGAGCATTGGTCAGTTCAAGGGCGTCAGTGGACGTAAGAATGTTTTGATGATCGGGTTCAAGTCCTGAAAAAAAGGCTGATCTTGATCCTGTGGCCAATATAAGATACTTATAGGAAAGCTCCTCCTTCTCTGTTCGAACTGTTTTGAGGCCGCTAAGCCGGCCCTTGCCGGTTAAGATTTTCACCCCGTGTTTTTCAAGAGCGGCCCGCATGGACTTTTGTGAAGCAGAAATAATGCTTTTTTTTCTGGCTTGAAGCCTGATCAGATCAAACGCTGCTTCGCCCTTCGCCAGCCGGAGTCTTTTTTGACTTTCCAGCTGGCTCAAGGCTGCGGTGGATCCAAGGAACAGCTTTGTTGGCACGCACCCCCGGTTGAGACAGGTACCGCCCAGTTCAGCTTTTTCGACCATGGCAGTTTTAAGTTTGTTTTTTGCTGCCAAGAGAGCAGCCTTGTATCCCCCGGGGCCACCTCCCAGAACAACAAGATCATAATTCATGAGTATCCTGCTTATTATCGAATTTCAAAATACTTTTTATCATAGCAAACAATACAAAACACTGTGAAAACCTTTTTCTTAAGTTCATAACGTTGGACATAATCCCACTCAACATTAGGACTCAGAGTATCTGCATTTGACTGGATAATAGAAACAGTGCAGGCCTGTTAGCCGCAGAGCTGCATGCCCCTGGCCGCCTGAACCTCATCGAGTCTGGACACCGGGGTATTCTGAGGAGATTTCTTAATTGCTTCGGGATCACTTTCAGCTTTCATCAAAATATCTATCAGGTCATCCACAAAAATATCCAGGGTAGCCTTGCTTTCAGTTTCAGTCGGTTCCATCATCAGACATTCCTTTACAATAAGGGGAAAATAAACAGTGGGCGCGTAGTGGCCCTTGTCCAGCAGGGCCTTCGCAATATCAACGGCCCTGACCCCCTTTTGAGCCTGAAGAACAGCCGAAGCGACAAATTCATGCATACATATTCTATTATACGGAATATGCAGATGTTTTTCCAGCCTTTTCCTAAGATAGTTGGCTGACAGAACAGCGTTTTCTGACACTCGCAACAGTCCTTCCCCGCCCAGGCGCAGGATATAGGCGTAAGCCTTGAGCATAACCCCGAAATTGCCGTAAAATGGAGCAATATAGCCGATGGAATCAGGATAATCGTATTTTAAGAAAAACTGGCCGTCATCCAGGCGGACCACCCTTGAGATGGGCAGAAAAGGTTCAAGTTTCTTGTTCACCCCAACAGGACCGGAACCGGGCCCTCCGCTCCCGTGAGGAGTTCCGAAAGTTTTGTGCAGGTTGAGATGGACAACGTCAAATCCTGCATCTCCAGGAAGCATCCTGCCAAGAATGGCGTTGAGATTGGCGCCGTCGTAATATAGAAGGCCGTCAACGGAATGAATCAGTTCAACTATCTCGGGCAGGTGGGTTTCAAAAAGACCCAGGGTGTTGGGACAGGTCATCATGATCCCGGCTACGCTTTGATCTAGAACCTGTTTGAGGGCATCCGGATCAATAATCCCATCCCTGGATTTTACGGTTATGACTTCGTATCCCGCGATAGCAGCGGAAGCGGGGTTGGTGCCGTGGGCTGAATCAGGAACGATAAGCGTGGTTTTATCATTGCCCTTTTTGTTGTGATAGGCGGCCATTATCATGGCTCCGGTCAGCTCCCCGTGGGCGCCTGCCATGGGCTGCAGGGTGTAAGCGTCCATTCCGGTGATCCTGCAGAGGAGGTCCTCCAGTTCGTATATTACCTGCAAGGCACCCTGGGCATAGAGACCGGCGCCTTTAAGCTGGGGAAGAAGCGGGTGCAGTTCGGTAAACCCCTGCAGAGACGCGACCTGTTCCATGAATTTAGGATTGTACTTCATGGTGCATGAACCAAGGGGATAGAAGTTGGAATCCACACCAAAATTACGCCTGGAAAGCCTGGTGAAATGGCGAACAACATCAAGCTCTCCAACCCGGGGCAAATCCGGAGGAGTGCTTCGGACCAGCTGCCCGGGTAAATATTCCTCCGGACTTGACTCTGTTTTCTGCTGGTGAGGACTCAAGCGCCCGTCGATTGAATGCTCAAAAATCGTTTTCATTGTATTGCCTTGCATTAAAATTCAGAATTCAGAATTCTCGGTTATATCAACCTTCTATTATTCCCCTGATAAGTTCGGCCATAATGCCGATATCCCTTTTGCTGATCTTTTCGGTGCAGGCCATGAGCAGACAGTTATCCATGCCAGGATAGTATCTTCCCAGAGGAAAACCCGGGACAAATCCATTTTGGACAAGTTCGCTGACAAGACCATAGGCACTTATGGGCAGCTCAAGGGCAAATTCATTGCCGAAAGGGGAACTGTTCAGGAGCTCAACCCCGTCTATGGCAGTCAGTTTTTCGGATGCATAATGAGCCATCTCCACGCTTTTCATGGCCACGCCCCTCAGTCCGTCAGGTCCCAGAAGACAAACATAGGCCAAGGCCTGCAAAGCGCAGAGACTCTGGTTTGAACAGATGTTGGAGGTAGCCTTCTCCCGGCGGATGTGCTGTTCTCTGGCTTGCAGGGTAAGTACAAATCCGTCTCTTCCATCAGCATCTTTGGTCTTGCCCACAATTCTTCCGGGCATCTGCCTGATGAGATGTCTGGCGCAGGTCATAATACCCAGATACGGCCCTCCGAAGCTAAGGGGAAGGCCCAGGGACTGTCCCTCGGCCACGGCGATTTCAGCGCCCATTTCTCCGGGGGTTTTCAGGATGCTCTGCATGATGGGATAAACAGAAATTATGGAAACAATTCCCAACTTGTGACAATGGGCGAAAATTTCAGTGTAATCAAGAATATTGCCAAAAAAATTGGGATTCTGAATAATCAAAGCCGCGCAATCTTCATTCAGAGAATCCCTTATACTGCCCATTACCGGCAGTCCTTGTGACTGATCGATTATCTTCAGTTCCAGATGCAAATTCCTGGTGTAGCATTGAAGCATGTGCTGATAAATCGGGCTGAGATCTCCGGAGATGATTATCTGCTTGCGTTTTGTATGTCTTACGGCCATCATCATGGCTTCATAAATAGCAGTGCCGCCATCATAAACCGATGCATTGGCATAATCCATTTCCATTAGCCGGCACATGGCGCTCTGATATTCAAAAAGAGCCTGAAGGCTTCCCTGGGAAGCCTCGGCCTGATAGGGAGTATACGCCGTGTAGAACTCTGACCTGGAAACCAGAGCCGGGGCTGCCGCGGGTATGTAATGATCATAAAAACCGGCTCCAAGAAAGCATTTAAGCCGGGTGCTGTTCAGGGAGGACAGCTGCCTGAGAAAGCTGGTAACCTCCATTTCGCTTTTCCCGGAAGCAAGGTCAAAACACTTTGGTCTTAAATGACCGGGGATATCCTGAAAAAGTTCCTGCATGTCGCCAAGGCCGATGGTCTCCAGCATTTCTTTTTGCTGTTCCGGTGTATGCGGTATGTATGGCATTCTTAATATCTCCCGATCCTGCTTTTCTAATCCATTTCAATGCTCAATCAACTGCCCGGGGGTCCGAGCTCATCACCCGGTTAATAAAAACGAACTCACCCGCCCTGCTTGCAACCGGAACTTTAAGGAGAAGCTTAATTTGGCGATAGAGTATGTGCAGGAATAACAAGAAAAAATCCTTTTTTCCCCATCTCCAGCCTTCTGTCCTTCACGCCTGACTGCTTATTCTATTGGCTCTCCACCAGCTCAGCGTATTCATCCGGACTGAGCAGGCCTTCAACCTCAGCCGTTATCTTGATTTTAACAATCCACCCCTTGCCGAAAGGATCCTGGTTGATCAGTTCAGGAGTAATTTCAAGATCCTTGTTTACATCGATCACTTCACCGGAAACAGGAGCATATATCTCACTGGCAGCCTTGACCGACTCCACCACGCCCATTTCCTGGCCCTGTTCGAGTCTTTTACCTTTTTCCGGCAATTCCACAAATGTAATGTCGCCCAATTGTTCCTGGGCGAAAAAGGTGATCCCGGCCAAAATCGTATTATCTTGAATTTTGACCCATTCGTGTGATCTGGTATATAATAAGTTATCTGGTATCATGAAACAGTCCTCCAGTTTTTCTTGTTGTTGAAATGAGTGTACTTGTTTACATTTTTGCTTATTAAAAGACAATGCCAAAAACAGCCCCATGAGTTAGGGCAAATTGATTTTATAGCTGACTTCAATTACAAGTCAGGTACTTGGGGAGGAAACATGGCAGCATTTTTTTCCAGCAAAAAGAAGGACGACTAGTTTCTGGACGCAGAGCAGAGAGAATACCTGAAAAAGACTTTCTCTCAGGTTCTGCAGGACCAGGTGGCCATAAATATTTATACGGACGATGAAAAAAATCCCTACAGTGAATTTACAATAAACCTTATCATCTGCGCCGTAAGACCCCTTCCTTCAGGTAGGGGATATAAGGCGTAATTCTTGTGACTTTTGAAAGAATCGCAAGGAATTTCTTCCCGGACTCAGGCTTTGCCAATACAGCAATT
>SKKD01000222.1 GCA_007121655.1 Desulfonatronovibrio sp. | reverse complement strand
TAAGAATCCTTTTACTCTCCGGAACCCCGGCAAATCCCCGCCAATTGCTGTAAAGAATATTCATTTCAAAATCATGTATGGAAACCATGTCCGGTATCAGGGCCAGCATCTTCTGAAAACGTTCAAGACCGTACGTTAATTGCCCCTTAATATCTTTCAGCATGGTGATGTCCGGATGAATGTTTACTATCTTGTTCATAATGTCTGATCCTGAAAAAAATGGAAGCAGTTCCCCGGGGAATATTGTTGCACCTGCAAAGCTCCGGCATTGACCATCCTGCCAGGCAAAGACTTTTCAATAAAGACAATATGTAGCCGTCACGGTAAGAAACTACATTATGACCTAAAAAGCAATAGATATAAAATATTCTGTGAGAGGATTGATTTGAATGGTCGTCGGGTAACAAATCTGATGTGTTTATTATGACAGGCTGATATTCTAAAATTTTTCATGATAGATCAAACTTACATGTTTTGCGGCAAGGATCTCAAAAAAATACATTTATACAAAAATTCTCGACAATGAACAGGCCAGGGATTAGAGACAAAGGCATCAGTAAAAAAACATTATAGATAAAAACAACCTAATGAACGATTCATATTCCAGCCGGTCCATGAGGTGGGCCGGTTTTGCTTTTGCTCTCGGCGCGACCATGATCTGGTCGGGGAATTTTATTGTGGCCAGGGGACTCAATGAGGTTATTCAGCCCGCTACCCTGGCTCTGCTGCGCTGGATGGTGGCATGCCTGGCTCTACTCCCCCTGGCCGGAATGGCGACATGGAAAGAAATCCGGGTCATCAGGGGAAATATCGGCTATTTGATGTCCACTGCCTTTCTGGGCGTAACGGTGTTCAATACACTGATTTATGTGGCCGCTCACAGCTCAACCGCGCTCAATCTTTCTTTGATAGCCACTTCCACTCCTATATTCATAATAATTTTTGCCAGGATATTTTTGGGTGAACCCATAACCATGGTCAGGATAGGCGGCCTTATGCTGGCTGTTTCAGGTGTTCTGCTGCTTGTTACCAGAGCGGATCTTGCAATCCTTCTGAATCTTTCCTTTGCTTTGGGCGACATATGGATGGTCCTGGCAGCCATGATTTTTGGAGGCTACAGCATACTGATAAGAATGAAGCCCCCCCAGATAAGTCAAAGTGCGTTTCTCATGTCAACCTTTTTGCTGGGGCTTGTCATGCTTTTGCCCTGGTCGGTTCTTGAAATTTCAACGCACGGTTTCCCCGAGCTGACCATTGATATAGTGGTGTCTGTTTTATATATCGGGCTGGGCGCTTCCCTTGTCGCCTTTTTTCTATGGAACAGGGCCATTGCGATTGTGGGGCCTTCAACCGCGGGACTGATATATTATACATTGCCGCTGTTCAGCGGACTTGGGGCCTTCCTGATTCTTGGAGAACCTGTCGGCTGGGTACATGCCTTGAGCGGACTGATGATCTTTGGGGGGATAATAACGGCTACAAGGAGATAGCAGCAGGATTATTGATGGACTTACGCTGGTAATGCGGAAATAACACATCACCGGGTGCATTTAAGGACAGTTCCGGGTTCAGGAGTTATGGTTCTGTAGGGCCAGCCGGGCTTTGAGCACCGGCTTCCTGTTTCTCAAGAAGTTCTTCCACGATATTAACAATGGAAGTTTTGTCCAGAAATCCCTGGTGACGAAAAATTTCAATGCCTTGATGATCAAAAAATATCTGGGTGGGAATTGTAGTTATTTCAAATATTTGTCCATATTCAGTGTGCTTCCAGACATCTATAAAGGCGATTTTGGCCTTATTCTCGTACTCAACCTTGAGTTCCTCAAGAAAAGGCTGCATCATCCGGCAAGGCAGGCAGGAAGCAGAGCCCATGTTGACCATGGTTACCTGCCCGGGAGCGGGGATTTGAGGCAATTCTTCCCAGGATGCCTGATCCAGGGATTGTTGCTGAGCAGTGTACAAGAACATCAGGGTAAATACAGCCACGATAAAGATCAGGGCAACGAGTAATTTTTTCACATCTCTCCTATGGAAAATATCTCTGAATCTCAAGTCTCCAAAAACGATCTGACACTATTGTGCATAAATAACAGAAAGGATGCCTGACAGGACAGCGATTTTTATCCGGTTGGTGTTAATTCCTGAAACGGTTTTTTCCTTTTTGGCTGCGTCTAGTTGGCTACGTCAAGCACGATTATTCGTCCACGCAATAAGATACGTCTCCTGAAACTTAATATTCTTGCCAAAAGAAAAATCTACTCGTTTTTCGTAAAGAAACCAATAGTTCCAGCATCCGGAAAGAAGGCTTTCAGGATGGAAAGCAGTTATCAATATTATGATGACATTAGAATTAGTCAAGAATTTCCTCAACTCATTAATAATTGTAATCCTGAATAATTTAAGCTATGTTTCAAGTTTTGTAAGGGTCTCACCCGGGCGGCCCGGGACCAAACCTCTAAGTAACTTGAACTAGCCTTAGCGCGTTAGAGATTGCCACGCTCGCCCCGGTTGAATGGCTTGACGCCTACACTTCGTGTATTCAACAGGGCAAGAAGACTCGCTCGCAATGACACCTGAGCTGTCACAGATGTAGTTACGCAAAACCTGTCATGCGAGGGAGCGTAGCGACCGAAGCAATCTGTATGGCGAAAGTATAACAAGCTGAATTTGTTACTTATACGCTTCAAGTTACTTGTAAGAATTGAAATAATTTAAACTTAATCTAATTTTCAGCATATCTTTTTTACCTTTTAACCCAGCCCATATAGATGAATCTTCTAAAAGCTGAAGTAACCAGCATGGTATACCTGAACGAGGAAAACGGATACGCCGTTGCCAGGGTAACGTCATCGCGGGAGCCGGGACAGATCACGGTTTGCGGGACTCTGGGCAAGCTGATCCCGGGGGAATTGCTTGCCTTAAAAGGGGAGTGGAAGGAGCATCCCAAATACGGCAGACAGTTCATTGTTTCTGAGTTCGAACAGCTTTTTCCGGCAAGCGTAAACGGAATCAAACGATATTTGAGTTCAGGAATGATCAGGGGAGTCGGACCGGTCATGGCCGACAAAATGGTTCGGTCATTCGGAAAAAAAGTCCTGGATATTCTCGAAGAAGATCCGGATAAACTTCTTGAAATTGACGGCCTTGGCCCCAAAAAGCTGGAAAAGATTAAAAAGTCCTGGAAAAGCCAGCGTGAGATCAGGAATCTGATGCTCTTTTTACAAACCCATCAAATTCCTACCACATTTGCAGGACGGATTTACAAAAAATACGGCAGCGAATCAGTGTCCAGGATTTCAGAAAATCCTTATGAACTGATCTATGATATCCGGGGAGTTGGTTTTAAGACTGCTGACAGGATGGCCTTAAATATGGGAGTGCCGCCGGACAGCCCTCAAAGGCTTCAGGCTGCCGCGGTATTTATTCTGTTCCAACTAAGTGAAAAGGGGCACGTTTTTTATCCGTCCAGGGAATTGATACCTAAGATTTCAGAGGCCCTTGGCGACATGGATCATATGGTTATAGAAAATGCAATTAATGCCCTTGAGGAGCGAAAAAAGGTCGTGATCGAGGATCTTCCGGAACAGGATATCTCCAGGGCTGTGTACCTGAGCCTCTTTTACAGAATGGAAGTTGAAACAGCTCAGCGGCTTTGCAGTCTGACCACTCATCCTTCAGGACTGTCAGAAAAAAAAATTCGCACCCGGATTGCAGAGCAGGAAAACAAAGATAGAATCACCCTGACTCCGGAACAGAAGCAGGCGGTTCTTGAGGCCTGTCTGAACAAGGCATACGTAATAACAGGCGGCCCAGGCACCGGCAAAACCACCATTACCAGGATGATTGTCCGGGCACTGAGCGGGCTGGGTCTCAAGGTCAAACTTGCCGCTCCCACCGGCCGGGCCGCAAAAAGGCTCTCTCAGGCCACAGGAGCAGAGGCCGTAACCATTCACCGGCTTCTTAAATATAATCCTTCAGGGGGATTTGATCATAACGAGGAAAACAAGCTCAAAGCTGACGCGGCTATTATTGATGAAGCATCAATGCTCGACGCTCAATTGACCACTCAGCTCCTGCGCGCCCTGCCGGTCACCTGCAGGCTGATTCTGGTCGGGGATGTAAACCAGCTTCCTGCTGTGGGAGCCGGCAATGTACTGACGGATATTTTGTCCAGCGAAACTCTGCCCAAGGCGATACTGACCAGTATTTTCAGGCAGGCCAAGGAAAGCTCGATTATAGTCAACGCTCACAGAATAAATATGGGAAAATTTCCGGTCAGTTCTTCCATGCCTGCTCCCCTGGCTGATTTTTTCTGGGTTCAGCAGGAAAATCTGGATAAAATCCAGGAGTTGATTACTTATATGGTCTGTGAACGCATACCAGGCGTTTATGGTCTTGATCCGATGAAGGATATCCAGGTTTTAACTCCCATGCACAAAGGTGATGTAGGCACCCAGGAACTGAACAGGGTTCTCCAGGACAAGCTCAATCCAGGACCAGACGCGGTTGTCCGTGGATACAGGTCTTTCAGGGTAGGAGACCGCGTTCTGCAGATCAGAAATAATTATGAAAAAGAAGTTTTCAATGGTGACCTGGGATGGATACAAGGCTTTGACTCAGAAGAATCCGAGATGGAGGTGGATTTTGAGGGCAGAAAGGTAAAGTATGATCTGGATGAAATTGACGAACTTACCCTGGCTTACGCAATCAGCGTGCATAAATCCCAGGGGAGCGAGTATCCAGCGGTGATAATGCCCGTGGTGACCCAGCACTATATGCTCCTGCAGAGAAATCTGATCTATACGGGTTTGACCAGGGCCAGGCAACTGGCCATAATTATCGGGTCAAAAAAAGCTATGGGTATCGGGATCAGAAACATTGGCGCCGGAAGGCGGTTTACCCATCTGAGATACAGGCTGCAAAGGGCCTTTAACTGAAGGGTATTCAGATATACTAAGCGCCCCACCCGGGCGCGCCCGGGACCGATCCTGCTAGTAACTTCAAAATGACTTATGCGCGTAGATTACTTCGCTTTGCTCGCAACAAGGATTGCCGCGCTCGAAGACTCGCTCGCAATGACACCTGATAGTCACAATCCAGGTTACGCCTTACCTGTCATTGCGAGGGAGCGCAGCGACCGAAGCAATCTGTATGGCAAAACCCTTAATATGCTGAATTTATTACTTAAGCCTGTTAAATGCAGCATCCTGGTATATTACTGATTGGTTTTTCTTTACAATCAAGCTTGCCGGGGATACATAATAAAGAGTAAATAATTGATTAAAAATATTATGAATGTCGCCCGGCTGGTTTTAAGTTTTCTATATTACAGGGAGATATTTTACTCATATCAAACAGGGTTTTTGACAAACGTTAAGTTGTTAAAGCTAAACTTTAACAATTAGAAAATTGACTGAACAGGATAAAAACCCGGTCAGGCTTGACGGGAACTTGCACCTGTGCAGTTATAAGGCAACCAACAAAAGGATTCACGGCTTCAGGATGGAGACAAATAAACAGTCAAATTTCATTAGGGACATTATTGAGAAGGACATTGCCTCAGGTAAGCATGATCAGGTGGTGACCCGTTTCCCACCGGAACCTAACGGTTATCTGCACATAGGTCATGCCAAGTCCATTTGTCTCAACTTCGGAGTGGCAGGGGATTACGGAGGCAGATGCCATCTGCGCTTTGACGATACCAATCCCAAAAAGGAAGAACCTGAATATGTCCGCTCCATAATGGATGATGTTCAATGGCTCGGCTTCGACTGGGGCGAACATCTTTATCATGCTTCGGATTATTTTGATCAGCTTTACGAGTATGGTGTGGAGCTGATCAAAAGGGGAAAAGCCTATGTCTGCAGCCTCAGTCCGCTGGAGATCAGGGAATACAGAGGAACCTTGACCGAACCCGGCACAAACAGTCCGTTTCGTGACAGGAGCCTTGAGGAGAATCTGGAGTACTTCGGGGCCATGAAGGAAGGCAGGTTTGGGGAGGGAGCCCATGTTTTACGGGCAAAGATTGATATGTCCTCTCCCAATATCAACCTGCGCGATCCGGTTCTGTTTCGTATTGTCAGGTCGGACCATCACCGCACAAAAGATGCCTGGCATATTTATCCTACCTACGATTACGCCCATTGCCTGTCCGATTCCATTGAAGGGATCACTCATTCCCTGTGCTCCCTTGAATTTCAGGATCACAGGCCGCTGTACGACTGGATTCTGGACCAGCTCCATGTCAGATGTCACCCCCGGCAGATAGAGTTCGCAAGACTGAACCTTAATTATACCGTGATGAGCAAGAGGAAGCTGGCCAAACTGGTGAGCAGGGGGTTGGTACGCTCCTGGGATGATCCCCGGATGCCTACCTTATCCGGACTGCGCCGCAGGGGCTACACTCCACAATCCATAAGACGTTTTTGTGATATTATCGGCGTGGCCAAAAGTGATAATGTAGTGGACATGTCCATGCTGGAGCATTGCATCCGCGAAGACCTGAATAAAACAGCGCCCAGGGTAATGGCGGTGCTCAATCCGGTTAAGCTGGTCATAACCAATTATCCCCGGGAGCGGGAAGACAAGTTGGAGGCTATCAACAATCCTGAGGATGAATCCATGGGCAAAAGGATGGTTCCATTCTCGCGCGAGCTTTATATTGAACGAGATGATTTCATGGAGGAACCTCCCAAAAAGTTTTACCGCCTGGCCCCGGGACGGGAGGTAAGGCTCAGGTATGCCTATTATGTCACCTGCCATGGGGTTGTTAAAGACCCGTCTACAAATGAAATAACAGAAATTCACTGCACCTATGACCCGGAGACAAAAGGAGGAGATTCTCCTGACGGGCGCAAGGTCAAGGCCACTTTGCACTGGGTTTCGGCCGGTCATGCCCAAAAAGCCGAGGTCAGGCTGTATGATCGTCTTTTTTCCCGGCCCAATCCGACCGAGGATGAGAAAAAGGGGATTGATTTTCTGGAATACGTCAATCCGGATTCCCTGAACATCCCGGATGCCTGTTTTATCGAACCCGGCCTTAAAGACCTTGCTCCGGGCACTAACCTGCAGTTTGAAAGGCTTGGTTATTTTTGCGTTGATCCGGACACAAAGCCTGGAAAGCCTGTTTTTAACAGGACTGTGACTCTGAAGGACGCCTGGGCCAGGATTCAGAAGAAGGCCGGGAAAAATTAAGATTGTGCAGGAAAAGACGGGATGAGGAAAGGGATCTGGAATAATGCCCTGTTAAATCTACCCCGGGTGTTTATATTTAATTCCCAAATGAATGAACCAAATACAGAAATATGATCCAACCGTTAAATTGCGCCCTGACCATCGCAGGTTCCGATTCAGGAGGAGGGGCGGGCATACAGGCTGATCTCAAGGCTTTTGCCGTGCACCGTGTGTATGGCTTGTCTGTGGTTACCGTGCTTACCGCCCAGAATACCCTTGGAGTACATGGGTTGTCGGTACCGGAACCTGGTTTTGTGGCCCTGCAGATGGAAAGCGTTCTTGAGGATTTCCCCGTCAAGGCGGCCAAGACAGGAATGCTTTTTTCCAGTGAGATTATCGGCGAAGTGGCAGGGGCGTTGCAAAAAAGGAGCATTCCCCTGGTGGTGGACCCTGTATGCGTGAGCCAGACCGGTTATAAGCTGCTGCAGGACAGCGCAGTAAAGGCCCTGAAGGCACAGGTCATTCCCATGGCTTATCTTGTCACTCCCAATAAGCCTGAAGCAGAACTTCTGACCGGGATAAAGAATATGGATACCCACGAAAAGGTGGTCCGGGCGATCCGGATTTTCAGGGAGATGGGGGCAGGATCGGTCCTTATCAAAGGGGGGCACTTCGAAGCTCAGAAAGAGATGACAGACTGGCTGGGCATTGAAGACCAGGAACCCCTGCCCATAAAAAGACCCAAAATCAATACCCGCAACACCCATGGAACCGGATGCACCCTTTCCGCGGCTATCACAGCCAATGTGGCCAGAGGCCTGGACGTACAGGAGGCGGTTCTGAAGGCCAGAGACTATCTGCAGCTGGCCCTGGAAAAAACCTTTGATCTGGGCAGGGGCGAGGGGCCGGTTAATCATCTTGCCGGGTTAATGTAGCCAGCGCGGGAACACGGCGGAAAATCAAGGCTTTTTTCGTTTCCCCTGATTCACTGTTTCCGATAATTAAAGACTCAGGCTAATTCCTTGTCTTTGATTCATGATCCTTAATATTCTCCTATGGTTCATTCCCCAGCTCGGCACTTCTTTTCATGGCCGTTTCCACTGCTTCAATAATGGAATCCCTGACCGTGTTTTTTTCCAGGGCGTTTAATCCGGCCATGGTTGTACCTCCGGGAGAGGTTACCATTTCCCTGAGCTTGTTGAGATGAATGTCTCCGGGCAGGCTCATCTGCGATGAACCTGCAAAGAGCTCCTTGACCATTGTTGTAGTGGTATTCCTGTCCAGTCCCAGAACTACACCGGCCTCAACCATGCTTTCCATGAAATAGTAAACATAGGCAGGGCCCGAGCCGATAAGGGCCGTGAAAAGGTCAAAAAATTTCTCAGGCAGGATAAAGGTTTTGCCCAGACCTGATATAATCCGGGTTAAAATATCCTTTTGTCCGGAACTGATTTTATCATGATCCAGACAAAGAGCAAAAACCCCCCTGCCGATAAGGGCAGGGGTGTTGGGCATGATCCTGACCACCGGATACTTTTCGTCCGACCAGGATACAAGCCTGGCGATAGGTATTCCCGCGGCAATGGACACAAGACATTTTGATCCGGACAGGTCAGGGACGGTCTGTCTGACTACGCTCTCCATCAAGCCCGGTTTTACCGCGTAAATGATGTAATCCGACTCTCTGGCTACCATTGGGGCGTTGTCCACAGGGATAAGGCCGACGTCCTTTGCAAGTCTGTCCAGTTTGAATCTGTCAGGATCATATCCGAAAATTTTCAGATCCCCGGACCCGGCAAGCCCGGCGATCATTGCGCCGCCCATATTGCCCACTCCGATAAAACCCAGTCTTATGGTCATCAGCCCACGATCTCCAGCTGATTGAAAAAGTAGGCGATTTCAACAGCCGCGGTTTCAGGAGCGTCTGAACCATGGACTGAGTTTTTTTCGATATCCAGGGCAAAGGATTTGCGGATAGTGCCTTCATCGGCATTGGCGGGATTTGTTGCCCCCATGGCCTGTCTGTAACTGCTGACCGCGTTTTCTCCTTCAAGCACACTGACCACTACAGGCCCGGAGCACATGAAGTCCGTCAGGCTGCCAAAAAAAGGCTTGTCGCTATGCACTGCGTAAAAACCCTCAGCCTGTTCTTTTGTCATCCTGATCATTTTCATGGCCACGATTCTCAGGCCTGCATCCTGAATCATCTTAAGTATTGCTCCCTGGAGATTTCTCTTGGTGGCGTCCGGTTTGATAATGGAAAAGGTCCTCTGGGTCATTTGAACTCCTGATTTGTCCTCTGGAACAGGAAGGTTTCTGATCAGAGGAGCTGGAAGGTGAATCAGTTGGCTGCTTCAGGAAAATCCTGAAAAGCGGTCCTGTATTTTGTGGTGGCCATAAACTCCGAAATCTGAACCAGTTCCACGTTCTGGTTTCTCAGGCCGCTCCATTCCTGAAAGGCCTTGAGAGTTTCCGGATAAGGATGTCCTATGGCCACGGCCATACCATACCTGATGGAAAGGTTCTCCGCTTTGCTCAGCTGAAACAGGATGGCCTGTTTGTCCTGAACATTATCAAGGAAGATATGTCTTTTGAGGAAATCCACATTCTTTTCACCGGCAAGTCTTTCTCCCACACTATTGGAAGTGGTCAAGCTGTCCAGGAAGAAAAGCTCGTTCTTTTTAAGCTCGTCAAAGACCACGCTCATGCCCTGATAGTCCTGAGTAAACCTTGATCCCATGTGATTGTTAACCCCTATGGCGTTAGGGATTTGGGCCAGGTTGTCAGCAATCCTCTGCCTGATCTCGTTGTGGTCCATATTCACGAACAGGGCTCCCGGACCTGGTTCGATGCCCTGTGGATAACCCTTGGGCTCCATGGGAAGATGAAGCATTGTTTCAATATTGTTGTTTAGTGCAAAGCTCACCACTTCCGCGGTTCTCGGCATGTGGGGAAGTATGGAGAAGATTACCGGAAAATCAAGTCTGCTGAGGGCTTTGGCAAACTCAAGGCTTCCTCCGAGATCGTCAATAATGATCACCAGCTTCCCAAACCCGGGAAGGGGCTTTTCCAGGATCTTTTCCATCCTGATAATGTGAGTGTTTTGTCCGTTTATGCTGATGGACCATTTATTTTCAGAAATTCCCGGATTTAGTGAGACATTGGATAAAAACCGGTCAAGGTTATCCTTTAACTTGCTGATGAATTCGTCCCGGGCGTTGCTGGTGTAAATGGTTATTTCCTGGAAATGGTATGGTGTGCCGTAAAAGAATCTGGGCTCGATTTTTTCATGAACCATCCTGTCTTCATCATGTCCTATGAGCGACAAGGTCTGAATGATTGCCAGGTCCGCCTCCCATACCCGAAGATCAAAGTCAGCTCCGATACTTTCCTCATAGACAAAGGGCTTTGATTTTTCGGTGACAACGGGTCTGGCTTCCGGTTTTTGCCTGGGTGCTTCGGGTTTTACTTCCGAAATATATTTTGATTCAGAAACTGCGGTTGTGGTCGTTTCCTTGTGGGGAAGAAAAAGGATGGCCACCAGGCCGGCCAGAGTGATCACGAATGCGCATGTCCACAATGTAAAGCGGACCCCGGGGAATGGGGTCCGCTTTACGGAATGTTTTTTCTTTCGGGAAGATTTTTTCTTTCTGGGAGACTTTTTTCCGGTGGAAGCCATGATCTTTATAGTTTGCTGCTTATCTCTTTTATCCTGGGCATTGACCTGAGTATTTCAAGAGCCAGGCGAAGCTGGTTGTCCTGTTCCAGTAATTCTTTGACCTCTTCGCTAAGATCCTTCTCGTCCTCATTATGTATTTCCTGGCTTTTCAGGTGCATCTCCAGACCAGATTCCCTGAGGGCCGGATGTTCGGGGTCTTCCTGTACTGCGGTTGCTTTCCGGAAAGGTATTCTCAAATCCGGAGCAATTCCTTCAGCCTGAATTGCCCGGCCCTTGGGCGTGTAGTACAGGGCTATGGTCAGTTTGATGGCTGAACCGTCGGGCATGGGGATTATGCTTTGCACAGAACCCTTGCCAAAGGTGTTTTCTCCAATAATCAGTGCTCTGTTGGTATCCTGAAGAGCTCCGGCAACAATTTCCGAAGCAGAGGCCGATCCGGCATTTATGAGGACAATCATGGGGGTATTCACATCCTCCGCTCTTCTGGATGCTTTAAAATCCTTGCGCTGTTCCATTTTTCTGCCCTGAGTGTAAACAATAAGTCCTTCATCCAGAAAAATATCGGATACTGATACGGCCTGATCGAGCAAGCCTCCGGGATTGTTGCGAAGATCAAGGATTATTCCCTTCAGATCCTGGCCGGACTTGTATGCCCGGATTTCTTTTCTGAGATCTTCCGTGGTATTGCCCTTGAAGTCAGTGATTCTCAAATGAACATATCCGTTCTCCAGTTCCTGAATTCTGACGGAGTGAACAGGAATGGTATCCCTGACTATTTCAACTTTTCTAGGCTGGTTTTCGTCTGGGGACAGGATGGTCAGTACCACGGCCTCGCCCCTTGGTCCGCGAATCAGTCTGACCGCTTCGGTAAGGCTCATGCCCTGGGTGGATTTGGAGTTGATCTCCAGGATCATGTCTCCGGGTTCCAGCCCGACTTTATGGGCCGGGGTATCTTCAATGGGGGAGATAACCACCAGCTGGTTGTCAGTCATTCCAATCTGGATGCCTATACCGCCGAATTCGCCTGAAAAATCCTCCTGCATCAACTTCAGATCTTCCAGGGACACATAGGATGAATGGGGATCAAGTCTTTTCAGCATTCCTTCAATGGCACCCTGCAAAAGGTCTTCCCTTTCTTTTTCCTCTACATAGTTATCTTCTATCAGGTGCAGGACCTGACTGAACCTTTTAAGGCTTTCGTACTGGTCTTCTCTGGCCTGTCCGGTCCAGGGAGTGACCATAAGTAGAAAAAGGATTATAAAAAATCCGATTACATGATTGACTCGCATTATTTCCTCCAGCTTGTCGGGGTCTTTGGCTTTAAAAAACATGGTTTGAATATTTACCCAAATTTAAGATTGGGGAACGGATCAGGAAGGAAAGTTGATCAGGAGTAAAATCCGGCCCAGCTTTGATAATAATTTTACCGACGCTTCATGATTTTTCCAGCCAGGGAATAGGGTTAATGGCTTTTTGTTTAAAACGCAATTCAAAATAAATCCCGTGATTGTCAATCTGGGGATAATAGCCGGACCGTCCGATAACCTCACCTTTTTCTACTTCCTGGCCGATCTGCAGGCTGCTCTCTGAAAGGTAAGCATAAAGGGTATAATAATCTTCACCATGCAATAATATAACCACTCTGCCAAATCCACGCAAGGTGTTGTTGTGCATTACCTTGCCCCAGGAGATCGCCTGGACCGTGCTGTTTTCCTCAAGGGAGATGCTCAGGCCGTTGTGGGGCGGATCATTCGATGGGTTGTAGGATGACACCAGCCTTCCTCTGGCAGGCCATATCAAATGCCCCTTCAGGGTTTCAAATTCCTTATGGGTGGCCACGCTGAGCTGATAATCAAGGGAATCTATAACGTCAATTATTTCAGCGATCATTTCCTCATCAGCAAGTTTCTGAGCTCTTATTTCCTGAAGATCTTTTAGAAATCCGAGTTTTTCATTCAGGAGCTGGTTCTTGGTATTGTTCACCTGGCTGAGACCGGCCTGGAATTCATCCTTCAACTTCTGAAGACTGGCCAGACTGGCGGATAGCTCGGCGGACTGAACCTGAAGCAGAGAATAGGTCTCTTCAACCTGGCGGTATATCGCCCTGAGCCAGGTCATCTCCCTGTCCAGGTCCGACCACTGCATTAGTTCAGCCAGACCCTTGCCCTGGCTTTCCAAAAAAATCGGCCAGATATTTCCAAGCAGCGCAGTCAGTTCTTTCCGGGTGGCGTTTGTTTCCCTGGATAATTTTTCAAACTCAGCAACGGTTTCAGCTTCACGGGCGACAATACCCGCAAGCTCATCCTCCCGGGAGGTAAGAATCAGTGATATCTCATCCACCCTGTCTTCGGCTTTTGCCAGTTTGGAATAAACTTCCCTTTCCTGCTGAGAAAGCCGTTCAATGGCTCGTTTATGTTTGCTCAGCTGCTCCTGGCGGGTTTCAATTTCCGATTGTAATTTTCGTGACGGGTCACCCTGAGCTGATCCGGGCAGAAACAAAAAAGTCAGAACCATGATCTGCAAGAAAAAATATGACAATGTATTATGTATAGACATGGCAAAGTTGTATAGTATGAATAATAAATAATTTTAAATACGGTTACTACTCAAGATAGATGTTTAGCGGACATTCCGGGCATAAAGGGGCTTTTTTTCGACACCATTTTTTGCCCACCTGCACCAGGAGAGCGTGGTATTCATTATAAAGAGCAGTATCTTCAGGCAGGCAGGACATGAAAAATTCTCTTAGTTCTTGATAATCCATGTCTTCATGAACCAGGTTATGACGGTTGAAAATCCGTTTGGTATAGGCATCCACAACAAAGCTTGGCTTGTTCAAGGCGTATAAAATGATGCTGTCGGCAGTTTCCGGGCCGATGCCGTTGACGTTCAAAAGCCCAGTCCGTAACCAGTTCATATCTTTCTTTTGTAGAACCGAGAAATTGAATCCGCATTCATTGTTAAGAAAATACAGAAAATTCTTCAGGCGTTTTGCCTTGATCCTGAAATAACCAGCCGGCCTGATAAGTTCTGCCAATTCGTTTTCGCTTAAAAAAAATAATTTTTCTGGATCCAGGAGATCCTTGTTTTTTAAGTTGAGAATGGCTTTGCGCACGTTGTTCCAATTGGTATTCTGGGTCAGAATTGCTCCCACGGCCACTTCAAAGGGAGTTTCTGCGGGCCACCAGCTGCTGGGACCCAGTTTTGAACTCATGGTATCATAAAAGTTTATAAGCAGGGTTTCTCTATTCATTTGTTCAATATTCAGGTTCAGGTTGAAGAATTGAAGTCAGAAAATGAAAGAACCAATCAGGCTCATTAATTCGCAGGTATTTGATATTTCAGTAAAATCATTTGATAGATAAACAGGTAATTATCCGGAGTCACTCGTCCAGACCAGAGCACTCCATTCTCCTTCACTCAGGGTCCCGGGCATGCCCAACCCGAGGCTGACGTAAGCGTTTACAACATCGTCAGCCTGATTTTTAAGTATTCCCGAAAGGACCAGGCAATGCCTTTCTTCATCGAGCAGCGAGACGATGCCGGGGGCCAGATCAGTGAGAGTCGACGCAAGGATATTGGCGAATATCAAGTTGAATCCCGCATCTTTATTTAAGGTCCGCACATCTGTGTTGCTGACTTTAAATCTGCTTTCCACCTTATTCAGGGTGATATTTTCCCTTGCATTTTCAATGGCCGAATCATCAACATCCAGACCTATTCCGGAAAGGCCAAGCTTTGCTGCGGCAATTCCCAGAATTCCCGATCCGGTACCCAGATCGAGGAATCTGTATTCCTTTTTGATTATTCCCCGGTTGAACAGGGAAGACAAAGTTTTCAGGCACAGGCTGGTGGTGGGATGATGCCCGGTTCCAAAAGCCATTTTGGGAGTGATGATTATTTTTATAAGGGAAGAGGGTGTCTTTTCCAGCCATTCAGGCAAAATAACAAAGGTATCATTAATCTGAATGGGGGTAAAATACTGCTTCCAGTCTTCGGTCCAGTCCTTATCCTGAACAGGTTTCAGCTCAAAAAGGCAATCAGGGCAGACATACAGAATCCGCTCTTTGAAATCCGCGGCGGCTTTTTCCCCGGAAAAATGGATAATGCTGGTGTGCCGATCTTCTTCTTCCCATCCCCAGCTTATGTGCTGATAGAGCAGAAGCCTGACTTTTTCCGTATTTTCAGGAGTTGATTTGATGGATAATGAATACATTATTTTTAATTTGTGCAAAGCTCGGGATCGTGCAGGAGTTCATCCAGAGCCAGTCTGAAGTCCTCGATATGTTTCCAGGAAATGACCAGAGGGGGCAAAAGCCTGAGCACGGTATCCTGAGTCAGGTTCAGGACAAAACCGCGATCCAGAAGAGCTTTCCAGATCTTGTTGCCTGGAAAGGTCAGCTCTATGCCCAGCATAAGGCCTTTTCCCCTGATCTCCATGATTTTTCGGGGATGTTTCCGCTGAAGCTGTTCAAAAGCTTCCAAAGCTTTTTTTCCCAGTTGTCCGGCTTTTTCCACAAGGTTGTCCCTTTCCATGACTTCCAGGACCTTTAAAGCTGCCGAGCATGCCAGAGGGCTGCCGCCAAAGGTTGTGCCGTGACTTCCGGCGTCAAATGCCGGGGCTACTTTATCCGTGGACAGGACAGCCCCCATGGGGAGACCGTTGGCCAGGGCCTTGGCCGAAGTGATGATGTCAGGGTTCAGGCCGTAATGCTGATGAGCCCAGAATTTCCCGGTTCTGCCCATTCCGGTCTGGATTTCATCGACAATGAGCAATAGATCGTGGCGGCGGCAGGATTGAACAATTTTTTCAACAAAGGCCGGGGAGAGGATTTTAATTCCTCCTTCACCCTGGATTATCTCAACCATGATGGCCGCGGTATTTTGATTTATTGCCTGCTCCAGGGCCATTTCATCGTTAATGGCTGTGGTGGTGAATCCGGAGGGTAAAGGGGCAAATCCCTCCTTGATCTTGTCCTGTCCGGTGGCTGTGAGGGTGGCCAGGGTCCGGCCATGAAATGATCCGGACAAGGTTATGATTTCAAAGCGGTCCTGTTTCAAAATTTTCTGCATGTACCGGCGGGTCAGCTTAATGGCTCCTTCATTGGCCTCAGCACCGGAATTGCAGAAGAAGACCTTGTCCAGGGAACATGTGGAGGATAGCTTTTCAGCCAGGGCGACCTGTTCTTCCTGATAAAAAAGGTTGCTTACATGAATCAGTTTTTCCGTCTGGGAGATTATCGCCGATACAACTTCAGGATGGCTGTGCCCCAGGTTGCAGACTGAAATCCCGGATAAGAGATCAAGGTATTCTCTGCCCTCAAAATCAAATAAGCTGCATCCTTTTGCGGATTTCACCGCCAGGGGGTATCTGGCATATGTTGAGCATAAATATTTTGCCGTACTGTCCATAAGAGGATTGTTGCCTTGCATCTTAGCTCCGTTCCCTTGACTGCGAGTGTTTAAACACAGGTTATTTTTCTCCTGTATGCCCGAATCCGCCTGAGCCCCTTTGAGTGCATGAAAGCTCTTCCGCTGCAATAAGGTCTGCGTGGAAAAAAGGAAGAAAAATAAGCTGGGCAATGCGCTGGGTTTTTTTGACAATACATTTTCGGGGTGAATTATTTAAGAGGGACACGATGATTTCCCCGCGGTAGTCCGGATCGATTACCCCCACGCCCTGGCTGACCACAAGACCCAGTTTGGTGCCCAGACCGCTTCTGGAATAGATGAATCCCGCCACTCCCGGAGTGGTTATTTCGATACATATTCCAGTGGGAAAAGGGTGTCTGGAGCCAGGAGCAATCAGTATTTCATCTTGCTCCATAAAGGCCCGCAGATCAATTCCGGCTGAAAATAAAGTGGCGTACTCCAGTGTGTTCCCGGATTTTTCGGTGCTTCTGAGGTATTTAACCTTGACCTTGATATTCTGATTCATATTTTTGGACCGGCATACATTTGACTATTTTGCTCCTGTAAAAATTAATAAAATAGCTTTATGTATTGAAACCTGCAAGGATTAAATGAAACCTTGCAATTTGGAGCATTGTCCGGCAAAATGCCATAAAAATTTGGTAATGGGAGATAAATATGCGTCCGTTAAAAGTCTACAGTGTGACTCCGAAACTTCCCGATAATCTATTGCCCTTATGGGATCTGGCTTATAATTTCTGGTTCTCCTGGAATCACGATATATCCGAACTCTTTGAGAGGATAGACTATCAGCTGTGGAAGGAATGCAGGCAAAATCCCATAAAGTTTCTAAACCTGCTGTCCCAGGACATTTTCGAGGATTTGTCCAGGGATGAATTTTTTCTGGACAGACTCAACAAGACCAGGGAAAGCCTTGAACAATACAAAGCGTCAACCAAGGCGGCCTTTGAATTCAAGGAGACGGACCGCGAGCCGGTAATAGCCTATTTCAGTGCTGAATATGGAATAAGCCTTTCATTACCCATATACTCCGGAGGGTTGGGGATGCTTGCCGGGGATCATCTCAAATCAGCCAGTGATTTAAACCTTCCCCTGGTGGCAATAGGTCTTTGCTATCAAAGGGGATACTTCAGGCAGTATCTTACAGGGGACAGCTGGCAGCAGGAACGGTACCCCTTCAATGACTTTGAAGAATTGCCCCTGGTTCAGGTCAAGGATGACGAGGGTGTACCTTTGGAGGTGGAAGTAGGGCTTTTGAACCGAAGGGTAAAGATCCATATCTGGAAGGCGCTTATCGGAAGGATAGCCCTGTATTTACTTGATACTAATTTTGATGGGAACGATCCTCAGGACAGGGATATTACCGCCCAGCTTTACGGAGGCGACTGGGAAATGAGGCTCAAGCAGGAAATCGTGCTTGGCATAGGGGGAATCAGGGCATTGAGAGCCATCGGGCTCAACCCCAGGGTCATCCATATGAACGAGGGGCACTCCGCTTTTGCCGGTCTTGAAAGAATAAGCACCTTCATGCGCGAATATAACATGTCTTTTGAAGCAGCCACCGAACTGGTCGCCTCCAGCAGCGTCTTTACCACTCATACTCCGGTCCCTGCCGGGAATGATCGTTTTGCCCCCGAGCTGATGCAGAAATATTTTGACGGATATGCCAGGGAGCTTGGCCTGGCCTTTAAAGTTTTCCTGGCCCTTGGCCGGGAAAACCCCCGGGATGAACAGGAGCTGTTCACCATGACCGTTCTGGCCCTGCGCCTTTCCAGGTTTAATAACGGGGTAAGCCAGCTGCACGGAAAAGTGGCCAGAAACATGTGGAAAAAAGTTTGGCCGCAATATCCCGTGGATGATGTTCCCATCGCTGCCATAACCAACGGAATTCATGTCCCCACCTGGATAGCGCCGGACATGGCTTACCTGTTTGATCGCTATCTTGGTCCCAACTGGCGTGAGGATCCTGATTGCAATCGGGTCTGGAAACAGTCGGATGCCATACCGGATTCCGAGCTTTGGAGGACCCACGAGCGTCTCAGGGAACGCCTGGTGGACTTTGTGCGTGAAAGACTGAAAAGTCAGACCCTGGCCCGGGGCGGCAGACGCCATGAGCTGCAGATGGCCGGAGAAGTCCTTGATCCCGGAGTATTGACCATAGGATTTGCCAGGAGATTCGCCACCTATAAAAGGGCCAATCTGATTCTGTCCGACGCCAAGAGAATATTGGAAATAATGAGTAACGATAAACAGCCCGTGCAGTTTATCTTTGCCGGCAAAGCACATCCCAAAGACATCGAGGGCAAGAAGATTATCCAGGAGATCGCCCAGTTCTGCCGTAAAGAAGGATGCAGGCATCACTTCGTATTCATCGAGGATTACGATATGGAGATAGCCGGCTACATGCTTCAGGGTTGCGATGTCTGGCTCAACAATCCCAGACGCCCCCTTGAAGCCTGCGGCACCAGCGGCATGAAGGCCGTTGCCAATGGGGTTCTCAATTTCAGTGTGCTTGATGGCTGGTGGGATGAGGCTTACACCCGGGACAATCGTTACGGCTGGTCCATTGGAAACGGCGAGGAGTATGAAGACCAGGAATACCAGAATCTTGTGGAAAGCCATTACCTTTATAATGTCCTGGAAAGAGATATTGTTCCGATGTTCTACAACCGTTCCCACGGAAACATGCCTGTTGAATGGATAAAGAAGATGAAAAACGGGCTCAGAGATTTGTGTCCCGTGTTCAGTTCCCATCGCATGGTGGAGGATTACTCCGAAAACGCCTATCTTCCTGCCTATCATAATTTCATAAAGCTGGAGAAGAATGGTTTTGAGCAGGCCAAAAACCTGGCATCCTGGAGAATGGATCTTATGACCAAGTGGGACGAGGTAAAGATCAGAGATGTCCGGGCCATGGAGGGTGACAGCCTGTACTCCGGAGACGAAATTACGGTTACTGCCGAGGTATACGTAAACGGCCTTGGCCCCCATGATATCCGGGTGGAAATTTATTCCGGCGGGGTGGATGTTAATGGCGATTTTGTCGACCGTAATACTGTCTGCATGGATCAAAAGGATATGATCGAAGACGGCTGGTATTTATACCAAGGAAGGATAAAGTCGGTAAAGACAGGTCGCTTCGGCTACACGGTAAGGATTCTGCCGCACCATCCCCTGCTTCTTGATCCGCACTCTCTTGGTCTGATCCATTGGGCGTAGACAAGGATTCCTGCCGGATAACGGGGCTTTCAGCCACCTTCAGATTATGGTTCAGTGGATTACAGAATCAACTGTAAACAATCCGGCAGGACAATTTATAATCCTCGTCTCCAATAAAATATCTTAACGGCTAGTTGAAAAAATCCTTACCCGGCGGACAGTTCAAAAATTCCAGGTGCAAGAAGCAATCCCGTGCTTACACGAAATGTGAGTCTTTACAGAACCTGAAGAATTTAATTGTTCATGTAAATGCGGGAGGAGCGACGACAATGGGGAGATTTTTAAACAGTCTGTTAAACCAGAGAGCGGAATTTCTTCATGGCTGATAAAAAAAGAGCGGATGAACTGCTCTTTGAAAAGGGACTTGCGGAGTCCAGGGAAAAGGCTAAAAGGCTGATTATGGCCGCACAGGTTTATATCCTCAAGGGGGGTGGCGATGTTCTGGTGGACAAGCCCGGCCGGTCCCTGAGTCCGGAAACCTGCCTGTTTGTAAAAGAGCCTGAGCGGTTTGTAAGCAGGGGCGGATACAAGCTGCTCACGGCAATCGAACATTTCAGGATAGAAGTCCGGGACAAGATTTGCCTTGATGTCGGCGCTTCCACCGGGGGCTTTACTGATTGTCTTCTGCAGCATGGCGCATTGAAGGTATACGCCCTGGATGTCGGCTACGGGCAGCTGCACTGGAAGCTGAGAGGCGACGAGCGGGTGGTTAATCTGGAAAAGATAAATATCCGCACGGCTCCAGCGGATCTTTTGCCGGAACCGGCAGACCTGATTACGATTGATTGCTCGTTCATTTCCCTTTCCCTGGTTCTGCCCGTGGCCGTATGTTATTTAAAGCCCGGAGGAGAGATTATTGCCCTGGTAAAACCCCAGTTTGAAGTAGGTCGGGGGATGACGGTGAAGGGGGTGGTCAGGTCGGAGTCAGTGGCCCTGGATGCGGTGCGTGAGGTAACTGATAAAGCTGCTCTCAACCTCGGACTTGAACCTGGTGGTCAGGTTCCCGCTGCCATTAAAGGTCCCAAGGGCAATCAGGAATATCTTATCTACCTGTCAAAACCATGATCAGCAAACCAAGAACAGAACAGAGAATCAGACGAATCCGGGAAGTCCTGGAAAAAAGACAGAATGACCTGACCCTGGTCATCAATAATATTCACGATCCACACAATGTCTCGGCAATCCTTCGGAGCTGCGACGCCTTTGGAGTGCCCGGAATCCACCTCTTATACACCTGCAATGTTTTTCCTGCTCTGGGCAAAAAATCTTCCGCATCAGCCAAGAAGTGGGTGGAAAGGATAAAGCACCCAAGCGTTGCCGAATTGATGAGTCATTTGACCAACCGGGGGTTTACTCCTGTCAGGACGGGATTCAGTCAAACAGCGATCCCTGTTCATAAATGGGATTTTACAAAGCCTACAGCGGTTATTCTCGGCAATGAACACAGTGGGGTGGAAGCGGATCTGCAGGCGGAAGTCGGGCATGAAATCTATATACCCATGCAGGGCATGGTCCAAAGCCTTAACGTATCAGTGGCGGCAGCCATAATTCTCTATGAGGCCTACAGGCAGAGGAATGAGGCGGGACTTTATTCCCGTCCCTCTCTTTCTCCCGAGGAGCGCCTGGATTATTTCGAAAAATGGATCGACAGGTAGCCGGTAGATGTCAGGATATCAGAACATATACATCATAGGATTCAGGGCTGGGGGCAAGACTACCCTGGCCACGGAGATTTCTTCAAGTCATGGTTTAACTTTTCTGGATACCGACCATAAGCTTCAGGATGGCACCGGTATGAGCATTGAAGATATCATTACCCTGGAGGGCTGGGAATATTTCCGCCATATGGAAGAAAAAATCCTGGCTGACACCACCCTGCTGCAGGGTCTGGTAGTGGCTACCGGAGGGGGAATAATCCTGAGGAAATCCAACCGGGATATTCTCAAGAATGATAAGTTCCTGACTGTTTATCTCATGGCGGACACCGGGCTTATTTTGAGCAGGCTGAAGGCCGACCCCAATCCGGGGCAGAGGCCGCCCCTGTCTTCCCTGTCCAGGGAAGCGGAGATCAAAGAAACCATGGCTCTAAGAGAGCCCTTGTACCGGGAATGTGCGGACCTGGTCCTGGACGCCCGGGAGAGCACGCAAAAGCTTGCTGAAAAAGTTATGGCCCGGTTTTCTGCCAGAGAGTAAAAAAAGGGCTCTTCGACGTTAGCCGTGGATTTGTTCAAGTCCACTCATTAGTGTCCAGGAACAGCATTAATATCTCTCTTATCAGCGTAGATCAGCGCAATCAGCGGCTAAACACTCTTTATCTTTGCCTTGATGCTTGAAGAATGAAGCCAAAAGATTTAACCGCAGATCTCGCAGATCTACGCAGATGGGATAATCCTTTTAGCTGCTGCGGGGCAGCAGCTAAAGAGGGTATCTCTCGCCCACTCCAGGAATCACTTAATGCACGTAAAAAAAGCTGAACTATTTGTTCAAATCCACTCATTGTGTCGAGGAACCAAAATAAGTTACCTGATGATTAGCAATAATGACCCGGCCTGGTTATTCCTGCCTCAGACATTCAACCCTGATCAGGAATGAAATGTCCCGGTGGACCTTTTGACTCTTCTTCTACAACCCCTATCTTATCAAGATGATCAGAACACTTTACCCTTTATTGAGAGCATTTTTTTTCAGGGCACAACTGTATCGGCTGTTGATGCTGTTTTTCTGTTTTTTTCTCCAGGTTTTAATGCCAGCGGCAAGCTCGGATGCTTCAGGTTTATCCCCGGAATCCGGCAGGCCTGCCGAACATAACAATGCACCAGGGCAGGTGGAGATCAGCTATTTTCTGCATGTTCAACCGCGTATGGCCAGCAACCAGTTTGCCATATGGATCGAGGATGAAGATGGCGATTATGTAGCCACAGTCTTTGCCACACGGTACACCGCCCGGGGAGGTTATGAACAGAGACCTCTGAGCCTTCCCCAATGGAGAGAGACAGCGGACTGGGAACAGGCGGAACACGGTTATGTGGATGCGGTGAGCGGAGCCACGCCACTGTCCGGATGGCACACTGCCGTCTGGGACTGCAGGGATGAACACGGCCGGCCTGTTGCCCCGGGAAGATACATCTACAGGATGGAAGGAAATATTTTCTGGGAAAACATGGTCATCTGGACCGGAGAAATAGAAATCAATGAATACCCTGATCAGTCACAGGCAGAGCCTGAGTACATTCCTGAGAGAGCTCACAGAAAAGGAATACTTCTTGAAGAGGTCAGGGCGAAGTTTATCCCTGCTGAATAAGATGCCTGCAAAATTCCAGGTATAAAATCTCACCGGAAATCATCCGGGCAAATAATACAGGCCCGGTGCTTGCCGCTCCATGATTTTAGAATTATTTTTGTTTGGATCCATTTTAACAGGTAAAACAGAAGAATTATCAAAACAGCAGCAGGCAGGCCGGGATAGACCGGCTGTTCGGAATCTTTTACGTCATGATGAACCGGCTTTCCGCTGAAAAACTAAGGGAGGTGCATACATGCGTATCCAAACAGACTCATTTCAGGACAAGGAAACCATACCTGTAAGGCACTGCATGCCCGGAGCAGGAGGAGAGAACATCTCAATTCCGGTGCAATGGTCCGATGTGCCCGAGGGGACAAAATCCTTCGCCCTTTCCATAATCGATCCCCATCCGGTGGCTGATAACTGGGTTCACTGGCTTGTAATCAACATTCCCGAAGATGTGTTGTCTCTGCCGGAGAATGCTTCGGGTAAAAATATGCCCTCAGGGACAAAGGAACTCCGGAATTCCTTCGGAGACACCGGCTACGGTGGACCGCAGCCTCCCAGGGGAACAGGTGAGCATCCCTACGTAGTTTCCATATACGCCCTGGATACGAAAAGTCTGGATCTTGATCAGAATGATGACCTGGAAAAGTTTCATCAGGTCATTCAAAATCACATCCTGGATAAAGCGGAAATAACCGGCGTTTTTGAAAAGTAATCATTCTCTGAATGAGTCTCAAATAAGGGCACCGGGATGAGTCCTGATGACAATGGGACAGATATTTTGACCTATAAAATTTGAGCTTATTTGAGGGCTTACATGCTCGGATGGATCCAGGAACATGAAACCGTCTTTCTGTTGATCGGCGGTGCATCATTTATTGTCTTTGCAGCGGTTCTGGCTATTGTTCCCTGGATGGTGGTCCGGATTCCGAAAGACTACTTTGCCTCTCAGAAACGCCCCGAAAAACGCAGGATCATTCATCAATCCGGGGCCATGCGTCTTTTTGTCTTGGCAGTGAAGAACCTGACCGGCGGAGTATTCGTTCTGGCCGGGGTGATTATGCTGGTGCTGCCGGGGCAGGGTGTGCTGATGATCATGCTCGGTCTCTCCCTGATGAACTTCCCCGGCAAGTTTCGGCTTGAACGGTGGATTATTTCCCGTGGCCCAATACTTCGTTCAATTAATCGTCTTCGGCGCGGAAGGGGACAGCCCGCACTTGTTCTTAATAATGAGAAGACCATCCGGGACTGATCCAGCTTGAACCCGGGACTGGATCAGATCTTTTTCGTCCTCACTTTCCTTCTCCCCTTTCGTCATTCAGGTGAACGCCGTAAACCAGCAGAAAACAGCCTGGACTCGTACCAGGTCGGAGACTAGGGAAAAGCCCGCTGAACCGGAAGGATCATTAAAAAGCCTTTCAGGGCGCAGAAGGAAAAGCCCAGCAGAAAAATCAGGTATCCAGCGGCAGCCGGGGAGGGGTCAGATCGACCCGGCCGCCCTGTATCGTAAACCAAGAAACGCCCAAAGGAGGACGATCATGGATCATGTTCAGGTGGGAATGTTGCGTATCGCCAAACCGTTTCACAACTTTATCGCTCAGGAGGCCGCGCCCGGGACCGGGGTGGAGCCGGAGCTTTTTTGGAGAGCTCTGGAAGGGATCGTCCGGGAGTTTTGCCCGCGCAACGCCGCGCTGCTGCAAAAACGCGACGCCCTGCAAGCGGCCATCGACCAGTGGCACCGCGACCGTGCCGGAACCCCCCACGACGCTTCGGCCTACAAGCAGTTTCTCCTGGACATCGGATATCTGGTTGTTGACAGTGACACTGAGTCCCCGGAATTCCAGATTACCACTGAAAACGTGGACCCGGAAATTGCCGCCGTTGCCGGTCCGCAGCTCGTGGTCCCGGTGACCAACGCCCGGTACGCGGTCAACGCGGTCAACTCCCGCTGGGGCAGCCTGTATGACGCTCTTTACGGCACGGACGTGATCAGCGAAGTCCAGGGCGCAGAAAAGGGGGATGCCTACAACCCATTGCGCGGAGCCAGGGTCATGGCCGAGGCCGCGGCTTTTCTGGACCGGGCCGTGCCATTGGCAGCGGGACGTCATAGTGACGTGGTCCGTTACATGGCGGTCCCGAACCCATCGACTGCGGACCAGCGGACACTGATGGCGCACATGGAAGACGGCTCCAGGCAGGGGTTGGTCCGTCCGGAGCAGTTCACCGGCTTCACCGGACCCATGAACCAGGACGACGAACCCACAGCCGTTGTCCTGCGCAACAACGGCCTGCACGTGGAGCTGCGCATCGATCGCTCCCATTACATCGGTCGTGAGAACAAGGCCGGAGTAAGCGACGTGGTCCTGGAGGCGGCCCTGACCACCATTCTGGATTTCGAGGATTCCGTGGCCGTGGTGGACGCCGAGGACAAAACCGGGGCATTTCAAAATCTTCTGGGGCTCCTCAAGGGCGACCTGACCGCGCGATTTTCCAAAGGCGGCCGCTTTGTGGAGCGCCGGATGCGGGAAGATCGTTTTTTCACGGCACCTGACGGGACCGAACTCGTCCTGCCCGGACGCAGCCTGATGCTGGTACGCAACGTGGGGCTGCTGATGACCACGGACATCGTCCTGGACGACCAGGGCCGGGAAATTTACGAGGGCATCCTGGACGGCCTGACCACGGCTCTGATCTCTCTCCACGATCTGCGCTCTCCCAAAAGCAGTACGAAAAACAGTCCGTGGCGCAACAGCCGTCAGGGAAGCGTGTACATTGTCAAACCCAAGCAGCACGGACCGGAAGAAGTCCTGTTTACCCGGGACCTGTTCGCCGCCATTGAGGACTCTCTGGGTCTGGACCGGAACACCCTGAAGATAGGGATCATGGACGAGGAACGCCGGACCACCCTGAACCTCAAGGAGTGCATCCGGGTCGCCCGGGAGCGGGTTATCTTCATCAATACCGGATTCCTGGACCGCACCGGCGACGAGATCCATACCAGCATGGAGGCCGGACCTATGGTCCGCAAGAACGACATGCGCTCCGAGACGTGGATGACCGCCTACGAGGATTGGAATGTGGATGTGGGCCTGGCCGCCGGCCTGAGCGGCAGGGCCCAGATCGGCAAGGGCATGTGGGCCAAACCGGACAAGATGAAGGAAATGCTCGAGACTAAGATCGACCATCCCCTGTCCGGTGCAAACTGCGCCTGGGTCCCGTCTCCCACCGCCGCCACCCTGCACGCCATGCACTACCATCAGGTGGATGTCTTTGCCCGGCAGCGCGAACTGATCGGCACCCCCAGGGCCGGCCTGGACGACCTGCTCCGGCTGCCCCTGTTCGGCGACAAACGGCCCACCCCTGAGGAAATCGAAGAGGAACTGGCCAACAACGCCCAGTCCATCCTGGGCTACGTGGTCCGCTGGGTGAACCAGGGAGTGGGCTGCTCCAAGGTGCCGGACATCTCGGACGTGGGCCTGATGGAAGACCGGGCCACTCTGCGCATCTCCAGCCAGCACATGGCCAACTGGCTGCGCCACGGCGTCTGCACCCGGGACCAGGTCCTGGCCGTACTGCGCCGCATGGCCGACGTGGTGGACCGCCAGAATGTCAACGACCCGCTCTATAGGCCCATGGGGCCGAACCACGACCAAAGCATCGCCTTCCAGGCGGCCCGCGACCTGATCTTACTGGGCCGCGAACAACCCAACGGCTACACCGAACCGATCCTCCACGCCCGGCGCAGGGAGGTGAAAGCAGGGAAATAGACGGGAGGATGATTAACTGCGGGGTGTTGACGGAATCTGGGTCCTGGTTATTTTTTTTCTGCCGGAAAAGGACAGCTGCCGGCAGGACTTTCTGCTGAAGAAGCGGACTTTCCAGCTCCTGGGTTTGCAGGGCGTTTCTTCCCCTGCACCAGAGACTATTCGTTACAGTTTGTTTAAATTTCCATTTGCACCTGCTTGAGTTTATATCCATGGGTTCTCGTGAGTAATGTTACCTCAAGCAGGCGGGAAATTCTGATATCCGGGTTTACGAACAACCCGCGGGTGAGGATTGTTGTTAAAAGACTGATAAGCCTTGAGAGGTGTATGATGAAGGAAAATATCAGAGTCATACGCAGCCTTGTTGTTTCCGGGGGAGAAGGGAACTTTCGCATGACTCAGACAGGAGCGGCCATAATTCTGTTCCTGGCTGCGGCCTTGCTTCTTGTGCCTTTTTTAGTCCGGGGGGATGAAATGAAGATAGAATGGGATGATTATATTGAAGTGGCCCGGGATGAAGCCTATCGCGGACCCTGGCGCATGAACCAGTCAGACTGGCGTTTTGTGGATGATCCCGCAGTTGCCCTTACCGACCAGGGCCAGGCCGGCGTGGCCTGGGTCGACCAGGCACGGCAGGATATATTCTTCCAGATCTTTGCCCCGGAAGGTCAGCCACGGCTTTCCGAACCGGTGAATGTTTCCCGGAGTCCGGAAATCTTTTCCTGGCTGCCCAGGGTGATCATGACCTCGGAAGAACCGGAAAAAGTGTTCATTCTGTGGCAGGAGATCATCTTTTCAGGAGGCTCCCATGGCGGAGAGATTTTCTTTTCCAGGTCAGAGGACGGTGGCCGGACCTTTTCGACCCCCCTGAATTTATCCAATACCATTGCCGGAGCAGGCAAGGGCCGCCTGATTGAGGAAATCTGGTTCAACGGCAGCCTGGATCTGGCCAGGAGCACCGATGATGGAACTCTCTATGCCGCCTGGACTGAATTTGAGGGAGCCCTGTACTTCAGCCGTTCCATTGATCAGGGAAAAAGCTTTTCCCCGCCCATGATCATTGCAGGCGAAGAGGGCACAC
>SKKD01000066.1 GCA_007121655.1 Desulfonatronovibrio sp. | reverse complement strand
CCAGTACAAAAGGGGGAGTGTCATACTGGGATCGGGTTTGTTGAAGATGCTGCTGGGCCTTGCAGCCCGTCATGGCCAGGGCCAGAAACAGAACAATTATTATTTTTCTAAATAACATTTATCACCTGCCTTTATCTTTGGATGGTTCCCGGAGTGCCGAATCCGCCCGGTCCCCGCATCTGATGTTGCTGAGCGTGCTGTAACGGGGATTCATATACCCTTGACCGTGGTGCACTGTTGTTGGCCGCCTGCTGAAGCCCGGCTTCCGCTACTTTATCGACTCCAGTAGGCATTTGTGACGTTATTCCGCCAATTAATGCATCTTTTGCGATCCTTTGCAATGTTCTTGCTTCATTACCGGCCAGACGATTGCCTAAAGCGTCTGCTGCACCGCCTGCCGCACCCATTCCGAAACCTAATCCCAGCTTGCCCAGGGCTCCCCAGCCGCCTGTTGCAAATATACCCACGCCCCAACCCGTATAAGAAATTGCAGTTGGACCCCAGTCTGCGGCCGTACCCATCCAGCCCTCATATTTACTGCGACCTTCAAAGGCGGCTTCTCTGGCAGCTTCCCAGTGCCTTTGCCTCTGTTCCAGCTGCTGCCTCTTCTGAGCGTGTTTAAGCGCTTTAATAAGTATGGATAAACCTTCCGAAAAATCACTGGATGTATCACCCTGGGAGCCGCCACCTCCTCCGCCACCTCCTCCTCCGCCTCCGCAGGCAGAAACAGGAACAGAAGAAGCGAGGAGCAGGAAAAGGGCCAGTAAAACAAAGAACAGATAGTTGAGTACCTTCTTCATTTTCTTTCCTCCAAAAAGTTTTGGAACAGTAAACAATTATTACAAATCAACTGAAAATCCCGGCAAATCATGGTCACGCTCTGCATGGGCTTCCATTGCAGACTTATCCATACATGGCAGATGCCAGAGAATATGTAATCACCCAAATGAGTGAATTTGAATTAAAATATTAGCGGAAAAACAAAGAAGTGCTTTTTCAGAATAAAGGGGGGGCGTAGATTCTTATCACGCCAGGTATGACATGATTTATTCAATAAATTGAAGGGAAGTTGTTGTTAGACCGAACCGGCTTCTGAAGAAAAAAATGAAGTCAAAAAGCAGGCGGCCATCGTTGGAAGTCAGGTCAGCCGGGACAATATATGCTCCAGTGTTCGGTTAAAGCCTTCAGGATCTTCCATCTGCAGGAAATGACCGGCCCCGGGAATTATTGTTTCCGTTACATAAGGGGCGCATCGGTTGCGGGCGGATTCCGGGATCAGGGCACCATTTATGGCGTGGATGGGAATTTTCAGTGCTTCGAAGGCAGGTTCCGGACTCCAGGACAAAAGATCACGCCAGAGCGGCAAGGCCCAGGCAGGGTCGGCTTCGGACATGTCCCGGATCAGTCGCTCTTTGAGATCCGAAGGGGTGGCAGCCGTGGAAGTATTCTCAATCAGCCCTGCAATGGCCGAGGGGAAGTCGGATTCAAAGGGTGCGGCGATTCCCTGTATGGTTTCATGGTCCAGACCGCCGTAATCTATAACAAAGGTATCCACCAGAACCACGGCTGAAACCTTTTCCTTCAGGCTGCGGGCGGCCTCCAGGGCTACGGCTCCGCCCATGGAATGACCTACCAGAATCGTTTGTCCTGGACTGAGTTTGAGCACGCAGCTTTCCACGTCCCGGGCAAGATCCGCCACAGTCCAACTCTGTCGCCCTTCAGCAAGGGCATCACCGTGACCGGGCAGATCCGGAGCGATAACCTGATGTTTTTCCTTGAAAAAAGGCAGTTGCGGTTTCCAGTAGTTTCGTCTGCAGGTCCAGCCGTGGATGAAATGAAGCATTGGTTCCCCGCTGCCTCCATGGTCGCAGGGAATGGATATGTTGTCGTGGGCAAGTACGGTTGTGGTTGTCAACGAGTTTATATTGCCGATCATCACTGGCTCCTTCTAGAACGATTAAAATTATTTAAGCAAATCTAGTGCAATCTGGCAGGACCTGTCAGCAGGCGCTTCATTAATTCGGTCCGGTTGCGGGTATTGGTTTTGCTGAAAATGGACTTTAGATGTGAACGCAGAGTGTGCATGCTGATATAGCATTTTCGGGCGGCTTCTCCGGAATCCGCAGTGGCGACCATAGCCATTGTCACCCTGATTTCAGCCTCAGACAAAGAATAGAGGCTTTTCAACCGCTCAATACTCAGATTAATCCGGGCCGTCGGATCATACAGATAAATCACCACATAAACGGAGGGCTCGCTTATCAGCACCGGGACATCAGGATGTACAGGCCTGATCAACAGATGCAGGTCTGATTTTTCAAAACCAGGTATTGTAAAGGTTTTTGATGCTGTATTGAAGTTGCGTGACTCGGCGGATCGGAGACATTCCTGAAGCAACCTGTTCAGGGTATGATTGTGCACGGAGTCCGATATTTTCAATTTGTCGTTTGTCAGCCGCACCACGCCATTATCCTTCAGAAAATCTTCAACTCCGGGGCTGAGGTAAACTGCTTTTAACTGCCTGTTGAGCAACAGAAAAGGGATTGTCTCCAGGCCGGCGGCGATTGATATTGCCTCGGCCTGTGCCCGGCTCTCATGTACCTGCCCGGCAATCTGCAAGGAATTCTGTATATGGGGAACAAGTTCGTTGACAAAGGAGGTTTCCTCTTCTGTATAATATCTCTGGTCCCGGGTGCGTTGAATCAACAACTGCACCGCATGTTCCGAACCGCAGAAAACAGTACCGCACATGCCATGATGAATGTCCTGAGGCCGGGCCCAATCATTGAAGAATTCAGTACGGTAAAAGTCCTTCTGGGCGCAGCTGAAGTGGAGATAAGTCGAATAAAGCCGGCCGGGCGTCATCGAGGATAATTCAGGACGCCATGGACAGCTGTTTACATAGTGGTCGACATACTGCCGGTGGTACTTATCATCAATATTTACCTTGATGCTTGTAGTAACGAGGTCTGCCCCGGAATTCATTACCAGCATTCTTGCAGACCGGGAATTTGTGGCGCCTACCAGTTGCTGGAGAAAGATCTGCCATGCACCGGGGTCAATGATGGTGGAGTAGACTGACTCAATAAGACCTTTTGCTTCAGGAGTAAGGTTGTGGTCTGATTTTGATCCTGGAAAAAATAACATATTGGAATTTATGTAGGGTTTGCAGATATATGAATATTACCTCAGAAACACTTAAACAGTCAAATAGAGATATTCGTAAAGTGATTCCCGGTACTTAGGAATTGAGGAATTCAGGGATTGAGGAATTCAGGGATTGAAGAGAGGAAGAAGAAACCAGGGAGCATTGCCTCACCTGTCATTGCGAGGGAGCGAAGCGACCGAAGCAATCTGCATGGAAAATCGAGCTCATGAAGATTGCCGCGATGTAAAGTTGCGGCAGTTTATCTACTTGGTAACATATCTTTTGTGATTGATATTGTATTTCTTTACCTTGTAGTTAATGATCCGGTAGCTTACCCGGAGGTCTCTGGCTGCCTTGAGCATATTTCCGTTGGTTTTTTTCAGGGCATCAACAATCAATTCCTGCTCAAATCTGGATACAGTGTCCACAAAGGGCAATTCATTGTCAGTGGCGGTACTTTCAGCAGTCTGCAGGGTGGTGGGAAGATGGTATGTGCGAATTACCTCCTCATTGCACATGAGCACTGCTCTTTCAATGCAATTTTTGAGTTCCCGGACATTTCCCGGCCAGTCATGCTGGATAAGGAGATCCTTGGCAGGAGTGGATACCCGCTTGATATTCTTTTCATATTCCTTTCCGGCTAAATCCAGAAAATGTTCGGCCAATGGAAGGATATCCTGCCTGCGTTCCCTGAGTCCCGGTATAAAAACCGGAAAAACATTAAGTCGATAGTAGAGATCTTCACGGAATTTTCCCTGTTCAATAAGTTTTTCCAGATTCTGATGAGTGGCGCAGATTATCCTTACATTTACCTTGGTGGTGTGCTCGCTGCCCAGGCGCTGAATCTCTCCTTCCTGGGTGGCGCGCAGGAGTTTTGCCTGGGCTCCGGGGCTTAGCTCGCCTATTTCATCAAGAAATAAAGTTCCCTGGTGGGCCAACTCGAAACGGCCCTTTTTTTTGTGAGCTGCTCCGGTAAAAGCTCCACGTTCATACCCGAAGAGTTCGCTTTCCAAAAGCTCGGATGGCAGTGCGGCACAATTAAGTTTGATGAACGGCTTGTTTTTTCTGGGACTTAAGTTGCAAATGGCTTCAGCCAGAAGCTCCTTTCCAGTGCCTGATTCTCCACGTAAAAGCACAGTCGCCCTGGTGGGAGCAACCTGCATGATCTGATTCATTATCGTGATCATGATTTTTGAAGTGGCGATGAGTTTGTGCTGGGCCAGGTTCTGGTGACTGATATTCTGATCAGGATTAAGGATTTCAGGAAACTCCTTTTGTCTGCCCATTTCTTCCTGCAAAAAAGAAGTCTGCCTGGCTATGATAATACCCAATACCTGCAGGAAGCGGCAATTTTCTTCCAGCTCGGATATATTTTTCAAATCCATTTCAGCGTTGAGAACGCCAAGAATCTCTAACTGGCCGTCAGAATTGCTTCTTTTTACCGGAACAGAGATAAAGGAAAGGGAAGCAAGTTCTTCAGGAGAGCGGTCAAAAGCCAGGTTCAGGAAGTTAGGGTCATCTTTCATGACCGGGACTATGATCGGGGCATTTTCTTTGACCACAAGTCCTGTTATGCCCTGTCCCGGGGTATAGGAATATTTTGGAGTTTTTTTATGGCCATGGGCCAGGCTGAAGTCAATGGTCTGAGTTTTGGGATCCAGTATAGCCAGTGACATGCGTTTAAAGTTCATTTCCCTGGCAGTGGTTTTAAGAAGGTCATCCAGCCCCTTATGGAGCGGAGCCTGCCAGCCCATCTCCATAAGGATCTTTTCAAGGATAGCCAGATAACCGGTTTCTTTCATGATTAATTAGCCTGAGTGTTCCTTTATAAAATCTGCGCCAAGGCGCGCAGCTTTCAGATTGACGTCAACCAGTCCGGGCTTGAGCCTCTTTTTAATTGAATCAAGAAGTACTTCCAGACCGAATGGTAGCAGTCCCATGGAAAAAAAAGCTCCCATGAGCACGGTGTTGGCTGTCTGAACTACACCAGTCTGTTTTGCCAGGGAGATACAGGGAATGAATCTTGCCTCCGGAGAGCATTTGAGGGTTTCAGATTTGATGTAATCCAAGGACGGATAAGTTTGTTTGCCTGTTGTTACCGAAATTGGCGGAACAGGATCTTCACTGCTTAACACAAGGCCTCCTTTTTTAAGAAAAGAAAGAGCTCTTATGGTTTCCATAGGCTCGAAGCCAAGGATCACGTCTGCTTCTCCCTGGGAAATTTTAGGGCTTAAATATCCTCCCAGAAGGACGAAAGAGTGAACAACGCCTCCTCTTTGAGCCATGCCGTGAATTTCTCCGGCATTAACCTGGATGTTCTGTTCCAGGGCTGTTTCAGCCAGAAGTTTAGTGGCGGTCAAGGTGCCCTGGCCGCCTACACCGGTAAAGAATACGCGTAATGGTTTCATATAGTTATCAGCTCCTGGATCCAGGTTTGATTTCATCACATATCTGGATGCAGACCATGCATCCGGCGCAACTGTCAGGGTTGATCATGACCTTTTCCCCTTCCATATAAAAAGAGGGACAGGCCAGGGTATTGAGACATTCAAGGCTTGCCGGACCTGACTCTTTGACAACAGCAATCTTATTCCTCTTTATGCCCATTACCCTTCTGGCATAAAGGGGGCATGGCTCTTCAGCAATCAGCACTCTGACTCCGCTCATTTTTTTGAACTGCTCAAGTGCTTCAAAAACCGCCTTCTGATTGAGGGCTTTGACCTTGCGGACATTATTAACGCCGCTGGCTCTGACCAGAGGTTCGATTTCTATATTGCCCGGCCTTCCTCCGTACAAAGACTGGTCAACCCCTGGATGAGGCTGGTGACCGGTCATGGCGGTGGTTCTATTGTCCAGTATGACCAGAACAAGATCATAATTGTTGTAAACCGCATTGATCAGGCCGGTTATCCCCGAGTGGAAAAAGGTGGAGTCTCCGATGAATGCCACCACAGGATTATCCACCACCCTGGACATGCCGCACCCGCTGGAAACCGAGGAACCCATGCACAAAAGAAAGTCAGCAGCTTTTAAGGGAGGGAGAATGCCGAGAGTATAACAGCCTATGTCAGAAGAATAAATTGCTTCATCGCCGTAAATCTTGCGTACATTCATATAAACCGATCTGTGGGAGCAGCCCGCGCAAAGATTGGGGGGACGGCCCGGGAGCTCGGATATGTCGGGAGCAGGAAGCAGATCTTTTTTAATTTCAAGTCCCACGGTTTTCATGAGAGCCTGCTCCACGCACAGGGTGGAATACTCATCCCAGAGGGGGAGTTCGTCGCTTTTGCCGATAACTTCGATTTCCAGTCCGTTTTTCTGGCAAAGGATTCGAACGTCATTTTCAAGGATCGGCTCAAGCTCCTCCAGGATGATCACCTTATCCAGACCGGAAAGAAAATTTTTGATTGTATTTTCAGGGAGAGGGTGAGCGATACCAAGTTCCAAAACCCGAACCTGAATTTCAGGATGTGATTTTAAAACGTCCTTAAGATACGACCTGGAGACACCGGATGCAATGACTCCCACGCTTCCTTCTCCCCAGGACCTGTTCCATGAAGTGTGTTCGATCTCTGATCGGATTTTTTCCAGATTGGCGATCAAAGCCTTGTGTCTTACCCGGGCAACAGCAGGAATGGGCACAAATCGTCCGGGATTTTTTTTGAATTCCCCCCTGGTCCTGGCCGGCTTCATTTCCCCAAAATTCACGGCCCCCCGCAGATGGTTAACGCGGGTGGTCGTTCGAAGCATAACCGGCTGTTCCCATTTGGCGGACAGTTCCATTGCTTCTCTGGTCATGTCCTTGCATTCTTGCGCTGTCGAGGGTTCAAAGCAGGGAAGTCCTGCAAGCCGGGCGTAATACCTGTTATCCTGCTCATTCTGGCTGGAATGACAGCCCGGATCATCAGCTGAAAGGATTACCAGTCCGCCGGGCGTTCCAATGTAGGCCAGGGTCATCATGGGATCAGCAGCCACATTTACGCCCACATGTTTCATGGTCACCAGGGTGGGCACTCCGCCAAGGGAGGCTGCACCGGCTGTTTCCATGGCGACTTTTTCATTGGGAGCGTATTCAAAATAATATTTTCCTTTGGGAGAGAGCCGGAAAAATGTATCCGGCACTTCTGATGAAGGAGTGCCCGGATAACAGGAAATAAAGCCAACACCGGCTTCCAGAGCTCCTCTGACTATGGCTTCATTTCCCAGGAGCAGTTCTTTTGCTCCGGGATTGGGATCTAAAAGGTTCATAATACTTTCCTTATTCGCTTGATAATTTCTGCCGCAAAGTTTCAATTTTATAGTCAATAAAACCGACATCAGCCCCCTGGGCTTCGTCTTTAAGTCTTTCATACGCATCAAGGGCTATTTGATAATTACCTGCTCTTTCAGCGTTGAATGACAATAAAGTCAGGTATTGAGCCAGGAATTCATCCGGAATTGCGGCTGCTTCTTCCTGCAATATCCTTAATGCCTGGTCATGTTCTTCCATAAGTTCATAGGCCTTTGCCCTGCCGAGCAGGGCCACCGGGCGCATATCCCGGTCAATTCTGCCTAAATGCCCAAAATTGTCCGCAGCCCTGCTGAAATCTTCTACATTCATGCTGGTTCTGGCCTTTTCAAGAAAGATCGCACCTTTCAGTCGGTCCGGTGCTTTGTCCAGAAATGTTTCAAGCTCTCTTATCCTGGTATCAGGGTCCTGCTGAGCAAGGATTGCTTCGAATTCGGCATTTGCCCGGGTTATCTGTCTTTCCTGCCAGAAGGTATTGAGGGTGTAAGCTGCAGCCAGAAATAAAACCGTGCCCACAACCAAAGCAATTATTTTAATATTGTCCTGAATTTTCTGCAGAAAGGGATGAGCGGAATCGTCAGCTTCACTCATTATTCTGTCCAGAAATCCCTTTTTATCTGAATCACTCATAATATCTCCGGAACAGCCCGGATAGCCAGGTTGTACATAGATGGTTTATATTTTGTAACATAAATTTTGCTGTATAAAAAAAACCTGTTTTAAGCAAGCACTTTTTACAAATATGTAATTTATTTTGTTAAAGCTTACGGGCTTCCCTGCAAAAGATCTTTTTTTCCGGATAATACTATTTTCCGGGCATATTGTCCGAGATACGTTTGGCCAAAGCCAGCATGCCCCTGGCAGCCGGACTTTCAGGATGGGTTTTGACATAAATGTATCCTTCATCCCCGGAACGGACGATCTCGGGGTCAATGGGAATACTTCCCAGAAAACCGACTTCCATTTCAGACGCGAGGTCCTTTCCTCCTCCGGAATTAAAAATGTCCAGAGGTTCGTGGCATTTGGGGCAGGAATAACCGCTCATATTTTCGAGAATGCCAAGGACGGGGGTTTCCATTTCCCTGCAAAAGGTGACGGAACGCCGAACATCATCAACAGCCACCGCCTGGGGCGTGGTTACAATGATTGCCCTGGCTTCCCTTCCGATAAGCTGCAATGCGGACAGGGGTTCATCTCCTGTTCCGGGAGGGCAGTCGACCACGAGGTAGTCAAGGTCGCCCCAGGTCACATCCTGTAAAAACTGACGAATGAGCCCCATCTTTACCGGTCCGCGCCAGATTACAGCTTCCCTGTTATCCGGGAGAAGAAAGCCCAGCGACATTACCCACAGGTTCCTCCCCCAGGCAACCGGCTCGATAAAATCTTTTTCAATATGCGGTTTTTTATCCGAGAGGCTTAACAGCCTGGGTATGCTGGGACCATGCACGTCGATATCCAGAAGACCGACCTGATAACCATCCATGGCCAGGGCGGCAGCCAGGTTGGCGGCTACGGTGCTTTTGCCTACGCCGCCTTTTCCGCTCATGACCACCAGTTTATGTTTAATCTTTCCCATTTTTTGTTTAAGTTTAGCGTCCTTATCTTCAGTTTTTTTATCTGAAGAACAGGAGCAGGATGACGCCATTTTCAGGTCTTCCATTCTATAACCTCCGGGGTTTACGATAAATTCAAAGTTAAAAAAAATGCGCGCTCAAGGGGTTTAATGATCAGGGTAAACAACGGGATGACTTATTCCTTCCTGTCCTCTGACTTCTAATTTTCTTCTTCCTACTGTCTACCGACTACAGGCCACAGGCTACTGATCTCTGCCCTCCGCCCTGCGCCTTCATCCCTCTTTCTTGTTCCTGACCACCAGCCTCAACCAATCATACCAGCGGTCTATTCCTTCCCCTGTTTTGGCTGAAACCGGGTATATTTCTATGTCAAAATTTAAACTCCTGGCAAAGTTTGAAGCCCTTTCCATATTGAAATCCACATAGGGCAGAAGATCTGTCTTATTTAACAGCATGACCCTGGATTCAGCAAAGATTAAAGGATACTTTTCAGGCTTGTCGTCACCTTCGACCACACTCAAAATAGTTACCTTAAAATCTTCCCCTACGCTGAACTCGGCCGGGCAAACCAGATTTCCTACGTTTTCCACAAATAGGATGTTCACGTTGTCGAGTTCCATTTGCCCGGCAGCTTCCAGAACCATGGAACCGTCAAGGTGACATCCGCCTTCGGTGTTGATTTGAATGACCTGGGCTCCGGTTGCGGCGATTCTTTCAGCGTCATTGCTTGTTTGCAGGTCCCCTTCAATTACCGCCATGT